>NZ_CP107783.1:1850454-2158863 GCF_036345255.1 Streptomyces sp. NBC_00569 | reverse complement strand
CCCAGCTCACCGACGTGTTCCAGGAGCAGAACGGCGTCTACCGCTTCGACCGCTCCGTCAAGCTCGACGTCGAGCGGGTCCGTGCGGCTCAACTGCGCTCGGCCGCCATCGAGTCGGACGACGAGGGGGCGGCGTGATGGCCGTCTCCCGCAGGAGCCTGCTGAGCGGCGCCCTGTTCGGGGCCGCCGCGGCCGCGACAGTCCCGGCCCTGAGCGCGTGCAGCTCGATCGCCGCCGCGAGCACCGGCACCATCCAGTACTGGAACCCTTTCACCGGCGGCGACGGCGGCCTGATGAAGCAGATGGTCGCCACCGTCGAGGGCAGGGCTCCCGGCCTGAAGGTGACCACGACGGTGCTGGACTGGGGCCAGTCGTACTACACCAAGCTGGCGATGGCCTCGGCCGGCGGCCGCGCGCCCGACGTCGCGATCATGCACGTGTCGCGGTTCGCCGGGTATGCGCCGGGCGGGCTGCTCGACCCCTGGGACATGGATCTGTTCCGGGAGTTCGGGGTGAGCCTGGACCAGATCAACCCGGTCACGGCCAAGCGCGGCCGGTACGACGGCGGCCAGTACGCGCTGCCGCTCGACACCCACCCCTTCGTCGTCTTCTACGACAAGGAGGTGATGGACAAGGCGGGTCTGGTCGACAGCGACGGCAAGCTCCTTCCCTTCGGAGGCCCGGAGGGCTGTCTGGAGGCGGCGAAGAAGCTGCGTTCCGTCAACAAAGGCGGCCTCGGGCCGGTGTACGGCCATGTCAACGACGCCGCCCAGAACTGGCGGATGTTCTGGTCCCTGTACCAGCAGACGGGCGCCGAGTTCGACCTGTCCGGCAAGAAGACTCGCCTCGACAAGGACACGGCCGTCGAGGTCATCACCTTCATGCAGAAGCTGGTCGCACCCCAGTGCCGGACCATGGACCCGGCCACGTCGGTGGGCGCCTTCGCCTCCCGCAAGGCTCCGCTGATCTTCACCGGCGAGTGGGACTCCGCCGCGTTCAGCAAGATCAAGGGCATCGAGCTGGGCGCCGCCCCGTTCCCCCAGATCTACGACAGCCCCGCGGGCTGGGCCGATGCCCACATGTTCGTACTGCCGCACCAGGACAATCCCGACAAGGAGCGGCGGCGCACCACGCACCGTCTGGTCGCCGAACTGTTCAAGGCCAGCTTCACCTGGGCCCAGGCCGGGCACATTCCCGGCTACCTGCCGATCGTCGAGTCGCAGAAGTACCGGCATCTGGAGCCGCAGGTCGAGTACGCGGCCGCCGCGAAGACTCCGGCGCTCGACCCGCCCGCCTGGTTCATGGGAGCCGGCGCGGACTCGCAGGTCCAGATGTGCCAGGCGATGCAGACCGCCCTTGTGGGCGCCAACTCCGCGTCCGTCGCCGTCGACAAGATGGTCAAGGCTCTCGACTTCTACCTGAGCAAGCCCAACCCGGCTTGAGCCGCACGAGAGGAATCGTTGTCATGAGTACATGGCAGGCTCGCGGCGGCCGCACCGCCCGTCGCTCGCTCGGCGGCCGCGCATCGGGGCCGCTGTTCATCGCCCCGTTCTTGGTGGTATTCGCGCTCTTCCTGGTGGTCCCGCTCGTCTGGGGTCTGTGGATGAGCTTCACCAACTCCAGCCTCACCGGCCGGGGCGACTCCACATTCGTGGGGTTCGGCAACTACGCCGAGGCCCTCACCGACTCGAAGATGTGGGAGACGATCGGCCACACCGTGCTCTTCACGGCCATGTCCACCGTCCCCCTCGTCGTCTTCGCCCTGGTCATGGCGCTCCTCGTGCACGCCGGGCTGCCCGGCCAGTGGCTGTGGCGGCTCGCCTTCTTCGCTCCGTACCTCCTCACCAGCGCCGTTATCTGGCAGGTCGGGCTCCTGCTGTTCCAGACGGACTCCGGCATGCTCAACACCTTCCTCAACGCGATCGGCCTGGACGGCGTGGGCTGGCTCGTCGAGGAGCGCTACGCGATGTGGTCGGTGGTCCTGATCACCGTCTGGTGGACCGTCGGCTTCAACTTCCTGCTGTACCTGGCCGCCCTGCAGTCCGTGCCCGACCAGCTCTACGAAGCCGCCGCGATCGACGGTGCCGGTGCCTGGCGTCGCCTCTGGTCCATCACCATCCCCCAGCTCCACCGAACGACCGCGCTGATCACGGTGTTGCAGGTGCTGGCCTCGCTCAAGGTGTTCGACCAGATCTTCCTGCTCACCAAGGGCGGTCCGGACGGATCCACCCGGCCGGTCCTCGAGTACATCTTCGACACCGGATTCACCGGCTACCGGCTCGGCTACGCCGCCGCCATGTCGTACATCTTCTTCGCCCTGCTGCTGATCCTCTCCATCGGGCAGCTCAAGTTCTTCTCGCGCAAGGAGGCGTGACGATGACTGCCGACACCCTGAACCGCCCGACGGTCCGGCCGGCCGGCGGGGCCGAGGAGCGGATGCGCGTTCGGCGACGCAGTACCAAGCCACAGCAGGTGGTCGGTTCGGGGATCGGGGCCAAGGTGGGCGCCGGGGTCGCGCTGATCCTGATGGCCGTGATGTGGCTGGCGCCCATCGCCTGGGCGCTGGTGACCTCGTTCAAGACGGAACCCGACGCGACCTCCGTCGGCGACGGCTGGATACCGGAGCACGGCTTCACGACCGCCGCCTACGGCAAGATCTTCAGCCACGGGACGATCCCCACGTGGGCGCTGAACAGCTTCTTCGTGGCGGCGATGGTCACGGTGCTGACTGTCGCGGTGTCCGCGCTCGCCGCGTACGGGTTCTCGCGCACGCTCTTCAGGGGCCGGCGGCTGCTGTTCGCCGCGACGATCGCGTCGATCATGGTGCCGCCGCAGATCCTGATCGTTCCACTGTTCCGCGAGATGCTCTCGCTGAACCTCGTGGACACCTACGCCGGCATGATCCTGCCGCAGGTCGTGGCGCCGCCGATGGTGTACATCCTCAAGAGGTTCTTCGACGCCATCCCGCGTGAGCTGGAGGAGGCGGCCCGGCTCGACGGTGCGAGCAACGCCCGGGTGTTCCTCAGCGTCGTCCTGCCGCTGTCCCGGCCGATCCTGTCAGCTGTGGCGATCTTCGTCTTCATCGGCGCCTGGAACAACTTCCTGTGGCCGTTCATCAGCACCAGCGACCAGTCCCTGATGACGTTGCCCGTAGGCCTGGCGACGGTCAAGGACTCCTACGGACTGCAGTACGCGCAGCTGGCCGCCTCTGGGCTGCTCGCTTCCGTGCCGCTCATCCTGGTCTTCATGATCTTCCAGCGTCAGATGGTGAAGTCCGTGGCCACGACGGGGCTCGGCGGTCAGTAGGCGCCGCGTCACGCGAACCGCCCGGTGGGACCGGCAGCCTTGCCGGTCCCACCGGGCGGTTCCCTGTCCCCGGCTCTCAGCCGATCGCCCGGCGCAGCCGGTTCGCGATGTCCGCGCTCTCCTCCGCGGTGGATGCGAGCACCCCGTTCTCTGTCATCAGGGCGTGGTACTGCTGCCGCTCGTAGGGCACCCCCTGCGGCAACCCCGCGATGTGCCAGTGCAGGTGGCTGTTGCCCTGCGCGCTGCCCAGCGACAGCAGGTACGTCCGCTCCGGCGCGAAGACTTTTTCCACCGCCAGCGCCACCTTGCGCACCACGAGCATCAGCCTGCTGTACGCCGCCTCGTCCAGGTCCCGCACGACGTGCTCGATGTGCGCCTTCGGTGCGACCAGCACCTTGCCCGGCAGGGTCGGGTACCTGTCCAGGTAGGCCACGTGCGCGTCGTCCTCGTAGACCGTCTCGTGCCGGTAGTCCGGTTCTCCCGCGAGGAAGGCGCAGATGTAGCAGGGCCCGGTACGCGTCCGGGCGACGTACGCGTCGAGATCCATGACCTCCCGTTCCACCCGGCTCACCGTTCCCCGGGAAGCCGCGCGGTGATGGCCTGCTCCAGCTCCGTCATCGTGCGGCCGAAGGCGGTTCGCAGGTCCACGTCGTAACGGTGCGCCAGAATCAGCACGGACCACAGGCAGTCGGCCAGTTCGTGCTCGAGTGCCTGCCGCCCGCCGGGCATCTCACGGGCGCCCTCCTCGGCCATCACCAGTTTGGCGAGGTCTCCGACGTCGCCCATGAAGCCGAGCATGAACTCCTCCCGGGTCCACACCCGCCCTCGTTCCCGCAGATTCAGCTCGTCGTACAGGTCGTGGATCCGTCGTGCTCGCTGCTGCAGCAGCAGCTCGTCGAGCTCGGCCACAGACACTTCCTCTCATCGGGGTTTAGTGCCGCATCAGGCAACGTTCGCCCTGTCGATGGCTACTCTGATGACGTGGCTGATGAGAAGGACAGTGGGAGCGGCTCGATCCGACGCCCCTCGTGGGACCACCCGGTAGTGGCCACCGTCGTGCTGGAACTGGGCGGCCTCGCTTTCTCTGGGTTGGTCGCTCTGGTGGGGTGGCCGTTCGGGTGGCTGCCCGACACGGGTTTCGTCCTCATCGTGACGGGCCTGATCGCGATCGGCCCTGCGGCTGAGTTGTACAGCGGGGCGGCCCCGCCGCGTCGGCTTGCCGTTGTTGCCGCTCTCCTTGCGCTGGCAACGGTGAGACTGCTCGTGGCTGCAGCAGTGAACTGGGCCTTTCCTGCGCTGGCTGATCCGGGCGTCGGTATCCTCGTCGGCTACCTTGTTGCGTTGCCCATCGGTGTGGCTGTGTTGGCTTGGTTCCTCACCAGGGCGAACGTTGCCTGATGCGGCGCTAGTGACGATGCGTGGCGTCCGCGTGGCGGGGGTCCGCGGGGTGTTCGTAGCCGGGCATCAGGGTCACCGATTCGGCGTGGCGGCGTTCCAGCCACAGGGTGAAGTGGCGGTCGGCGGCTGCCTGGTGGAGTTCGTGCTCGACAGCAGGACGCTCCGCTTCGTAAGGGCCGGGGTGCAGGTCACGGTTGCGGGCGTAGTAGTCGCGGACCGCGGGCTCCGGTACGGCGACGTCGGCGGTGACCCGGGCGCGTACCGCGGGTGCCACCGGCAGCGAGGCCAGGACCGCCGCCGTCACTCCGCCCATCCGCAAGGCGTCGACCAGGCGCAACCCGTCCCTGGTGAAGGGTGGTCGAGACGGCAGGTTCAGCGCCGCCGCCTCCGCTTCGACGACCGCCTCGTACGTCATGACCTGGACCACCCAGCGGCGCAGGTTGCGCGCGTCCGCTGTTCCGGGGCGAGGCAGACGTGGCGCCAGGGGGCCGCGCCGCAGTGCCGCCACGCGGGCCTCCACCTCGGCTTCTGTGAGGGTACGGTCACCGACGACGGCCGCGGCGTGAGTGTGCGTCACGGGGCGACCTCGATCTCGACCGCCTCGGTGTAGTGCAGCCATCCGGCGGCCGCGAGCTTGACGACGGCCCACCAGCGCCCCGGCCGGGTCCCGGCGGGGACGGACACCGGGAAACGCAGGGTGTGCTCACCCCGCGCCGGGATCTCCGTGCCCGTGTTCCAGTGCGGGAACAGGTCGAACGTCTGCCAGGGGCTGATGAGCTGGGCCTGGACGTGGACGGGGGTACGGGCGTCCGACGTGACATGTACGTCGAGCGTCCCCGCTTCTCCTGGTGCCAGTCGTAGCGCCGTCGTCCGCAGGGTCGCCGCCGGCTCGGCCGCGGGCGCCTCGCCGATCAGGACGCGGGTCACGTCCTCGAAGGTCTGCCCGCCGTACGTCGTGCGCGCCCGCAGCCAGTACGTTCCCGGTTCCGCCGACGGGGCCGGCGTGACGCGCAGGTCGCGGGCCAGGTGGCCGCCCGGTTCGAGGTCGTACGGCACCGCGGTCGTGTCCGCCGACCAGCCCTGCGGGAGCAGCAGCTGGACCTCTCCGGCGGTGGACGCTTGCGTGAGGCTGGACGCCACGGTGAGGGTGATGTCGCCCGCGCCGTGCAGCACCGGCGGGTGCAGGTGGACGGCCACGGGCAGGTTCCCGGTGGGGGCCGGGCCGGTGTTGTGCAGCCAGTAGCGGGTGAACACCGGCTGGTCGGGCTCGTGGCCGGGCTCCACTGCGCCGTGCGCCCGTGGGAGTCGGGCGACGACCGTGGCGATGTCCATGCCGCCGAGGTCGACGGTGAGCCCGGCGAGCGGGGTCTGGGGGTGCTCCAGCAGGGTGGCGCGGTGGGCCGAGGTGAGGGGGAGGTCTGTGGCCAGAGCGGCCTGGACCGGGCGGCCGGTCGCCTCGTACAGGCGCAGCGTCAATCCCGTGACGGGCGAGGGAAGTTCACCCTCCGCCAGGGGGTTCCCCGTGGGCTTGAGCGCGCTGAGGACGACCTGGCCCGCCGGTTCCACCGCGAGGAACGACCGCGTCTGCGGCCGGCCTGCGCCTTCGCCGCGTACCGCGCGCAGCGGGTGATTGACGTCGTGGGCGCGCGGGACCAGGCTCTGCGCGCGCCAGTCACCCGGTCCGGCCATGAGCGTGTAGTCGAAGGAGTGGGTCCAGTGCTGCTGCTGGAACGTGGAGCCGTCCGGGTGCGTGCGCCGCGGCGGATCGATCCATACGCCGGACGGCCAGCCGGTGCAGGAGCGCATCAGCGACAGGTGCAGGGCGCCGCCGGAGTCCACCGCGAAGCCGGGGACACCCTGGTTGACGAGGGCGACCGTGTAGTCGTCGAGCGGCGGTTCGGTGAGCGGGCCGCCGTGCGTGACCTCGATCGTCGCGTCGTCCAGGTCCGCGACCAGGTCGTCCACCGCGCCCTCACCGGCCACGACGAGCACCGGCAGCGCGTGTGCGGCGCGCAGGTCGGCGCCCGGCACCCACACCTTCTCCAGCGGACTCTCGGCCGGCACCCACAGACGGGCCCGGCCGGTCGCCGCGAACTGCGCGGCGAACGCGTCGGCGTACTCTCCCGTCAACACCTCGGCGGTGAAGGGGTTTTCGTCCGGGCCCCCGAGCGCGATGCGTACGTCGGGGAGGTTGGAGTCCACGGCGAGGTCGCCGTAGCGGGCGCCGGGCGCGGCCGAGCAGGTGCTGGTCACGCCCGCCTTCACCAGGGCGACGGCGAGGTCCTTGGCGCCGGCGCCGTCGGGCGTGACGATCTCGGCGATGCCGAGAGCGCGGTCCCCGTCGGGAAGCCGGACGCGTGCGGTGGACGACAGGGCGAACCAGTTGTTCGCCGGGTTGTCGAGGGTCCAGGGGTGCTCCGCGGAGTCCACGTCGATCAGACCGAAACCGCGCCCGATGACGGCGTTCGCGACCTCGCTGACCGGCAGCGCGCCGGGCACCCGCACCGGCCAGCGCAGCCGCAGCAGCCGGTCGGCCCCGTCGAACGCGTCGATGTGCGTGACGCCGTCGAGACGGTCGACGCCGTGCCAGAGAGTGAGGGTCTGGGTGTACCGCACCGGGCCGACCGTGCCGGTCACCGTGATCCGCTCGCCGAGGGCGCTCGTCTCGGTCCGCACGGATGTGGCCGGCGCGGACGCCGAGCCGGTCACGGCCCCGTTCGGTACGAGGTGCCAGGGGCCCTCGTGGTAGCGGGGGTGCGCCGGGTACTCCTCGTAGACCAGGAGTTCGTTGCCGACGCGGCCGGCCTGGAGCAGTTCGCGGCCCTCGACGGTCAGCCGGGAGACGCAGCCGCCGCGTCCGGGGTCCACTTCGAGGACGTGCGTGGAGTTCGCGATGCGGGTCGTGCCGTCGGGCGACGGCGCCCAGCGCGATGCCGTACGGGAGGGAAGGGGGCGGAAGGTGCGGTAGCCCAGCGGCGGGACGTCGGCGGCGAGGAAGACCACGTCGGCTTCGGCGAGCGAGCCGTCAGGGTGGTGGAGCGCGTGCTCCAGGACGAGTGGCGTGCCGTCCGCCAACTCCCAGCCGCTGAAGCCGGGTTCGGGATGAGCGAGGCGGATGCGGACCAGGTCGGTGCGCGGCCACGCCGACGGGTTGAAGACGGTCACCGTGTCCTCGGCGGCGGGGCCCAGGCGGCGCAGCGAGACATCCAGGACGTCGCGCCCGGTGTCGTAGGCCTCCCGCCAGCTGGTGAGCAGGTCGAGGTAGACCTGGTCGGACTCGGAGCCGGTGATCGCGTCATGGTGGGCGCCGTACGCGAGCTGCCGCCACGCCTTGTCGATGCGGGCGTGCGGGTAGTCCGCGCCTGTCTCCACGGAGGCGAGGGTGGCGAACGTCTCGGCCTCCGTGAGCAGCGACTCGGCCGCGCGCTGCGCTTGCTTGGTGTCGATGAACGACACGTCCTTGCCGGTGTAGACCGGGTTCATGTCTCTGGTCTGCGGCGAGGGTTCGGTCAGCTCGCCGCGCACGGCCGCGAAGAACTCGCTCGGCAGGGCACACTTCAGGCGCGGCCAGGTGTAGCGGGTGGCGAAGTCCCGGTGGATCTCGGTGACCCACCGGTTGGGCGGGGTGTAGTCGGTGCCGACCGGGAGGAGCACGTTGCGGGTCGCGGCGACGTTCTTCATCAGGCGGTACAGCTCCAGGACCGCGTCCTCCGCCTCGGCGAGGCTGGTGGCGGAGTCCATCCACCAGCCGGCGCTGTAGTGCGCCGGCATGTAGTGGGTGAGGACGCCGCGGCCGCTGGGCGAGAGCCATTCGAATTCGGCGGGGAACTGCATCGTCGAGGGGTCGCCCCAGCCGTCCTGCTCCCGGTCGCGGTCGGTGAGCATCGGGCCCCACTGGTGGTGCGGGCCGCGTGCCCACGACGACGAGGTGAGCCCGGCATCGGCGGCGAGGCCGGGGAACTGCGGGTCATGCCCGAACACGTCCAACTGCCAGGCTGTCTGAGGGTCGCCGCCCATGACGCCGCGCTGGAAGCCGATGCCGTACACGAGGTTACGGACGGTGGACTCGGCGGAGGTGAGGTTCGTGTTGGGCTCGTTGTAGGTGCCGCCCATCAATTCGACGCGGCCCTCGCGCAGGAGGCGGCGCAGATAGGCGCGGTCGCCGGGGTGCGCGTCCCAGTACGGCTTGAGGTAGTCGACCTCGGCCAGCACGAACCGGTAGTCGGGGTCACGGCGCGCGGTCCGCAGGTGCAGCCGCATCAGCTCGAAGCCGGTGTACTGCCAGTCGATCCGGAACTGCTGCGCCGTGTCGCCCGCGTCGTCCCAGGTGGTGGTGTACGCGGCCTGCGTGTTCCACCACACCGGGTCGTAGTGGAAGTGCGGCACCATCCACACCGTCCAGCCCGGCTCCGCCACCGTCAGTTCGGCGTGCGCCACCTGATCGCCGGCGGTCACCGTCAGGGGGACGACGGTGCCGGGCGCGGCCTCGCAGCGCACCCCGATCTCCACGGGCTTGCCCGACTGGCCTGCCGCGCCCATGCCGTGGGCGCCGGGGCCGCTGACGACGACCGGGACGGGCTCGCTGAGCTCGACCCGGACGACCTGCAGGGGTTGGTCAGCGGGACCGACGAACAGGTCGGTCGGCTCGACACCGATGATGCGCACCGTGCTATCCCTTCACCGATCCGGCCATGTTGAACGAGCCGGAGAGGTACTTGTTGACGAGGACGTAGAGCAGGACGGCCGGGGTCGTGTAGATGACGGAGAAGGCCGCCAGCTGCCCGTACGCCACCTGGCCGTACTGAGAGAAGAACGAGTAGATGGTGACCGCGGCCGGCTGCTTCTCCGGGGTGTCGAGCAGGACGAACGGGACGAAGAAGTTGCCCCACTGGCCGACGAACACGAAGATCGCGACGACGGCGACGCCCGGCGCCATCAAAGGTGCCACCACGCGGCGCAGTGATTGGACCCAGCCCGCGCCGTCCACCCAGGCGGCCTCCTCCAGGCTGACCGGCACGCCGTCCATGAAGTTCTTCATCATCCAGATGGCGAACGGCAGCGCGCTGGCCGTCAGGAACAGCACCATCGCCGCTACGGAGCCGTACAGCTGGAAGCGGAAGAACATCGCGTAGACCGGAACCATGATCGCGGTCAGCGGCAGGCCCGTGGAGAACAGGAGCGTGAGCATGAAGTGCCGTTTGTAGCGCAGCCGGTAGCGGGAGAGCGGGTAGGCGGCGAGTCCGGAGACGACGACCGTGAGCAGGGCCGTGGAGCCGGAGATGACCACGGAGTTGAGTAGCGGCCCGTACACCGTGTCCCAGTTCAGGACAGCCCGGAAGTTGGCGAGCGAGAAGGAGAAGGACAGTTCGGCGGCCGGGGAGGAGCCGGGCTGCACGGAGGAGAGCAGCACCCACACGAACGGGCCGAGGAAGCAGAGCGTGATCAACACGATCACGGCGTGCGACGCGGTGCGCGCGCCCCAGCGGGTCATCAGTCCTCCACCTTGATCAGTCGCAGGTACACCAGCGACAGCAATGCGCCGAACAGGAGCATCACCAGGGCGATGGCGCTGCCGTACCCGACCTCGAAGTACTTGAACGCCTGCTCGTACATGTACAGCGGCGTGGTCTGGCTCTCCTCGCCCGGGCCGCCGCCGGTCAGGGCGTAGATCAGGCCGAAGCTCGCGAGGGTCTGCAGCGTGGTCAGCATCAGATTGGAGAGCACGGAGCGCTGGATCAGCGGCAGGGTGACACTGAAGAAGGTGCGGCCGGTGGAGGCGCCGTCGACCTTCGCTGCCTCCAGCACGTCACGAGGCACCTCGGACAGGGCCGCTGAGTAGACGAGCATGGAGAACGCGGTGCCGCGCCAGGTGTTGGCGAGGATCACGGCGAGCATCGGTGCGGAGACCAGCCACTCCTGGTGCACGCCGAGCATCGAGTTGAGCGTGCCCTTCTCGTCGAGGAACGAGAACCAGCAGGCGGCGGCGACGACTTCGGGGACGACCCAGGCCGCGATGACGACACCGTTCACCACGCCTCTGACGACCCGGTTCTTGCCGCGGAGCACCAAGGCGATCAGGAGGCCGAGCACATTCTGGCCGAGGACGGCCGAGAACAGGACGAAGACCAGGGTGCGCATCAGCGAGCCGGTGAACGCGTCGTCGTCGAAGAGCCTGGTGAAGTTGTCCAGGCCGACGAAGTGCGAGTTCACGGAGGCCGACCCGGTGAGGGTCTCATTGGTGAAGGCGATCCAGACGCTCCACAGGATGGGCCCCAGGAGGAAGACCGCGATGAGGACCAGGGCGGGTGCGAGCGGCAGGAGCCAACGCAGCGAGCGGCGGCCCGGCGACGGTGGCGGCGTCTTCACCGGGGTGCGCCTCGCCGGGACGGAGGTGGTCATCGTCATGAGGTGGAGACAACGTTGTCTACACCGACGATCCGGCTCACTTCCTGGGCGTATCGCTTCGCCGCGTCCGCCGGGGAACTGCTTCCGGTGGTGACCGCCTCCATCGCCTCCTGGATCTGCGCGGAGACCTTCGGGTACTGCTCGTAGGCGGGCCGGTAGTGGGTGACCTTCGCGAGACCGGTCCAGAACGCGATCGAGGGGTCGCTCTTGAGGTAGGTCGGGTCGGACGCCACGTCCTTGCGGACGGCGAGGTCGCCGGAGCCCTCGGAGTACATGGCGGCGTTCTTCTTGTTCAGCGCCACCGTGATGAAGTCGAAGCCCTTTTGCTTGAGCTTGCTGTACGAGCTGACCGCCATGACCCAGCCTCCCGACATGCTGACGGCGCCCGGTGCCTCGCCGCCCTGCGTGGGCATCGGGACCCAGCCCATCCTTTCGGTCCACTCCGGCCACGGGTGCGGTCCCGCCGGCTTCCAGGAGCCGGAGATCCAGCCGCCGTCCAGGCTGATGCCGAGCTTGCCGTCGGGGAACCACTCGAACAGCGCCTTGTCGGCGAGCTTGGCGTTGAGGGCGTCGGCCTTCTTGGGGCCGAGGTCTTCGCGGTAGATCGTGTCGATGAACTTCAGGGAGTCGGTGACTCCCTTGCTCCGTGCCACCCACTTGCCGCGGTCGAAGAGGGTGCCGCCGGGAGTGCCGTACAGGAGCATCTCGAATCCCTGCATGGTGGCGCCCTCGCCGTGGATCTTCGCGGAGTACATGCAGAACGGGGTGACGCCGCGCACCTTGCGTTTGATGGTGCGGGCCGCGTCGAGGATGTCGTCCCAGGTCTTGGGGGCCCAGTTCTCGGGCAGTCCGGCGGACTTGAAGACGTCCTTGTTGTACCAGAGGCCGCGGTTGTCGGTGGAGATCGGGACGCCGTACGTCTTGCCGTCCAGGCCACGGGCCGCCTGGCGCAGCGATTCGGGGAACTGCTCCTGCCAGTCGGGCCACTTGGCGAGGTAGGAGTCCAGTGGGGCCAGTTTCTTGGCGGCCACGTCGGCGTTGACCTGGAAGGTGTCGTGGAAGTAGACGTCGGGGGCGGAGCCGGGGGAGCGGTTCAGGAGGGCGAGCTTGGTGTAGTAGTCCTCGCTGCTGCCCTGGACCGGTGTCAGCTTGACGGTGACGCCCTTGTGCGCGGCCTCGTACTCCTTCTTGGCCTCCTTCAGCATCTTCTCCAGGTGCGGCCAGGTCTTCTCCACGCGGTAGAGGACCTCGAGCTCACCTGGCTTGCGGCCGGACCCGCTGCCGCAGCCCGAGACGGCGGCGGTGGTCGCGGCGGCGAGGGAGGCGGCAAGAAGGGTGCGTCTGTTCAACTCATGCTCCTGGTGACCGAGTTACAACGATGGAAAGCCAAGTGCCGCGCAAAGTAGATCAGTTGACGCAAGGCCGTCAATGCCTGGGACGTAATTGCCGGTCGGAGGTCGCGAAGTTGGTCCACCGCGGCAGGAATCTGCGCCTACCCATGGACAACATGCCGTCGAGGGGCTTACTTTCGCCGACTGTTTACAACGATGTCAGGCTTTCGAGGAGCAGTGATCGTCGATGGTGTCACGAAGAAATCTCCTGCAGGCGGGCGGCGCGTTCCTGGCCGCCGGGAGCCTCGGGGTCAGCCTGCCCCAGCAGGCCGGAGCCGCCGAGCGCAGCGCGGCGGCCCGCCTCCTGCCGACCTTCGGCCGGGCCACCAGGCTCGACGTCGCCGACCTCAGCAAGCTGAACGGCAACGACCAACTACTGCTGACGACCCTTCAGGGTGTCGTCAACCGGCGCGACCCACGGCTCTACTTCAACTTCGACAGCGGTGAGGTCGACCTGCGCTGGCTCGCCGGCACCGGCGCGAAGGCCACCCACCACGCCGATGCCCTCGCCCTGGTCGACCGCTACCGCGACGAGGTGCGCGGCGCCGTCATCATCGACCCCGACGTACCCGATTCGGTCAACGTCGCCACCACGCTCGCCGGCCTCCACGGCGCCGTCGCCGCCACCGCCGAACAGGCGAAGACCCACGGTCTGAAGACCGTCACCGACCTGCGTGGCCGCTTCGACGCGGACGACGTCCTGGCCACCTACCGCTGGCAGCTCGACCACCTCTTCCCGCACTGCAGCCACGCCCTGCTGGCAGGCCTCCCGCCGAGCCGGACCGTCAACGTGACCGGGGTCAAGTGGCGCGAGGTCGCACGAGAGACCGAGCGGATCCGCGACACCTCCAACCGCAAGGTCCGCACGCTCGACCTCAGCCCGGAACTCGGCGGCGACAACGATGTCTACCTTCGGTTCCAGGACTCCTTCGGCGACGACGGCTGGGGCGCGTCGGTCGCCTCGGTCACCGTGAAGGCCGACGGCAAGGACATCGCCTCGTTCACGCCGGGCACCGACGCCGAGAAGCCCTACCTGTTCGACGGCCTCAACTCCTCCCTCGGGGACAAGTCGAACCGGTTCAGCGACGGCGGCGGCTACTTCGTCTACCGACTCACCGTGCCCGCCGGCGCCAAGGAACTGACGGTCGACGTCGACATGTGGAACCAGTACCTGGTCACCGCCACCACCACCGCGCCCACCCGCGTCGAGCCCTTCCCGTACTTCCGGGACTACGTGGTGGCGAGCAACGCCATGGTGCTGTGGCTGCCACCCTCGGGCGACACCGGCAAACTGCTGGACGAGACGTTCGCCAAGCTCGAGCCGACCACCCCGTACACCGGCTGGTTCTCCAACGACGTGGCCGGCGAGTGGGGCGGCGTCGACCGCGCCTCGCAGCACGGCATCCCGGTCGTGCCCGCCGACTTCTACATGAACGGGACCGTGCACGCCGGCACCCCGGCGAAGATCTCCGACCGCGTACGGCCCCGTCCGAAGGCCGAGCTCCACAACCGCGTCTACGTGACGCTGACGGTCGGCGAGGGCGACAACGTCCAGTACTGCCAGCGCCGGATGCGGGACATCTGGGACGACCCCAAGCGCGGCACCGTGCCCGTCAACTGGACGGTGAGCCCCCTGCTCGCCGACATCGGACCAGCGCTCCTCGCGTACTACCAGAGGACCGCGACCGCCAACGACCTGCTCATCTCCGGCCCGTCCGGGGCGGGTTACACCTACCCCGGGTCCTGGCCCGAAGAGGCTCTGGACGCGTACACGGCGCTCAGCGGCCGCTTCCTGCGCCGCACCGGCATGGATCTGGCCTACGCCTACAACCCCCGCAACACCGCGGGCGACGGCTGGGTCCCCTTCGACGAGCGGGTCATGACGTCCTACCGCAAGAACACATCGGTGCGCGGCGTCATCCAGTCCTGGGAAACCGGCGACCTGCAGGTACGGCCCGCCGGGATCCCGGTGATCGGCAACTTCTACCCGCAAGGCAAGGGCGAGGAGTTCCGCGACGCGCTGCTCCGGCACATCGAGGGGCGGGACACGTCGAAGCCGATGTTCATCGCCGCCGCGATCAACGCCTGGGACTGGACCCCGAGCGATATCGCGGATCTCGCCGCACTCCTGAAGGACCCGTTCGAAGTCGTCCGCGGTGACGCGTTCTTCTCACTGATGGACCGCGCCGCCATGTGAGGGCTGCTCTCACATCGCCCGTCCTTCTCATGGCGCCGCCCCGCGCAGCACTCGGGCGTGGGGCGGCGTGGGACGGCGTGGGGCGGTGCAGTGGCGTATAGCCATAGGTCAGTTGATTCCGGAGGCCAGTTCGCGGCTGCGATCTCACGCGGCCTCCAGGACGGCGATGAGGCAACGCGGACTCCGTCTGCGAGTCGCCCTGGCCACGGAACCCCCCCGTTGGGCAGGAAACTGCCCGGCTCATCGGGGTCCGGCAAGTCTTCGTGGCCAACGGTCCCCCGCTTAGCGAGCCCTGCCCGAGTCGGCCGGTTAAGGGTGTGCGGCCTCCGGTGTGCCGTGGTGAGGGCGACCGGACGGGATCGGCAGTCACGCCGCATGCCCGACCGGGGAGCCGGGCTGCCCGGCGCGCGGCAGGCGAGCCCTTGAGCAAGTGAGGGCTGTTACGACCGATCTACGGCTCTTGGTCGGTCTTCGGCTCGAAGCGGCGGGCGTGTGCCGCGGCGCGCAGCAGCGATTGGGCAACTCGCTCGGCGCTATCGGCTGACAGGTAGATCTCCTGGGTGAACAGCACCGCCAGCCGAACTGTGCCGTCGTTGGCGTTGGTTGCGACGTCGACCTGCACCCCGTTGCCGGTGACGTCGTAGACCTCCAGGTCCAGATCACTTCTGAACGCGCTCATGTTCTGAGCATGGCATGCCGGAGGTGTGGGCGTTGAGGAATTACTGCGCGGTGTGGGTTCCTCGTTGGCTGTGATCCGGTAGGTGATTTCGGTGCGGTCTGCTGCGATGCGGAGTTCTTCGAGGAGCAGGGCCTGGTCGCCGGTGCCGCAGGTGACGCGGGCAGCGTGCAGGACCGGTGTCGCGTCGGGCAGGCGCTGCGCGGTGGGCTCGCTGGGCAAAAGCATGCGGGCCCGTACGGTCTCGCACCGCCACGGCTCGTGCCCGGCGTCGAGGCTCAGCGCACCGGGAAGCCGAAGGAGTAGCCCTGTTCCTTGAGTTGGGGGAGAACACGGCGCAGAGCCTCGACGGTCTGGGTGCGGTCGCCGCCCGCGTCGTGGAAGAGGAGGGTCGGTCCGTTGGGCAGCTCCTGCTCGACGGTGGCGACGATGGTGTCCGTACCCGGCCGCTCGAAGTCCTTGCTGTCCACGTTCCAGCCCAGCGGGCGCATGCCCCGGGAAGCGGCGAGCTTGCGGCTGTAGGGGGTGAAGGCTCCGCCGGGTGCCCGGTAGTACATCGGGCGTACGCCCCCGGAGGCCTTGGTGATCATGCGCTCGGCGTCGAGAATCTGCTGCGACTGGTAGGCCTCGGACTTTTTGTCCATGGCGGTGTCGTGCGACACCGAGTGGTCGCACAACCGGTGCCCGGCCGCGACGACCTTCTTCACGAGGTCCGGGTGCGCCTGGGCCTGTGGGCCCACCATGCAGAACGTGGCCTTCACCTTGTACTGACGCAGCACGTCGAGCACTTGAGGGGTCCATTCGGGGTCGGGGCCGTCGTCGATGGTGATGTTGATGCCGCGAGTCCCCGCGTCCGAGGCGTGTGCGATGGTCACCGCGGTCGGTCTCACGTCACTGACCGGTGTGGCCGGGGCTGTCGCCTCCGATGATGAGCCGTCCGCGGTACCGGCCTGCGCGGTCCACACCGAGGCACCGGTGGCGAGCAACGTCACCCCGAGCGCGGCGCCGAGCACTTTGCTGTTCCAGCCCCGCCTGTTTCTCCGCCGCGCCATGTCCGTCCCCTTCACGCAGTGCCACACCGGTCCCGATCACCTTGCGATCACTGGGCAGGACGAGAGGCAGGGACCCACGGATGCGTCCGTTACCGATCACGGACAAGTCCGGGAAGGTTCGCGGACAACTCCTGCGACCGGGGCAAAACAGGAAGCCACGAAACCGGCGGTGTCGTTGTGCTGGTTGTGTTGTGTTGCTTAGGGGGAGCCGGGCTCAACAGGCCTTTCGCGGGGCACAATTGAGTGTGCCGCTCTCTGATGCGTGGAAGGGCACGGTCATGCCGCAGCCCACGCGCTGCCTGCGCTCGACGGCAACTGGAAGGTCGCGTATGTCGAACTGACGACGGTGACGGGGGGGGGATCCCCTTGTTGCCGTTCTTCCGCCCGCCCGGCGTCAGCAGTGGCCGCACGTAGTCACGCATCCGCCACCGCGGATCCGCCCGCCCGAGCCGTCCCGAGATTCTTCGCGATCTGGACGCCCCCGGCTGGGCACCTTCGCGTGCGTCCCTCTGTATCCCGCCGCATTCCGGCATGGCCACCAAGGAACGTCCTTTCGAATCAACCAGCCGAAGGAGCCCCGACCGCCGATCGCTGGCCATCAGGACTCTTCCGGAGCGCGGCGCTTCCAACAGGGCCTTGTGCGCCTACAACCACCTTCTCCTCAAGGCTGGTTGTGCGGGTTGTGTGATGCTGCGTTCCTCGCCATGGCCGGGGTGCTGCAATGTTGATGAATTTCTGAGGGCGCAGGGAGGCGGAGGCTTGGCGGTGGACGGCGGGTCTCCCGAGCTGCTTCGATTTGAGGTGCTCGGGCCGTTGCGGGCCTGGCGGGGCGGGACGCCGCTCGAGCTGGGTTCGATCAAGCGGCAGGCCGTACTGGCCGCGCTGCTGCTGCGCCAAGGGGCCGTGGTGAGTCATGAGCGGCTGCTCGATGCGGTGTGGGGATCGGAGCCGCCCGCGGGCGGTCGCAAGGTGCTGCCCACGCACATCAACTCGCTGCGCAGGGCGCTCGACCCGGAAGGCACCCCGCCCGCCGAGTCGGTGATCCGCAGTGGAAAGGGCTGGTACCGCTTCGTCGTCGAGGGTGTCCGGCTCGACACGGCAGATCTGGACGAGCGGGGTGAGGAGGCACTGCGTACCGTCGCGTCGGGCGAGCCGGCCGACGCGGCCGAGCAGTTGTCCGCGGCCGTCGAGTTGTTCCGGGGTGAGCCGCTGGCCAACCTGCCGGGGCCCTTCGCCCACGAGGAACGGCGGCGGTGGGAGGAGCGGTGGCGGACACTGCGACTGGAGTGGCTCAAGTGCCTGCTTGTGCTGGCCCGATTCGGAGAAGCACTCGACAACCTCGGCAGGCTGGCGTCCGCGTCCGACGGCTACGACGAGTCACTGGCGACCGTGCGCATGCGGGCCCTGTACGGCTGCGGACGTCAGGCGGAAGCGCTCAGGGTCTACGAGGACATGCGCGTACGACTGCGTGACGAGCTCGGAGCCGATCCCGGTGAGGAACTGCGCCGGGTACACGATGCGGTGCTGCACCAGGACGGCGCCTTCCTCCTGCGCCCGTCCCCGTCGGTGTCCTCCGCGCCGCGCGAGAGCGCCGTGCCCGCCGAACTCCCGCACGACACACCGGGTTTCGCCGGACGCACCGGCGAACTCGAACGACTCCACTCTCTGCTTGCGCCCGCACGGGTGCAAGGGACGGCGAACACCGTGGTCATCTCCGCCATCGGCGGCGCCGCCGGCATCGGCAAGACCGCACTGGCCGTCCACTGGGCACACCAGGTCCGCGACCGCTTCCCGGACGGCCAGCTCTACGTCAACCTGCACGGCTTCGACCACGACCGGCAGCCCCTCGAACCCAGCGAGGCCCTCGAACTGCTGCTGCGCAGCCTCGGACTCGCGGCGTCGGAGATCCCCCCGCACCACGAGGCCCAGGGGCGCGTGTTCCGGACTCTGCTGGCCGACCGGCGCATGCTCGTGCTGCTGGACAACGCGGCCTCCGCCGATCAGGTACGTTCGCTGCTTCCGTCCAGCCCGACCTGCTGCGTCGTCGTCACCAGCCGCAACCGGCTCGGCGACCTCGTCGCCCACGACGGCGCCCACGCCCTGCCACTGGACCTCCTGCAGCCGGACGAGGCCCGCGCCCTGTTGAGCCGGACCCTCGGCACGGAACGGGTCGACGACGACGTGCACGCGGTCGACGAACTGATCCGGCTCTGCGGCAGCCTGCCTCTGGCCCTGCGCGTGGCCGCCGCCAGGCTCGCGGGCGATCCGGCCCTGCGAACGGCCGACCTCGTCGCCGAGATGACCGAGGGCAACAAGCTGGAGGCACTGGCGCCGGACGGTGATGCCAACTCCCCTCTGCGTAAAGCCTTTTCGGTGTCGTACCGGGTTCTGGCATCCGGCGCACGCCAGCTGTTCCGCCTGCTCGGCCTGTTCCCGGGAGCCGAGTTCACCACCGAGGTCGCGGCGGCGCTCCTGGATGCGCCGGTGCCGCAGGCCCGGCGTCTGATCGGTGCGCTGGTCTCGGCCCATCTGATCGAACCCGCGACGGCGGGGCGTTACCGGTTCCACGATCTCCTTCGTGAGTACGCACAGGAGTGTGCGTTGGCGAAGGAGGCCGCCCCGGACCGTGAAGCCGCCCTCGAACGGCTGCTGGTCTGGTACCTGAACGTCACCCGCACCACGGCGGGGGCCGGGCTCTTTCCGGAGCTGCCCAGCAGCCTCCGTGCCGGCAGGCACCCGGGCATGCCGTCAGCCATCGCACCCGGACTATGGCTGGATGCAGAACGGGCAAATCTGCTCGCCGTCATCAACCATGCCGCACACCACGGCCCCCGCCCCCTCGCCTGGCACCTGACCTCCGCGCTGTTCAACCACTTCTGGGTCCATCTGCCACGCAAGACATGGCAGACCACGGCGCAGACGGTACTGGACGCGGCCGTGACCGACAGTGACCTGTTCGGCCAGGCAGCGACACACTCCAGCCTTGCAGCGGCGCGGTGGGACCGGGGGCATGTCCGACAGGCGATGGAGCACGCCACACGCGCACTGGACATCAGCCGGGAGCTTGGTTGGGCAACGGGCGAGGCCGCTGGCCTCGGCCTGAGAGGCATGGCGTATTGGAGCATGGCGCGACTCGAGAGTGCGCACGACGATTTCACTGCCGGGCTGCGCATCTTCCGTGAGACCGGGAATCGCTACGTTGAAGGATTCGGGGTGGTCGGCCTCGGTATGGCCTGTCGGGATCTGGGCCGGCTGCACGAGGCCGCCGATCACCTCGAACGTGCCGTCGGCCTCGAGGCGGAGGTCAGCTGGTGGGACGCCGGCTCGGCCCTGCAGGTCCTGGGTGGGGTGTACTGGGAACTCGGCCGTCTCACCGACGGACTCGACCTCCTCGGCCCGGAGGTGGCCTCCGGCAAGCGGGCCGGTTACCGCGACGGCCACGCGATGATGCTCGACGCCATCGCGAAGATCAATGTCGAACTCGGCCGCCACAACGAAGGGCTGGAGCAGGCCGAGCGAGCGTTCGCGCTGGTCGAGGACACGAAGCGATACTGGGTTCAGTCCGGCATCCTCATCACGGTTGCAGCAGCCCGCAGGCGACTGGCACAGCTGGACCAGGCTGTTCAGGCCGGCGAGCAGGCTCTCGCCCTGGCCCGCGAGGCGCGATTCAGACGGGCCGCAGCGGACAGCCACATGTGCCTCTCTGTCACGTACAGGGCAGCGGGCCGGTACGACAAGGCCCGTACCCATGCCGAACAGGCGCTGGTCCTGGCCCGTGACCACTCGTTCCGCGTGGTGGAGGGCCAGGCCCTGACAGCCCTGTGCGAGACCGCGGAGGCCGAGGAAGCACACGGCGCAGCCGTCGAACTCGGCCACAAGGCCCTCGCCGTACACCGCCAGACCGGCCACAGACTCGGCGAGGCCCGCACCCTCAGTGCCCTCGCCCTCGCCCACCGGAACACCGACGGTGCTGCCGCTGAACTGATGAGGAAGCAGGCGTGGGACATCTTCTCGGACGTCGGCGTGCCCGCGAAGGAGTACAAGGATGTCGACCGGTGACGTTTGGTGGCGGTGATCGGGAAGGCTTCGCGGCCCTGATTCCCTACAGCGTGGACAGTGCGAGCCGCACCCGCACCCCACCCCTGGTCCGTGGCCTTGGGCTGGTGCTTTACCCGGGAGCGGCTCACGTCGCTCCTCGGTTCACAGAGAAGCCTTCCTCACGTGATCTTCCCCCCGCGCGCCGACATAGACTCGATCTCGCCCGAACGCGTCAGCTTGTCGGCTAGCAGGGAGAATCGATCTCGTGGCCAACGCACTGCAGGTATTGGTGAAGAACCGGCTGGAGCAGCAGGGCTGGTCCTACGGCGACGTGGCCCGGCGTGGCGGCATCCCGCGTTCCACCGTTCACCACCTGGCGACCGTCGCGAACGTGGCCCGTATGCCGCAGCAAGCCACCCTCGAGGGCCTGGCCCGAGGACTGGAACTGCCCCTGGACGCGGTACGCAGAGCCGCCGCCGAAGCCTGCGGTATCCACCTCTACTTCGAGGACCCTGCCGACACCGCGTCCGACCCGGAGATCGCCACTCTCATCGCCAGCGTCCAGCGCCTGTCCGACGCCGACCGCCGCCACGTCACCGCACTCGTCGAGTCCCTCCTGCGCAGCACCCCCGACCCCGACGCCCCGACAGACTCCGGCTCCGCCTCCGGCGACTGATGAGGGTGTCGGGCTGTTCACCGCCCGTCACCGAGGATCCGCAGCCATCTGATCACCGCGGCCACCGTCGGGTAGTCGAGTTCGGAGATCCGGGCGAGGGCGTGGAGGTCGGGCGTCCGTACCGTGATGCAGGCCGAGTCCAGGGCACAGTGCAGCATCACCTGGTGCGCCTGAGTGGCCGGCAGGTCGCCCCCCATGTGCATCTGGGGGCGCAGCAGCGCGGAGATGGGCAGCGGGGGCGTGGGGTGTTCCAGGGGCATGTCCCGGTTCCTCTCAAGAAGGGCTGCCGTCGCCGGTGCGCCCCTGGATACCGGCCCGGCGCATGAGGAGTTCCACCGTCCCGTGGCTGACGGTGATCCCGTAGGTCCGGGTGAGTTCGCTGTGGATGCGCCGGTATCCGTGGGTGGCGCCGGAGGCGGCGTGGATGGTGGTGATGAGTTCGGTGAGCAAGGTGTGACGGATCGACCGGGCGGAGGGGTGGCGGGCGCGCCAGGTGAAGTAGCCGGACTCGGTCACCCCGAGCGCCCGGGTGGCGGTGCGCACGGGCAGCCCTTCGCCGGCCATCACGTGTACTGCTTCGAATCGTCTTTTGGGGGCACCACATCGCGCAGCAGTTCGGTCGCGCGCCGGAGGGCGGCGAGCTCGGACTCCAGTTCGGTGATGCGCCGGCGTGCGGCCCTGAGGTCCATCCCCGTGGAGGGCTTGGGCCCTCCTTTGCTGAGGTGCGGGAGGTGCCGGCGCCGCCACTGGTAGATCGTCTGGTCGTTGAGGCCCAGAGCGACGGCGACTTTCTTCACGGGCTCGCCGTCGGCGAGCAGGTCCAGGGCCTTGCGGCGCAGTTCGGGCGGGTATCGCATGGGTCGCATGGGCGTCGTCCCTGGGGAGATCAGCCCCCGGGCCCGGAGGAGCAGTTCCGGGCCCGGGGAGACGGTGGGCTCCGTGGACCCGGAGCGCCGGGGGGCTAGTCGATGTGGCGCCGCAGGGTGACGGTGGGCCGCAGGCCCAGAGAGTTGACGGCTTCGCCGTGCGGCGCGGCCGCGACCGACTGCTGGAGAAGGCTCACGACCTCGGCGGCCAGGGTGTCGGCGTGGCGCTTGACGGCGTCGATCGGGTCGTGGCTGCGTTCCAGGGCGGCCAGCCGCCGTTCGTACCCGGCGAGTGTGTTCTTGGTCGACGAGCTCAGCGTGAACCGGTACGGGGTCGAGACGATGAACTGGTAGGCGCCGGCGAAGGTCTCGCAGCCCTCGCAGTGGTCGTTGATGGCCTTGCTGGTGTTCGAGGCGTTGAGGCGCGCGGCCCCGTTCGTGGTGACGACCTGGAAGGACAGCGCGATCGACCGGCAGGGCGCGTCGATGGAACAGCCGACGGAGCGGGCGATCGCCCGGTTGCGTACGCCGGCGCCCACGACTGTGCCGAGCTGATGGATCGAGAACTCTTCGTCGTGGTCGAAGCGGTGTCGGGGGTTGGCCATGGACCGTGCCTCGTCCACGGCGATGCCGACGCCACCGGCGGTGCGGGATCCGGTCGCCGCGCCCGCCGGGGTCATGGCGGCGAGGCCGGTCAGGCAGACGGTGGTCAGCATGCCCAGGCGCACGGCCGTCCGGCCGGCTGTGCTGGTGCGTGGCTTGCGGTGGCTCACTTAAGTTCTCCTTTTGCGGGTGTATGAGCGGCACGGGGCCGGGGAGTTCACCGGGGTTCACGGCTGTTCATCGCGGGGCCGGGGGCCTGGGGGATTCACCAGGGGAAGGGGTCGGGGAAGCTCTCGGTGGGCAGCGGCGCGGAGGGGCTGGTCGAGAGCGGGGCCGACGGCGAGGTGCTCGGCGTACCGGCCGAGGAACTGGGACCGGGCGGCGGCGGACTCTGCCTGCGGGTCGGGGTCGGGCTCGGCGTCGCCTTCTTGGGTGTCGGGGAGGCCGTCTTGGTCTCGTCCTCGGCGGAGGGGGAACCGCTCGCGGTGTCGGCCTCGTCGGACGGACTGGCATCGGGCGTCGGCGAGAGCAGGCTCGCGTCCGGTGACGGGCTGGTGGGGACGGCGCCCGGGCGGGCGTCGTCCTGCGGCGTCTCGTCCGAGGCCGACGGCGTTTCCGCCGCGCGCAGCGTTGGCACGCCGGGCTGGAGGATGGGGATGATGGGCGGCTGCGGCGGCAGCGGCTTGGGTGTCATCCCGCCCATCCATGCCGCGCTGAGCGCGCCGGCCGTGGCCAGTACGCCGGTGCAGATGACCAGGCGCAGCCGGAGGTTTCCCTCGGTGGCGCGCAGGGTTGCCCGGACGAGCCGCCCGCTCAGGCGCACGGTGAGATACCCGGCGCCGGCCAGGGGGCACAGGATCATGAACTCTCCGACGACGCCGACGAGTCCGGCCGCGATCTGCCCGTCGGCGAAGGCGTACCAGGTTCCGGTCGCCTGCTCGGCCACTGATCGCAGCCCGGTGGTGAGCAGGCGCGGGAGGTTCCACAGGACGTAGCCGAGTTCGGCGATGATCAGCGGCACCATGGTCAGCACCCAGCAGGTCACGATGACCCGTGCGGAGCGTTTGAGGCCGGCCACCTCCGGGGGGAGCGGCCGGCCAGGCAGCATGCTCAGGAGGATGGGTTTGATCTTGCCATAGAGGTCGGGGATTCCTGCGAGGTCACCGAGGATGTAGTAGCCGTCCAGACGGACCGCCGGCATCAGCTGTTCGAGGATCTCGAAGTGCACCAGGTAGACCGCGCCGAGGAAGAGGGGCTGGCCGGTGAGAAGGTAGGCGCCGGCCAGCCCCAGCACGAAGACGACGTTGAAGTAGACGCCGCCCAGGTCGGTGCGGATGCGGCCGGCCCGGTTGATGCGGTAGACGTCGGTGACGTCGGTGTACATGGAGGGCCAGATCAGGAAGAGGCCGAACCCGATGCTTCCGGGTCGCGCGCCCCCGTACCGGCAGGCCGAGGCGTGACCGAACTCGTGGAACATGAGCGAGGCTACGATCAGCCCGAAGACGGCCAGCATCAGGACGGGTTGCTCCAGCACCTGGAGCACCGGCTGTATGGCGCCGTGGTAGCCGAACAGCCAGATGTCCAGCACGGTGAGCGCCGCCAGCACCAGGGCCACCACCGGGGGACGGTGCAGCCAGGCCAGTGTCTTGGCGATGCGGGCGACCTGCCGTTCGCGGAAGATCACTCGGTGGCCCTTGAGGACCAGGAGGAGGTCGGACCGGGGGTTGGCGACGACCTGTTGGTCCGCCTGCCCGAACGGGACGGTGAGGCCGAGTGGTTCGAGCTTTTGCTGCACGAGGTAGTTGATGTTGTCCGCGCTGATCTCGCGCCCGTAGCGGCCGCTGACCCGGTGGGAGATGCCCTCGGTGTCGCGTACGCCGTCGATGGCTTCGACGACGAGGTAGAGCAGCCGGGAGAGTTGGACGACCTGTCCGTCCTTGCGGCGGACGAGATACTTGCGTTCCGTGAAACCGGTTCCCTGGTACTCACCCAGGCGTTGAAGGCCTGCGCCGAGTCGCGGGACGGGGAAGAGGGCTTCCTCGTTCACGTACCCGGGAAACGTTTTGCCTGTGTCCCGGACCGCCGTCCCCATGGGAGCGGGGTTATGGGCCCCCTGACCGTCAGCCATCGTCGTCCTGCCCTCCCTCCCCTGGTGCGGACCGCGTCGCCACGAAACACGGTCCGCACATGCCGGGTGCCGTTACTGGTGGATGTTGATGGTCTGGTTGGCCTCGGAGGCGGCGATGGCCTCGGGGGAGTTGAGGTTCGCCGCCAGCGAGTTGTTGTGGGCGTCGACGTAGGCGACGTGCCGCGTCACGTTGGTGGTCTTGACGAAGTTGAACTTCAGCCGGCCCAGGGCCTCGCGGCCGGGCAGCAGTTCCGCGGATTCCTCGTTGAGCTGTTCGTTGTTCATGGTGAAACCTCTTTCGGTATGAAGGGTCGGTTACTGGGCGATGTTGATGGTCTGGTTGCCCGCGGACTGGGCGATGGCCTCGGGGGAGCAGGCGTTCAGGGCGAACGAGTTGTTCTGGGCCTGGACGTAGGCGACGTGCTTCGTCACGTTGGTGGTCTTGACGAAGTTGAACTTCAGCCGGCCCAGGGCCTCGCGGCCGGGCAGCAGGTCTGCGGATTCCGCGTCCATCTCGTGCATGCCGAGCATGGTGGTTCCTTTACTGAATGGGCATGGGCGGTCACATCCGATCCCGGATGTCCATCCATGCCGGACGTTCTGTCTGACGAGATTGGACAGTAGAGCGTTCAAGAACCTCGGACAACCACTTCACGCACATCGCCCCTCACCGGACACATCGCCCATCAAGGGAAACGGCAGGTGGGAGCGCGAATGCCCGGAGACGAACTCCGACCGACACGCGTCGCACTCTCACCCGATTGGCTCAACTCAGGTCCGAAAGGCCCATGTTGAGGGGGTCTGCGATGGCTATCCTCTCGACCCTCAAGACGGGTGAACCACCTGAAACCTCCGCGAGAGGGGTGCACGTGCTTGTCGTCCAAGGAGTGTCCGCGACCGCCGTCGTACGGGGCAGGACGGGGGAACCGGTGGTCCTGCTCTCCGGCGAGCTCCCCGAGGCCCTCACCCCCGCAGCCCGCGACGAGTTGCTGAACCTGGCCGCCGCGGTGCTCGACGCCGAGGAGCTGCGCCTGTTCCGCAGCTGCCTGTCGGCACTGCACTGCGGCGAGAAACTCGACGAACGCCGTATCGAGGTCAGCGGCGCCGTCCTGACCGTCTACCGAAGCTGACCGCGTCGAAACGACTGCGCACAACGCGGGGCAAATACGTCGCGGCAGATTCCCGTTTCCGCAGGACAGAACTCCCCGCTCATGAAAACGACACGGAATTCTTCAACGCATTACCCGGGGCGATCCGGAAGCCTTTTTGATATTCCTTGGTGACCCGCAACGCGACTACGACATACCGGAGTTGCTTCACCCTGAAGAGTGTTTCCGGCCGCCGCAGGAGCGAGGTCCGGAAATACCCGATAACCCAAGCTCAGGGCATGTTTTGAGCGCCGTGGAACCCCACGCCGATTGTGGTCCGGTAAGTCGCCCATAGCCGGTTGGATGAATGAGCTCAGGGTCGCTGCCGAGTAATGTCTGGCACGCCATCCGGCAATTCATCGAAACAAGGAGAAACACGGTGAGAAAACTGGCACGCGCCACCGCGACGGCCGCCCTGACCGTCGCAGCAGTCGCCATCCCCCTGACCGGCACGGCCATGGCCTCCACCGCGACCGCCGCCCCGGCCCAAGCCCACCGGCTCCTGCACAAGCCGGCCCTCCACAACAACGGCTGGTGCGCGGACTCCCGGTACAACCGGCACCACCGCGGGCACCACTGGAGCCGGTGGGACGACAACTGCGGCTACCGCAACGACTGGAGGGGCTACCGCAACGACTGGAGGGGCTACCGCCACGTCAACTACCGCACCTACAACGACTACAACGACTACAGGGACTGCTACCGCAACTTCTGATCCGGTCTGATCGGGCGGCACCCATGTGGGGCGCAACCGATATGGGGCGCACCCGATGCGGGGCTCCCGGGAGCAACTCCCGGGAGCCCCACGGCCATGTCCGGGATCAACTCCGATAGACGGTCAGGACGGCGCCGCTGACCTCGATACGGCGTTCGTCGAGTTTCTCGCCGCAGTGCAGTGCCGACAGGCAGCTGCGGAACAGGCGCAGCTCCTCGGCGTCGAGCACCGCGGCGGCCAGGTTCAGCAACTCGTCGCGGGCTGCGGGGGTGAGGGCCTCGGGGAGCTCGCCGGAGAGCAGGACCACCGGTTCCCCCGTCCTGCCCCGTACGACGGCGGTTGCGGACGCTCCATGGACGACAAGCACGTAGACCCCCCTCTCTCTCCCCGGAGGTTTCGGGCGGTCCAACGCGGCCCGTGCGACGAGAGGATAGCCTCAATGGAACGATTTTTACGGCGATCTGACGCTTCGCCACGCAATGCACGCCAGTGCGGAGAGAAGCCCCTAGCCGGGGCCGCCGGGCGTGCCGCCCAGGAGAGACTCGACGAGTGCGGTGACGTGGCGACGGTCCGCGTCGGACAGCCGCTGGACACTGGCGATGAGCGTGGAGATCTCCGGGTCGGAAGCGGTGTCGGCAGGATCCTCGAAGTACAGGTGAATACCGCAGGCTTCAGCAGCGGCTCTACGTACCGCGTCCAGGGGCACGTCCAGCCCCCGGGCCAGGCCTTCGAGAGTGGCCTGCTGCGGCATACGGGCCACATTCGCGACGGTCGCCAGATGATGGACGGTCGAACGCGGAATGCCGCCACGCCGGGCCACATCACCGTAGGACCAGCCCTGCTGCTCCAGCCGACTCTTCACCAATACCTGCAGTGCGTTGGCCACGAGATCGATTCTCCCTGCTAGCAAGGCGGTTGAGCAAACACTCTTGAACGGCTTGCCACCAGGTGCTACGGAGGACTTGCGTCCAATATCATTGGACACTGTCCGGCGGCACCACAACTGCTGGGTTCAACGCTTCACGGCCAGCTCCGTCACGCCCGACGCCCTCGCTTCTCGGCCTGCTCGTGACGCCCCGCGCCCTCGCTTCGCCGCCGGCCGCCTCGCATCCGGCGCCCCCACAACAGCCGTTGCACTGAGACACGGTGCATCTCAGTGATTCGCCCATTGCTGGACGAAAGTCCTTGTCTTACCGGGATGAGGTCCCGTGCAAGGTAGACGTTTCTCTGCCACCTGCACCGCGAGGCGGTGTCTTACGGTCGGCTCCACGTCCGTTTCGTGTCTCCGGGCCACTCCCGGCGACGTGCCGCTTCACGAGCGCGGCGAGGTTGAGTGCGGCGTTCTCGTCCCGGTCCAGGACGAGTCCGCACGTCTCGCAGACGTACGTGCGTACCCGCAGCGGCAGCTTGGTTTTCACCGTGCCGCAGGAACTACACGTCTTCGAGGAGGGGAACCAGCGGTCCGCGACCTCAAGGTGGCCGCCGTTCCACACGGTCTTGTATGCGAGCTGGCGGCGGATCTCACCGAACCCGGCATCAGCGACAGCGCGGGCGAGCCGGCGGTTTTTGACCATGCCCGCAACGTTCAGGTCTTCGACCACGATCGTCCCGTACTCGCGGGCCAGGCCGGTGGTCAGCTTGTGGATCTGGTCCCGGCGCAGCGCGGTGACCTGGTGGTGGACCTTGTTGCGCTGGGCATCCGCGCGGCGCCACCGGTTCGACGGCCGCCGGCCGGTGCGCCGGTCGGGGCCCTGACGGCGGGACACCGTCCGCGACAGACGCCGCAACTTTTGGCGGGCGGTGTGGAAGTGTTTGGGGTTCTGGGCTGCGGGGCGCCCGTCGGAGAACACCGCGAGGGTCTTCACCCCCAGGTCCACACCGATCACCGCATCCGGCCGGGCAGGCGTGCGCGCCTCCCGTTCAACCTCCACCGTGAACGACACGAACCAACGCCCGGCCTCGCAGCGGACCGTCGCGGACATGATCCGCGCCGTCCCCGCCTCGAGACGGCGGGCAAGCTTGCGCGTCGACTCGTGCGTCTTGATCCTGCCCAGGACCGGCAGCACCACATGCGTCCGCCCCTCCAGACGGATCGTGCCGGTGGTGAACCGCACCGACAAGGTGGACTTCCGCTTGGACTTGAAACGCGGGAAGCCCACACGCGGGCCCTTGCGCTTCCCCGACGTGGAGTCGCTCCAGTTCTTCAGGCTGGTGGCGAGGCGATCCAGACCGGTGGCATAAGCCTCCTTCGAGCACTTGGCCCACCACGGCGCCACCTCACCCTTCGCCTGATTCCAGGCTTTGCGCAGCGAGTACATCGACCACGACAACGCCGGCGTCAGCTCACCCTCGGAAACCCCGTAAGAGCGCTCCGCCTCACGCTGCCCCAGGTTCGCCCTCACCACCGCAAGCCCCCAGTTGAACGCGACCCGGGCAGCACCGACATGACGCAGCAACACACCGACCTGACGCGGAGTCGGGTCGAGCGCAAAGCGGTACGCCTGCATCACGATCACCCGATCAACCTACAAGCCACCACTGACAGCAAGCCGAAATACCCGAATCGCTGAGGGCGACTGACGAAAGCCACAACCGCTGGCGACCCCTTTTGCCCCGCTCTTGGAACTCCCTCCTGCAGCGCCGCCGCATCCGCCCCGGTCAGCCACCGATAGGCCGGCCCGCCCGAGAACCGGGCCGCGTTGTCCCACCTCCATCGCTGAGCCTGCATCCACGCCCCGAGACCCCCGGATTGCACGACCGGGCCGCCAGGCTCGACCGGCCAGTACACCGCCGGTATCGATGTGGTTCTGGTGTGGTGATTGCCATGCTGCCGGGCGGTGTCTCACGCGGGGCACGAGCCGGAGGAGATCCACTAGGTCGGCAAGCGCCCCGCCAAGAGTTCGACGACAAGGGTCGCCAGTCTCACTCGCCACCGCTGGTAGGGCCAGTGGTATCGCGTGCGGCTTCCACTCCTACAACGGCTGCGTCCCGGTCGCGGCGAACATGCTGGAGCTTGTGCGCGAGCACGGTCCGGCTGGACCGCTTTCTGGCGCGTTGGCAGAAAGGGGCGACAGCCGCTGTTGTACGCGATCGGCAGACTCCCGCCGAGACGCCGCCCTCGCCCGCAGTCGCCAAGCCGCCAGCACCTTCAACTCCGGGCGGTGCAACTTAGGTTGGCGCCGTTGCCGGTGTCCAGCCCGCAGATCACGCGCTGCCCGCGAGCCCGGAACAGGTCGACCCCCGACCGCGGCGCTGTCCCAGCTCGGGCCCGGGGCGGCCACGGAGTCCCGGTCCGCGCCTGTGGAAGCGCGGCCGGGCCCCCATCGGGTCTGCTTTATCTGGATCAAGCAGAACCAGTATCAGCGTGTCCATCAATCAAGGGAGGGAAGCCCCATGAACATGGACTTCGCCGACGAGCGCGCTGACATGGGCCAGCTGCGCTCTGGATGGCCAAGATCTTGCGGGATAGGGAGGTTGGCCACCAGGGCCGGCGCTGGCCGCTGGCGCTGCCCTTACTTGGTCGTGTGCGTGGGGTAGACCTGAACGTCGGTGTAGGCGCCCTTGATCGCTCCCGCGCCCGCCGGCCACTTCAGGCTCACGGTGTGGGTCTCGTTCGGGGGCGTCACCAGGATGTCGGTCGGGGTCGCGAGGCTGTTGCCGGTGTTGTCGATGTCGTAGGCGAGGTCGAAGACAGCGGCGTCGCCCGGCTTCAGGATGGTGACACGCGGCTGGGCCTGGCCGCGTTCGATGGGGCTCGAGGTGTGGTCGGCGTCCTTGATGTCTACGCCCGCGAAGCCCGTCGCCGAGCAGGTGGTCGAACCCCGGTTGATCATGGTGATGTTGATCCTGCCGGAGACCTTGTCCGGCGCTGCGTCCGCAGCGTCGATGGCCAGGTCCTGGGTCTTGCAGAATGTGACCTTGCTGCCGGTCTTCGTCGCGCCGTTTGCGGAGGCCTTTTCCTTGGTGTTCTCACCGGAGCCCGCCTTCGCGTTGCTGGCCTGCGAGCCGCCAGAGCCCGAGCCGTCGGAGCCCGAGCCGCCCTCCGACTTCGAGCCACCGTTCGAGGACGAAGAAGACGAGGACGAAGAGCCCTTGGAGGACGAGGCCTTCCCGGAGTCGTCGCCGCCACAGGCGGTGAGCGAGAGGGTGGCGGCGACGCCGATGGCGGCGAAAGTAGCGATGCGGGTGTACTTCATGGTGTTCCCCCAGGTGTAGCGCGGTGCATGTGGTCGGAAGTATTTGTATCTCGCACCGAGTCACAGGCAGTCCTCCGCGACGTCTTCGTTCTGTCACAGGCGTATTGGCCTCACGGCAGGCCATGGCGTCGCCGTACGGTCACCTGCCTGACCTGACCTCGATCGCCCTGGCCTTGTGCTCCGGGGTGAACTCCCTCGCCACGGCCGGTCGCCGCATCAGATCACCGGACACCTCGGCCGCGACCTCGTCCACCTGCGCGAGATATCCAAGCCGAGTGACGGCAGGTGTAAAACACTTGCCGGTGAGCAGGGGAAACGTAAGGCGCCTCCGTCGGATGGATCACGGCGGAGGCGTCTTGCTCTGCAAGGCGGCCGCCCCCTACTGCTGGCCATCGAACGGCTGTCCTGTCCCGTCGCTGGTGCGTGCCCCGGCGCACCGGCGACGGGGGGCTATGCGTCGGACTCGGCGAGCCTGATGTGTCCGAGATTTCGCATCACGGCCACCGGCGTGACGGTCTTGGCGTGCCGCTCGCATGAGGACAGCGGGAATCATGGGGCCGATGGGCGCGAGATTGGGGGCGCGCGATGCCCTCGAAGTCACCGATGTTCGATGAACTCCTTGACGGAGCCCAACAGTCCGCGGCGCATCTGGAGATGCGTGACGCTTACGGCGTGACCAGCGAGGCGGAAGACTTCGCCAACTGGCGCGAGACGGGGTTACGGGACATCGACCCGCACTCGCCGTACTGGGGAGGCTGGACGGCCCTCATTCGTCGCGCGTGCGAGCAGCGTGGTACAGCAGCGACACGATCATCGGGGTAGCGTCCCGGCCACCACTGCCAACCATGAACTCCACTGTTCACCTGCAGCGATGCCTGTACGAGCCCCACAGCCGACAGAAGCTGTGGCGGGCCCGTCTCCGGAATCCCGCCGAGCTGACAGATCGTCATGAACCGAGCGTCAAGCGACTACGCCGATGCTCTGCGCCTCAGATCGCTTCGGCCTCGGGGCGGACGACCTGTTCGGCAAAGGTGCCGAGTCGCGTGGCCAACTGCTCGAGCGCTGCGGCTGCGTAGTGGTCGTGGCTCCAGCAGGCGTGGATGGGGAGTTGGACGGGAGCGCCATCGGTGTCGAGGACGAGCACGGGGCGGGTGCCGAACCGCGGCAACTCGGTCCCGATCGCGACGCCACGCCGCCCTGCCGCCAGGGCGTGGCGCATCTGCTCCCATGGGACCTCGGCGTGGCGTTGATACCGGAGTCGGGCCGCGATGACGGCTGCGTCGAGAACGGTGCGCGTCGGGTCCGTCGGGCCCGGAAGGAGGAGAGGCTGCTTCATCAATTCGTCCAGCGTGATGCCGGTGTCGTGGGCCCACGGGTGGCCCGGGTTGACGTAGGCGTGCAGTGGCACGCGGGTGAGGTGTTGCCAGGCAAGGCGGCCCGCGGGGGGCATGTTCGCGGCGATGCCGAAGTCGTGTCCGGCGACGACCGCCTCGTGCACCTCGTCGCCGAGGACGGAGACGACGTCGATGAACGGGTCGTCGTCGTCGAGGGTGGCGACGAACGGAGCGAGGACGTAGTCCAGCGTGGTGGGGGCGGCCACGCAGGAGATCCGGGTCAGTTGTCCGTCGGCCATCTGCCCTGCGACCGTCGTCAGCCGGTCGGCCCGGGTGAGCAGGTCGTGCGCCACGTCGAGCGTGTGGCGGCCCGCGTCGGTGAGGGATAGCCGATGGCCGTTGCGACGGAAGAGCGTGACGCCGAGGTCGCGCTCCAGGCGCTGGATCTGGCGGGACACCGCGGGCTGAGCGATGTGCAGTTGGCCGGCGGCGGCCGTGACGGTGCCGAGTTGGGCGACCGTCACAAAGCACCGAAGGTGGCGTAGCTCCATGCTTCATCATGCCGAATCGGCATGATGATGGGTAGTGGTTAGGTCTTGGACAGGAGTTGGTGGCCGGGATCACCATCTCCTGCATGACTTCCTGTGACGTCTCGCTCGGCAACTGGCTCACCCCGCCTCATCACCGACTCGGTCTGCACCGGGTCGAGGACGTGGTCCCCTGCACGACCATTGCTCGCGGTGAGGCACCGGTACGCATGCTGGTGCCCGCGAGTGAGCCCTTGGACTGGGACCTTCTGACGGTGCCGGGCCCCGAAGGGCGGCCGAACAGCGCAGAGGAGTTCCTCGCTCGCACGCACACCGACGGCATCCTCGTGCTGCGCGGCGACAGGATCCTCGCAGAGCGCTACTTCGGTGGGTTCACCTCCGCGTCTCGCCACATCGTGATGTCCATCTCGAAGTCGTTCGCCGGCATGCTGGCCGGGGTGCTGGCCGCCGCCGGCCTCCTTGACCTCGAGGCGACCGTCCCGACGTACGTCCCGGAGCTGGCGGCGGGTTCCTATGCCGGCGCCACTGTGGGACAGCTGCTCGACATGACCGCGGCGCCGCGCTACGACATGTCGTACCTGGAGCCCACGGCCGAGGTTCACGCGGGCGACCGCGCTGCCGGGTGGCGGCCGCGGCAGTCCGAGGACGTGGTCGGCACCCGGCCGTTCCTGGCCCAGTTGCGCGGCGCCGGCCGGCACGGCGCCGGCTTCCAGTACTGCTCGGGGACCACCGACGTCCTCGCGTGGGTGCTCGAACGCGCGGGCGGCGCGGACTACGGCGAGCTGATGCGGCGACATCTCTGGTCGTGGATCGGCGCCGAGGACGACGCCTTCGTCACGGTCGACGACCATGGAACGCCCTATGCGTGTGCCGGGATGGGGATGCGCCTACGCGATCTCGCGCGATTCGGGCGCTTGATTCTCGACGACGGGTGGCGCCAGGGCGCAGAGGTGGTGCCGTCTGACTGGATCGCGCGGACGCGCCGCGGAGGGCGCTTCGCGACCACGGCCGAGTCCGACGCGGCGGCGGGCGGCACCTACAAGAACCAGTGGTGGATCCCGGGCGACGACCACGGGTCCTTCTACGGGGTCGGCATCTTCGGCCAGTACCTCTGGCTCGACCCGCAGACCGACGTCGTCATCGCGAAGTTCTCCGCCACCGATCAGCCGGTGGCCGATTCCCCCGCTCACCTGGACGCGCTGGGTGCCATCGCCCGTGCGGCCGCCCTGACCCCGCAGGAGGCATGAGATGGGCCGTAACCGATCACACGGCGAGTCGATCGAGCAGCACTCGATCGACTACGTGCCGCCCGAGGAGAGACACGGCAAGCCGTGGCACCTGTTCACGGTGTGGTTCTCCAGCAACGTGCAGATCACCGGGTTCGTCACCGGTGTCCTGGCGGTCACCCTCGGACTCGACCTTCTCTGGGCTGTCGCCACCATCTTGATCGGCAACCTCGTCGGTGCCGTGTTCATGGCGTACCACTCGATCCAGGGTCCCCGCCTGGGCGTGCCGCAGATGATTCAGAGCCGTGCGCAGTTCGGATTCCTCGGCACACTGCTGCCGGTTGTCATCGTCCTGTGCATGTACATGGGATTCGGCATCGAGGGTGGTGTCATCACCGGGCAGGCCTTCGCGAACTGGGCCCACATCTCGTTCACCTGGTCGGTGATCATCCAGGGCGCGGTCCCGGCGGTCATCGCGATCGTCGGGTACAAGGTCATCCACCTGTCGACCCGAGTGGTCAGCGTGGTTTCCGGGCTGCTCTTCCTCGCCCTCACGATCGCGTTGGCCGGTCACTTGCCGGAGCACCTGCCGAGCGGCCCGGCTCCGTCGTTCGGCACCGTCCTGCTCGTCATATCGATCTTCGTCTCGTGGCAGCTGACCTGGGCGCCGTACGTCTCGGACTACTCGCGCTACCTCCCCGAGGACACCCCGTCGCGGACCACGTTCCTGTGGACCTACGCCGGCTCGGCACTCGGCTCCTCGTGGGTGATGATCCTCGGCGCGTTCGCCGCCACGATCAGCGCCGAGGCGGTCGGCAACGACGCCGTCGGCATGCTCAGCCGGCAGATCCCGGCGCTGAGCTCGGTGATCCTGCTCGCCATCGTCATCGGCATCGTCCCTGCCGGCGTGTACGGCTACTACGGCATGTACTTGACCGCGATCAGTGCGGTCTCGGCCAAGGGCCACGGCTCGGCGACGCCGCTGGTGCGCGCCGTCTTCATCGTGGTGAGCGCGGCGCTCACGATCACCGCCACGCTGATGGCGAGCGGCCACATCCTGAGCACCGTCGAGAGCATCACGTTGTTCCTGCTGTACCTGCTGGTGCCGTGGACCGCCATCAATCTCACCGACTACTACGTCGTACGCCGCGGCCACTACGACGTCGGCGAGCTCTTCCGGCCCCGGGGCGAGTACGGCTTGGTGAACTGGCCGGCCGTCCTTGTCTACCTGGTCGCCGTTGCGGCGCAGATCCCCTTCATCAGCAGCAGTTTCTACACCGGGCCACTGGTCGAACACCTGGGCGGCGCCGACATCTCCTGGATCGTCGGCCTGCTGGTGGCGACGGTCCTGTACCTGGCCTGTGTGCGGCGAGCCCGACAGGTCGCACAACCCGTCGGCGCGAGAGCATCGGCACCCGGCCCGGACGCGCCGCTTGCGCTCGACTGAGCGTCCAAGGTCTGCGCAAGCCGCGACTGGAATGCTCGCCGGGAGGTCAGACGACGTCCCCACCGGACCCCACCGCGCTCAGCTGCGGCCAGTCGCCGACCAGGAACGCGTTGGCGCCAGTCCGGTGTGCTTCTTCGGCGCGTTCGTCGGCAGAGATCTCACGACTGCTCGGGCGACAGCGAGGAGGGCCTGACAGCACACCGCTGCCCTGCTCACCAGGCCACTGGTCAGCGCACGCAGACGAGACAGTGAGGCCCCGGCTCTACAGCCGGGGCCTCACTGAAGGGCACTGTCAGGGATCTTCCGCGGCGGCCAGGCAGCCGCGCCGTTGAACGTGATCGTCGCCGCGGTCAGCCCATCCTGTCTGACGGCCGGCGCTCGACCGAAACCTGGTCGCATCCCTCTGATCTGCGGCTCCTGCGTCCGCCCCGTAGCTCGCTGTCACTGTCGGTCGTCATCGATCGGGCTTGAGCGTTCACGGCCCAGGGGCCACTCGGCAGACAGCTCCACTCCGCACAGCTGAATCCATACCTGGAGAGGTCGCGCTGAGCATGCCCGATGGCCTCGCCCCGGTGAAATCACCGGGGGCGAGCAGTTCCATCTCGTGCGGCGTCGCCGATAGCTCGGCCGGCGCCAGGGTGTCCGGGATCCCGTCAGCCCTTACGACGACCCTGAGGGCAGCTCGAACCATATGGTCTTGCCGGTGGCTGTATCGGTGGTGCCCCAGGCCTCGGTGAGCAGATCGAGTAGTTCGATCCCGCGCCCACCCTCCGAGTCAACGTCGACGAAGCGGCGCAGGGGGCCGCCCGCGGCGGTGTCCTCGACCTCGCACCGCAGACGAGACCCGAGCACCTGCAGGTTGAGCCGCAACGGGCCGCGCGTGTGACGCAGGGCGTTGGTCACCACTTCACTCACCAGGAGCTCGGCGGTGTCGGCCGGTTCCTCCAGATCCCAATCGCCCAGCTGGGCGATCACCAGTCGCCTGGCCCTGGCGACCGAAGTCAGATCCCGGCTCAGAGGCCAGGAGGCGTGCCAGACGGTGGGGCGGCCGCGGGGTGCGTCGAGCGGTCGCAGAGGTTCCAGGCTGCGGGACCACATGGCCTGCTGCCGGGCGATCCACGAAATGGGGGCGGCCTTGGAGGACCCCTCCTCCCGCCGACTACGGTCCGAGACGGTCTTCCGGAACAGGTCTCCCAGGCGGCGCCGGGAACGCCGGGCGAGGTCTCCCCTGTGAGAGGTCGCGGTGCAGCCGATGGCCTGGGGGGCCATGGAAATCATTCCTTCCGAGTCGTTGGCCGACACGTTCGCGTAGCGGTCGCTACACTTAAAATATACACGTAGCGGTCGCTTCAGTAAATACCTGGACGAAAATGAATGAATCGGACATTCAGTCAACGTGATGCAGAACCCGGTCCACCTCGCGCGACCGCCACGGTATCCGCGTAACCACCACTGGGAGCCTTTATGCCGCGCCCGCCCGACCCGGCCAAACGACGCGCCCTACTGGACCGGGTCCGCGAATACCTGATCCGCAACGGCCTGGCCGACCTGTCCCTCCGCCCGCTGGCCCGGGCCCTGGGCACCAGCGACCGCATGCTCCTGTACTACTTCGGCAGCAAGGAAGGCATGGTCGCCGAGGCAATTGCCCTGGACGAGCGGCGGCCACTTCTGCGCGTCCGGAATCTGCCCGACACCACCGGCTCTCCCAAGGACCCAGCGTGGATGCGCCGCTTCTTGGAAGAGGTCTGGCAGCGCTTCAGCGCCCCCGACCTGCGCGCCGCCCTCCCTCTCTACCTGGAGATCATGGCCGCCAGCCTGCTTCATCCCGACCGGTACGGATCCCTCATGCGCGACCTGATCACCGAGTGGACGGGCCTGCTCAGCTCCGCTTTCCGCGACATGGGCATGCCCGAAGCACGCGCGCGAACGGAGGCCACCCTCCTCGTCGACGCGTCCTTCGGCCTGCTCATCGCACCCCTGGCCGATGGCGACTGGCATCGGGCAGACGCAGCCTTCCGCACCCTCCTGGACCGCCTGGAACCCGGCTGGCAAACAGACTGACAACGGCCTCCAACCCGGCCGGGGGCACGTCAAGCCGGAATTCCAGGAGCAGTGCAGGTTGATTGCTTAGTAAGGGCGGAGGTGGTCAGTGGCGAGGGTGCCCAGGTCACTCCGGCTGTAGCGGCAGCCCAGGTGAACGGCGCGTCTCGACTGCGGCGAGCCGTCGCCGACCATGACTGACCGCACGAGACGTGGCATGGGTGTGGCACGCGACCTTCTGATCCGTAGTTCTGTGTGAACAGGTCGCTGGCGGTCGTACCGGTCGCGCTACGGGTGTAGGACGTCGCTACCGGACGCGATCAGCTTCTGGGGTTGCTGTACTTCACTGCTGCATCGCAGCCGGGCTCCGCCGCGCCACAATGCACCCCCTGGGCCCGCCAATCACGGGACGCCCGACCGCGGGCACCACCCGGGCCCGCAGTCGGCGTTTCCTGCTACCTGCTCAGCCAGTCGGTGGGGGCCACAGCCTGGTCCGTCAGGACCTGGAGGTTCTTTCCGTCGGCGGCATCGACGACGTAGGTGCTGTGGCTGTAGTCGCCGTCGTCCATGGCGGAGAACGTGATTCGGGTGCCATCGGGCGAGAAAACGGGGCCCTGGATGCTGCTGAGGGGGGTCGCCCAGCTGCCCTGCAGCTCAGTCACGGCGCCGGTCGCCACGTTGACGGCGTTCAGGCCGCTTTCGGTGGCGTAGACGATGCGCTGCCCATCGGGGGACCAGTCGACGGGCGTGGACCGCGCGTTGTGAGTGGTGCTGATCTGGTGCACCTGCCGGGTGGCGATGTCCATGACCCAGACGTCTCTGCCGGTCTCCCAGCCCTCGGCCGTCTCGTACGTGGTGGTCCTCACGAAGGCGATGCTCTGGCCGTCAGGCGAGAAGGTGCCTGCGCCGCCGGTTGTCGTGAGCACCTCTTGTCCCGTGCCGTCGCTCTTGATCCACTCCATACCGCGTGGGCTGTCGAAGACAATCCGCTTGCTGTCAGGGGACCAGTCGGGGTGCCCCACGTACGGGGCCTCATTGGTTTCGGGCGCGATACCCCGGACCAGGACGTGCTGGTCACTGCCATCGACATCGGCGACCACCAGGTTCCGGGCGTACATACAGCCTTCGGTCTGGGGAACGCAGGTGTCGTCGCGCTGGATGTACGCCACGGTGGAGCCCTTCGGGGAGAGGACGCCGTCCTCGGCGTTCTGCGCGAAGGTCCGGATGACGTCGCCGCTCACGGGGTCGAGTGAGACCAGAGCGGGAGAGCCGGAGGAATAGCCGGTGGCGGTGATCCGGCCGGCCGCCGTCCCCTGCTCCGCCGCGGCGGTCCCTGCTGTCGGCAGACCAGCAGCGACGACGACCCCGACGGCCAGCACGACGTGTTTGAAAAGCACTTGAGCCCTCCTACAGGGCAACCGGAGTTTCCGGCCCCCGGTGCAAGAGCGCAACCGGATCAAGAAGTGTCACAGGGGCGGCCCTTGGCGCTGACTGACCACCTACCGGGATCGGTAGGTGGCCTTTTGGCTGGTGGCCCCGGCGGGATCCGAACCTGCGACACCCGCTTTAGGGGTTCGATCCGGGCTCGCTCCTGCTGGGCCGTCGACTGCCACAACGACCTGGCAGGGAAGTTGGTGTGCACCACCGTCCGGCGCCGTTGATGTCAGCCGTGGGTGTCAGAAGACTTCGCGCAGTTGTAGCCAGCTAATCGCTAAGAGGTTTGGCGCACCCCGGACCTGGTCAGCGCTTTTGCTTGTACCGGTCGACGAGTTCGGGCTACTTGCGCGCCGGATCAGCGCCACAACGTGCACCGCCCGCCTTGGGCGGACCCATAGCCGTACAGGCCCAGCAGACGATGCACACTCGATCACCAGCGCTTGGGTCCGGACCCACACGAGTGGCACAGTCACCAGCCACGCCGGATCATCCCTATAACGTGCTTCACCTGCACGGGCATGACCCATAGCCACACGGGTCCATCAGACGATTCGCACTCGATCACCAAGGCGCTGTCTGGGAGCCACAGCATCTCGCGGAAGGTCATTTCACGTGTGCGGACACACTGCAGGTCTGCCGGGAGTTCACGCAGCCGCGTCCACGGCCAGCGAGGCTCCCATCGGAACTCTTCAGCACTAGCTTGCACTCGGCCCAAGTGCCATCGGTGACCCACGTCCGGCCGCTTGGCCCCGATCCGGAAGTGCACTGCCTGCCCAGCATTCGCCCGAGCCATGGCCTGCTTCGCTCGCCTGCGGACGAGCACAGTCCCGAGTAGCGCGCCAAGGCCAGCGCAGATCGCCGAAAACATGAGCGAAGTAAAACAGCGCGTTGCCTCTCGGCCAATAGGTCCAGGCCAGCTTTTGACACAACCTCACCCACCACTCACCCCAGCTCCCATCCCATCCGCCGTCGACCCACGCCCGCTCGGCTCTGCCTGGTCGACGGTGGACGGGATGGGAGCTCGAACGCTCGCCACGATGTGCCCGCGGCGGGGAACGGCGCCCCCTCCATCCTGGTGCCGGCCGATCCCACGCCGGAGGCATCGTCTGTGACCGTGGGCCAGATACGTCGGGTGCCCGACGCATGACCTCCGGTCTATCCACAGTGGGTGGGCGTCGGCGCAGCCGGGTGCTTGAGCCAAGGCGGGGGAGGCCTTGGCTTCCGGGCCGGACTACGTCTTCACCACTCGCACCGGCGGTCCGGTGGAGCCGCGCAACGTGTACCGCTCGTTCACCCGCGTCGCCGAGTCCGCCGGCATCCGTGTCATCCGGCTCCATGACGCCCGGCACGGCATCGCGACCCTTCTCAGGCTGCCGGAGTCGCGGAGTCGCGCCCCGCGTCGGGTTGAAGATCCTCGGGCACAGCCAGATCAGCGTCACCAGGGACGTGTACACGCACGTCGTCCAGGACACCCAGGGCGAAGCCATGAGCCACATGGACCGACTGCTCAGGAAGCGTCGCGGTCGTCAGCGACCACCCGCGTCGATGTCAGAAGTTGATGTCAAAGGCCACCCACCGAGATCGGTAGGGCCTTTTGCCTGGTGCCTCAGGCAGGATTCGAACCTGCGACACCCGCTTCAGGAGGGCGACCGTGGTCCGTAGCGAAGGATTTCAGGCCACCTCGGCTGCAGCGGCAGCCTCGGTGAACGGCGCATCTCGACTGTGACGGACCGTCGTTGAGCGTCCTTGACCGCGCGATGTGGCACGGCTGTGGCACGCGAGCTTCTGATGTGCACACGGACCAGTTCGTGATCGGTTACGGAATCCACTCGGCCAAGTCTCAGATGAAGACCGAGACCCCGGCTCTGGAGAACAACTTCGAGAAGGGTGCCAACCTGTACCGGGACGGCTACAGGAGGAAGCCAGTACCGGCCAGCGGATTGATCCAGAAGTGAGGTGAGGGCCACCGTGACCAGCAACAACAAGACGGCGCGCACTCTGTCTTGGACTGGTGCGACCGTGGCCCTCGCGCTGTTCGCGGCCGGCTGCAGTCCGCCCGAGCGCCCGCTCGTAGCCATAGGCAGGGGCCAGGACGGAAACATACGGGCGTTGCTGCGGCCCTGCTCGGACGACGACCCCATCCAGGAGGTCGGGCTCGTCAAGAACGACAAGAAGGGCGACAAGGTGGACCCCGCGGCCCTGGACTACTGGTCGGCTCAGCCGCCTGCTGCGGCCACCGGCGAGCAGGAGTTCAGTCTCTTCGGGCTCCCGAAGGGCTGGCAGGGCAAGGCAGTTTCTGCCACGAAGCTGGCACCGGACCGGGACTACTCGGTGTGGTTCGTCGTCGGGCCGAACGACACCGTGCGCTACAAGGGCGTCGCCTGGTTCACGCGCGCGGACGTCGAGGGCTTGTCGCCCGGGCAGTGGTGGGCCGACGGAAAGGCCATGAGCCGCTCGGAGTTCCGGGCGCAGGCGGACGACGCCTGCTGAGAACCGTGGGGGCCGCTGCGAGATGCCTTCCGGATCAGGCCCGAACAGGCCTGATCCGGAAGGCACTTCCATCGGCAGAAGCCCCTGCCGCCGCGTATACGTCGACGGCGGGTGGGACGCAACGCGGCGAGCCCATCGCGGTCGCCAGCAGCTGCGAGAGCCGCACGACGACGGTCAGGAAGCCGCGGCGGCCGCGGGTGCAGTGCGGTTCCCGCAGTCCAGGCGGCGTGCCTCGCCCGTCGCTCGGAAATCATGTCCCCGCTGTTGCCCCAGAAAACCCCGCACTTGAGCAACTGCCCCGACGGGCGCCCCGTGGCCGGTCTCCCTGAGGCGGCGACCTCCGTCGCTGCAGGGACGGGGCCCCACGCCACGGGCGGTGGAGCCACAGGCTGCGCCACCTGGCGGAGTTCGGGCCGGCCGCGGTGGCAGACGTGGCGCGGTTCGCCATGGTGCAGCGGGCGCCCATCCGCGAGGTGCTCCGCGCCCTCGACGGAGCCATCGAGCAGCTCCAAGGGCCGGACGGCGGCACGCTGTTCGACCTTCCGGACGCGACCGGGCTGCCCGCGGAGACCCCCGCTCCGCCCTGGCTGATGGCGATGTGGGGCAGCGCTCTGCTGGCCTGTGCCGAAGGTAGTCGGGTGATGCCCCGGGCCTACCTCGCCCTTGGCGATCCGCAGGAGCGGCGACGTCCTGCCCATCCTGCTGGTGGACGGCTACGTCGCCTGTGTCTGACGCCCGGTGGACGGCGGCATGGAGGCCACCGCTTTCTACCCCCGCCCCCGGCTGCCTGGGACGGGCTCGCCGCGGAGGCGCAGCCTTTGACTCCGACCGGATCGGAGTCAGCGCAGCCAGGACACGACGGGCAACGTGACCAAGTCGAGTGTGACCGTCAGCATCGAAGGAAGAACGCTGTACAGCATGTTCGAAACGAACGACTGCGTTCTGGGTGGCGACGGCGCAGGGCCAGCATGCAACGGAGCAAGGGCACTGGGTCTCGTCTCCGGCGGGAGAGGCCGTCTGCACTTCCTCTTCCAGCGGCACCTACCGGAACTATTTCACTAAGGTGCGAACAGTGCTGAATGAATGCGGTCTTCACGTCTACTGACGGCACGCCCTGTCCAGCCGCAACCCGTGAACCTGCTCTGACTCAGCCATGTCACAGGGGCAGAACTGCTAGCTGCCGCTCCATTCGACCGGGAGGTCTCATGCGCATCAGGGCACCACGCTCCGTCAGTCTGCGTGCTGGGCTTGCCTTGTCCGCCGTTGCCCTGACGGTCAACTCCGGTTGTGGCAGCCAGAAGGTGGCCAGGGAGGGCACGGATGTGGTCTCGGACCGTGCTCGGCAGGTCGCCGAAGCTTGGGATGGTTCAACGGCAGCTGCCGAGTGGCGTGCCGGCTATTACCCCTTGGGGGCGGCAGTTCAGCTGCCGCGGGGCGGCCTGCGCAGTCAGGCTGACAAACAGGCATACGAGGATCAACATTTCTTCCTGCGGGGTAAGTTGCCCGACTTCGAACAAGAGGATGGCCAAGTGACGTGGTCTGGGGGTGTATCGCTCACAAGGCCATTGATGAGGGTCAAGGATGCGTACAAGATATTGACTGGCGACGGCATCAGCGGAGAGCCCCACCTCACCGTGACCGGAACGCAGTTGGGGGAAATGAAACTGGCAACCAGCCGCGGACCGGCAACGGTCCCAGCCTGGATCTTCAACTTGGACGGATACGACTCTCCCCTCAAGCAGGCCGCCGCCGTACCGTCGAAACTACCTAGACCGCCGATTGGGGCAGCCCACGACATCCCCGGCCATCCCCTCAACAGGCTTGTCCAGATTGCCACAGACGGGCACTCGGTGACCGTGGTCGCCCTCCATGGAGTCTGCGACGACGGCGCCGCAGTGGACGTGCTGGAAACGAGCGGCAGTGTCGTGCTGTCGGCTTCCGTCAAGGACCATAAAGACAGAAGCAAGTGCACCAAGCAGGCCAAGATGCAGCAGATGACGGTGGAACTGGAGCGCCCCTTGGGCGACCGCGTCCTGCTGGACGCGCGCACAGGTCAACCGGTTCCTTACAAAGGGCCACTCGGGACGTGATCCGGCAACCACCAAAGCACTGAGGGCGGGGAAACTTCCTGCCTCGCCGAGTCTCAAGCAATGCTGCACAGCGTTCCGTTGACGAAGTGATTGCTACGACCGCACGGATCGGTCGCTGTCGATTTGTCGGCGCGATTCAGGTTGCTGCGCCGAACCACGTGGTCAGTGCCGCGTGCAGGTGGTGGCGCATGGACTGGCCCGCTGTGTCATCTGTGGCCCACGCCAGGTATCCGTCGGGACGGACGAGGATGGCGGAGGCCGGCAGGGACCGGTTTGCGGACCGGGCAGTGATGACGTCCACCCGGTCCGTCCAGGCGCGGGCGGCCTGGGCCGTCGCTGCGTTTCCGGTGAGGTCCACGAGCACGGGGCGGGCTGCGCGCAGCCTTTCGGCGATCTGGGTCCAGCCGTCGGTGATGTGCGTCCGGAGGTCGGGAAGCCACCGTCCGGTCAGTGGATGCGTGGTGTCGTGGCCCATGTCGTAGCGGATGTCGGTTCCGGACAGGAGGGCGGCGATGCGTGCGCGGTTGCGTGGGTCGTCGAGCAGTTCCACCAGCAGGTCGCGTGCCGCAGTGATGTCGGCTGCCGGGCGCATCAGGGCCATCTGGGCGCGGGTCTGCATGAGGACTCGCCGGCTGACCGGAGCTCGCTCGCTGTGGTAGGTGTCCAGCAGTTCGGGGGGCGCCCAGCCGTGGATCTGGGCGGCGAGTTTCCAGCCGAGGTTGATGGCGTCCTGCATGCCCAGGTTGAGCCCTGGCCCGCCGACGGCGGAGTGTACGTGTGCGGCGTCTCCGAGGAGCAGGACGCGGCCGGCGCGGTAGGTGTCGGCCTGGCGCGAGTTGGTGCCGGTGAGGCGGCGCAGCAGGTGCGGTCCGGGGGTGCTGGGTGGACTCATCGGCAGGTCTGTGCCAAGGACGCGGCGGGCGCTGGCCCGGAGTTCGTCGAAGGTCATCGGTGTGCTGTCATCGGCCGGCGGCTGGTCCCACTCGAAGGTGGCTACGAGGTGGATGCCCGATCCGGGTTGCATCATCGCGAAGGTGAGCACGCCGCCCGGTAGGCGGTTGTGGGTGTACGGCCGAAGGCGCATGCCCGGCTCGGGCAGGTCGAGTTCCCCGGTGGCTGGATCCAGCAGCGCGTCGGGGATGATGGCTTGTCCCGCGCGAGAGACGAAGCTGTCGTCAGTGATGCCAGGGAAGGCGATTCCGGCCTGTTTGCGGACCGTGCTGTGGCCGCCGTCCGCTCCGACCAGGTACCGGGTGCGGATCCGGTAGGCGCCCTGCGGAGCTCGGATGTCGAGGGTGACGGCGTCGTCGTCTTGGTGCAGGGCGGTCAGTTCGTGCCCGCGGCGGATCTCGACGCCGAGTTGTCGAGCGCGCTCTTCGAGTACCTGCTCGATGCGTGCTTGCGGCACCTGGAGGGCGTGCAGCGGGTTGTCGCGCAGGTCGCGCAAGTCCAGTGGCAGGCCGCTGAACTGGTAGAAGGGCAACGGCTCGGCGGGCCCGGAGCGACCGGTGAGGGGCTCGTAGAGGCCGCGCAATTCGAGGGCCTGGACGACGCGGCCGACGAGCCCGTTGGCCCGAGGGGTCGCGCTGCGGGTGTGCAGTCGCTCCAGGAGCAGCGGCCGCACGCCTGCGTGTCGTAGTTCGCAGGCCAGCAGCAGCCCGTTCGGGCCACCGCCGACGATGGTGACGTCAGTAGTCATCGAAGGTCTCCTTCACTTCGCCGGGCAGGAGGCGTCCAGCCGCGACCGAATGTCAGCCTGGACTGACAGTGCGACCTGGCGTCAGTCTGGATTGACAAGCGCAGGGATGTCAATCCAGACTGACGGTCATGGAAGCGGGAGATCTCTCAGAGCGCCTCAGATCGCACGACCCTGCAGTGGGGCTGCGGGCCGTGGGTGCCTTGCACCGACTGGCCGAGCAAGTCGAAGCGGCAGCAGTCATACGGGCCAGGGAACAGGGATGGTCCTGGGAACAGATCGGCGACGCCCTCGGCGTCTCCCGACAGTCCGTGCACGCCAAGTACGGGAAGTGAGACGACCATGTTCGAACAGTTCGCAGCAGATGCCCGCGAGGCCGTCACCTCGGCACTGAGCGAAGCCGCACTGCGCGGCGATCGCCGCATCGGCACCGAGCACCTCCTCCTAGGAGTGCTCCACGAGCCCAGCTCGGTCCAAGCCCTCGGAACCGACCTGGAAACCGCGCGTGCCGCTCTCGATGCTCTCGACCGGTCGGCGCTGGCCGCGGTCGGCGTCGACATCCAAGGGATCGAGCGGCCGCCGATCCCCGCCTCGCGCAAGCGCACCCCCTTCACCTCCGGTGCCCGCGCCGTCCTCCCACGCGCCCTGGCCGAGACGAGGAAGACCAGGCGCCGGCGCATCACACCAGAGCACCTCCTGCTGGCCCTGCTCGACTGCGAGCAGCCGGATCCTGCTGCAGAACTCATGGCACAGCTCGGCATCGACCGCGCCGCTGTCCGGGAACGCATTCGGGCGGGCGCCTGAGACGCGGGGCGCCCCCAGCGGGGCGAGCCACTCGGCCCCTGGTCTCACTCGTCTTCGCGGGCCCGGGTCGTGCAGGGGCCTCAGCCCGCCGCGCAGGTGGAGAAGCTGAAAGGACTAGCGGCTGAGCGTGTTGATGGGTGCCGCTCGAACAGGAAGAGGCGGGCGACGTCCTCGTCGCGGAAGTCGCGGCCGTCCGTGCGCAGTTGGGTCACGGCGGAGTCCAAGCGCCCGGTGCTGAAGGGAATGGGAGGCACGGGCGGGGCCGGTCCGCGAGCTGGGGCAGCGCACGCCTACGCAGATGGGCGAGAGGTCGTAGCCGCCACGGTGCTCACGCGACTGTCGCAAGCGGTCCGCGACACCGGACGCCGCGGTGCCCGGAGGCGTGTCCGGCCACTGCGGCGAGGAGACCGGCGGACCGGGTTCGAATCGCTGCCCGACGTCGCGGCCCACGGCAGGTCGCCTCGGCAACCGACGCGAGCGCTGCCCGCCGCGACATCGTGCAGTCGGCTATAGGCTCAACTCATGGTGTGCGCGCCCGAGTCGGGTAGTGGTCGGCCACCACCCGGCTCATCGCGCCGAGTGGATCGGCGGCGACCTGCGTGGCCGAGAAGTAGACGTTGCCGCGCACCTGCGGGTAGTCGGTGTCGAAGTCGAGGTGGCGGGAGAGCTCGGCCTGGTCCTGCCATGCGGCGGGCTGTCCGGCGACACCGACCTTGTACAACGCCTCGCCTACATAGAGTTGGACGCGGGTGCCGGAGACGAGGCTGGACCACCAGGGCACCAGCACGCCGTAGTCGGCAGCGGCGAATCCTATGTTCCAGTACACCTGCGGAACGATGTAGTCGATCCACTCCTCCTGCACCCACTTGCGGGTGTCGGCGTGCAGATCGTCGTAGGTCTGCACGCCGGCAGTGGTTGCCGAACCCAGTGGGTCGGTAGCCGCGTTGCGCCACACGCCGAACGGGCTGATGCCGAACCGCGTCCGCGGCCGGATCCGCTTGATGCGCTCGGCCATCTCCTGTACCAGCAGGTCGGTGTTGTTGCGGCGCCAGGCGTCACGGTCGGGAAAGCCTGTGCCGTAGCGGGCGTATGCGTCGTCGTCCTGGAACGTCTGCCCGGCGACGGGATACGGGTAGAAGTAGTCGTCCCAGTGGACCGCGTCGATCGGGTAGCGGCGGACCGCATCGAGCATGGCGTCCTCGACGAAGCGGCGCACTTCGGGCAGGCCCGGGTTGTAGTAGAGCTTGCCGCCGAACGGCACGATCCACTCAGGGTGGAGGCGAGCCGGGTGTGTGGGCGTCAGCGCGGTGACGTCGGTCGTGAGTGAGACGCGGTAGGGGTTGAACCAGGCGTGCAGTTCCAGGCCGCGGCGGTGCGCCTCGTGAACGGCCGTCCCCAGCGGGTCCCAGCCCGGGTCGCGCCCCTGGACGCCGGTGAGGTACTGCGACCACGGCTCGTAGGGCGAGGGCCACAGGGCATCGGCGGTCGGCCGCACCTGGAGCATCACGGCGTTCAGGCGCCGTTCGACCGCCACGTCCAGCAGGTCGCACAGCTCCTTCCGCTGCTCATCGGGCGAAAGTCCCGGCGCCGAAGGCCAGTCGGTGTTGGCCACGGTGGCAATCCACATGCCGCGCATCTGCCTGTGTCCGGCGCCGTGGCCGCCGGCTGCCGACGCGTGCTCCGGCCGGGCACCCTCAGCGGGCCTGTCCGCCGCATTGGCGCTGGCCGGCAGAGTCACGGCAGCGAGCGTGCCCGCAGCCGCGGCGGTGAAGCCTCTTCGCGAGAGTCTGTGCATCTGCGCCTCCTGATCTTCCGTCAAGGTCCGCCGATAATGGGCCCGTTCTGCTTTGGCGGCAACCATAAAATGGTTTAGACCACTGTCGGAGACCTCCGGTTCTCTGCCTGTGAGGGCTTACACACCGCCGTCAACCGGGACGCGCAAGATAGGGATCCCGAGGCTGACCCGCCTGCAGGGGCTGGGTGCCACCGGCCCGTCGGGCCCGTCGTGGCGGGCAGAAGGTATCGCTCGTGGCCAGGCAGTACCGGCTGCAGGCTCTCCTCTGGTGCCTGGATGATGGGTTGCGCAACGGATGGCTCAGAGTGTGGCCCAACAGGTCTTTTCTTTGGCTGCGGAGCAGGTGGGCCAGCAGCGCCTCGGGCCAGCAGCCAGTTGCCCTGCCTGTGCGCTTTCGCCGCGCAGTCCGGGGGGTCGCGGCTCGACATCGAGATCCAGCTGAAGGGGGCTGTGCGGCACCCGGAGCCAGAAGTGGCTTGGCTCGCGGGCGCGCGGCAGGATCCCGTGTCACAACGCGGACTCTCTGCCTTCACTGCAACTGCATGTCCACTCATCATGGCCACCAGCAATCCGAGCCCCCGGGGGACGCGATGGTCAGCTACAGCGACCTCCAGAAGGCTGTGAGGGTCGAGAAGTTCCGGATCTGGCTCGTGTGGATCTGCGGCATGGTGATGTTTCTGATCGTGGGTCGCGCGGTGGATGGCCTCGGCGTTGTGGGCGCGGTCGTTCAGGTTGCGCTTGCGGTGGCCTGGGGGCCGCTCGCGATGGCGGCGGTGCGGATGGTGAGCGCCCTAAAACGGCGGGCTAAGGAAGCGCGGCGGGAGGCCCTTGGGGACGACTACCCGGGCTGACGGTGGGAGTGCAGCGGAGAGCCCTGCACCGGCGCTGTTCGGCAGTTGCCAGCTACAGCGCCCAGAAAGGGCCGCTAGCCGGTGATGTGCATCGGTGCCATTTCGTAGAGCGCTGGTCACGGATCAAGGCCCACAGGCAGGATCGAGGGCGGCCGGCCCGGACGCGGCTCGTCGGTCAGCCCCTCCGGCCGCAGCTGGACGAACCGCGACCGCCAGCGGTTCACCGTGTTGTGCGCGATGCCGAGTTCGGCAGCGATCTCCTTGTTCGTCCTGCCTTCCGCGCACCGCAGCACGATCCTTGCCCGCAACGCTAGGAACTGTGCCGTCTTCGCCCGCCGTGTCCATCGCGTCAGTTCAGCCCGCTCGGCATCGGACAGCACCAGCTCCGGCTTGCGCCGGCCCGGCCGTGGCTCATCCGTCAGCTCTGCCATCCGCCGGGCCACGAACCGCGAGCGCCACTTGCGCACCGTCTGCGCAGACACCCCGAAACCCGCCGCCACAGCGGTATTTGACTCCCCGTCTGCACAGGCCCGACTGCCACTCGCCCATTCAGGGCTGTTGACCGTCCCCATCCGCCGGGTTCATCGACTCGCGCAGGCGCGCGCTCGCCATCCGCATGTGTTCGGCCATCGCTCGGTCAGCGGCTTCCGGGTCCCGGTCGCGGATGGCCTGGAGGACGGCGTCGTGCTCGCACAGTGTGCCGCTGACCGTGCCCTCGATGTCGCTCACGCGCTCCATCCACACCTGTAGCAGTGCGCGGATGCTGTGCAGGATGTCGCTGAGGACCGTGTTGCGGGCGATTGTCGCGCACTCCAGGTGGAAGGCGATGTCGGCGTCGATGAACGCCTTGACGTCGCTGCCCGCTTCTCGCATGTGGCGCAGGTGGTCCTCCAGGCGGGCCACGTCCTCGTCGGTCGACCGCTCCGCGGCGAGCCGTGCCGATACGCCCTCCATGTAGGTGCGCACCTCGACCAGGTCCTGGGTGCGGCGTTGGCCGAGCATCAGGCCCCAGTTGATGGCTCGCGGCAGGAACTCCGAGGTGCCCTCGCGGACGTACGAGCCCGAACCCGGCCGGATCTCGATGATGCCGAGTACGTCGAGCGCGGACAGTGCGCCACGGACGCTGGAGCGTGCCACGCCGAGGGCCTCGGCGAGCTGGCGCTCTGCGGGCAGGCGCGTACCGGGCTTGATATTGCCCGCCGAGAGGTGATCGAGAAGACGCTTGGCGACCTCGCTGACCGAGGACTCCCGCACCACGGGGCGCAGGAGTTGGGCGAGGTCGGGCTGGGAGTCGGCGGCGTGGGAGGGCTGACTGGTCACGGTCACCAGTAGACCAGATGGGTCGTCGCCGGTGTCCGTCGGTCGCGCATGACATCCCTGGTCACCCGCTTTGTCAAGGGTTCAAGCATGACGAGGAAGTGCGACGCTCACCACATTGGTAAATTGGTGACCAATTTGGGAATCGGGCATAGCGTGACACGCAGATCGGCCCGTGCGGCGTGCTCAGTGAGCTGTTGCACCCCTCGCGCCGAGAGTGACCCAAGTCCGGACAGGGCTGTCCGGCGAGCCGAGGAGTCGCCATGCCTGCCAGCACCGCGCCGCCCGTGACGGAGACAAAACCAGCCGTCGAAGCGTCGGCGATCAAGAAGATCTCGATCCGCCTCGTGCCATTCGTGGCCCTGATGTTCTTCGTGAACTATCTGGACCGGACGGCGGTGTCGTTCGCCGAACCCAACGGCATGGGCCAGGACCTGACGCTGACCGCCGCCCAGTTCGGCTTCGCCTCCGGGATCTTCTTCCTCGGCTACATCGTGCTCGAGGTCCCCAGCAACATGGCCCTGCACCGCTTCGGTGCCCGCCGCTGGCTGGCCCGGATCATGGTGAGCTGGGGCATCGTCTCGCTGCTCTTCACCTGGGTGGACAGCAGCGGCCAGCTCTATACGCTGCGCTTCCTGCTGGGTGTCGCGGAGGCCGGGTTCTTCCCCGGCGCGATCCTCTTCCTGAGCCAGTGGGTGCCCAGCCGCCACCGCACCAAGATCCTGGGTCTCTTCTATCTCGCCCAGCCGCTGACCACGGTGTTCGGCGCCCCGCTCGCGGGCTGGCTGGTCGGCCACCACGGCCTCTTCGGCCTCGAGGGCTGGCGCGTGATGTTCCTGTTCGTGTCGATCCCGGCGATCCTGCTGGGCGTCATCGCCTGGTTCTACCTGATCGACCGCCCTGCCGACGCGAAGTGGCTGACGAGCGACGAGCGGGACTGGCTGACCAAGGAACTGGCCGCCGAGAACGCCGAGAAGTCCGGCCACGAGGGCCGGCACGCCAAGGGCGACCTGAAGACCGCCTTCACCAACGGCCGCGTCTGGATCCTCGCCGTCGTCTACTTCGGTTTTGTCTACGGCCTGTACGCGCTTGCGTTCTTCCTGCCGACGATCATCAACGGCTTCCAGGATCAGTACGACACCACGTTCAGCGTGATGGACAAGGCCTGGATCACCGCGATCCCGTACCTGCCGGCCACCATCGTCCTCTTCTTCTGGACCCGCCACGCCACCCGGCACGGCACCCGCACCTGGCATGTCGCGGGGCCCGCGGTCATCGGCGGCCTCTCGATCCCGCTGGCCCTCTACATGGGCTCACCCGCGGCCACCGTGGCCGTCATCACGGTCACCGCCTGCGCCATCTTCGCCGCACTTCCGGTGTTCTGGGCGGTGCCCTCGCGCTTTTTGACCGGCGCGGCCGCCGCGGCGGGAATCGCCCTGATCAACACGGCGGGCAACGTCGCCGGGTTCGCGTCCAGCTACATCACCGGCTGGCTCAAGGACTGGACCGGCAGCTACTACCTGCCGCTCTACCTCGTAGGCATCTTCATGCTGCTGTCCGCCGCCCTGATGATCTGGCTCGCCTCCCGCACCTCCTCGTCCCCGTCCGCCCCGTCAGCACCCGCGGAGAGCCAGCGATGACCCGCCTGTACAACGACCCCGCCGCCTTCGCCGACGAAGCGCTCGAAGGGTTCGCAGCCGCCCACCACCGCTGGGTGCGGCCGGTCCCCGGAGGCGTGGTGCGAGCCACCGCCAAGACTGAGGGCCAGGTGGCCGTCGTCATAGGCGGCGGCTCGGGCCACTACCCGGCCTTCTCCGGCCTGGTCGGCCAGGGCCTCGCGCACGGCGCCGCCGTCGGTAACGTCTTCGCCTCGCCGTCCGCCCAGCAGATACGCACCGTCGCACGCGCCGCGCACGCCGGCGGCGGAGTCCTCCTCCTGTACGGCAACTACGCGGGCGACGTCCTGCACTTCGGGCAGGCCGCCGAGCGACTGAACGCCGAGGGCATAGCCACCCGCACCTTCGCCGTCACTGACGACCTGTCCAGCGCCACGCCCGACGAGGCCCACAAGCGCCGCGGCATCGCGGGCGACCTCCCCGTCTTCAAGGCCGTGGCGGCCGCCGCGGAACAGGGCCTGCCGCTCGACGAGGTGGCCCGCGTCGCCGCGCACGCCAACGCCCGCACCCGCTCCTTCGGCATCGCCTTCTCCGGCTGCACGCTGCCCGGCGCTGACCACCCGCTGTTCACAGTCCCCAAGGACCGGATGGCCGTCGGCCTCGGCATCCACGGCGAACCCGGCATCGGCGAAGCGGCCGTGCCCACAGCCGACGAGGCCGCCGAACTCCTCGTCTCCACCCTCCTGAAGGAACTCCCGGAAGGTGTCGCCGGGCCGCACGGGCAGCGCGCCGCCGTGATCCTCAACGGGCTCGGCTCGGTCAAGTACGAGGAACTCTTCGTCGTCTACCGGCGCGTGGCCCAGCTCCTCGCGGACGCCGGCGTGCACACCGTCGACCCCGAGGTCGGCGAACTCGTCACCAGCTTCGACATGGCGGGCATCTCCCTCACCCTGACCTGGCTCGACGACACCCTCGAAGCACTGTGGACCGCGCCCGCCGACGCCCCCGCCTACCGCAAGGGCAACGTGCCCCAGGCGGCCGCCGCCGAGGAGGAGGCCGCGTACGAGACCGGGAGCGAGCCGGAGCCGTACGTCGCGAACGACGAGTCGCGCAAAGCCGCCGCCACCGCGCTCGACGCGCTCGGCCGCATCAAGAAGACCATCGACACGCACGCCGACGAACTGGGCCGCATCGACGCCGTCGCGGGTGACGGAGACCACGGAATCGGCATGCAGCGAGGATCCGCCGCGGCCTACGAAGCCGCCTTGCGCGCCCAGGAGTTGGGTGCGGGCGCCCAGTCGCTGCTGATGGCTGCCGGTGACGCGTGGGCCGACCGTGCCGGCGGCACGTCCGGAGCCCTGTGGGGCATCATCCTGAGCGCGGTCGCCGACGCGCTCGGCGACACCGAACGGCCGACCCCGGCGACCGTCGCCCATGGAGTCCGGCAGGCATCCGACGCCGTCCGCAGGACCGGCGGCGCCGAGGTCGGCGACAAGACCATGGTCGACGTCCTCGTCCCGTTCGCCGACACACTCAGTCAACAGGTTGAAGAAGCTGCCGAGTTGATCGCAGCCTGGGCTCGCGCTGCGGACGTCGCCGAGCAGGCAGCCCGCGACACCGCCCGGCTCGTCCCGCGCATGGGCCGCGCTCGGCCACACGCCGAGAAGTCCCTCGGCACCCCTGACGCGGGTGCCCACTCCCTCGCCCTGATCGTCCGCGCCGTCCACGGCGCGCTGACCACCTGTCAGTAACTCCCTTTAAGGACAAGCAACATGAGCGAGAAACTGCGGATCGTCGTCGGCTGCGACGACGCCGGATACCAGTACAAGGAGGCCCTCAAGGCTGACCTCCAGGCGAGCGGCCTGGTCGCCTCCGTCACCGACATGGGCGTGGACGCCGACGGGCACACCGCCTACCCGGCGATCGCCATCGCCGCCGCCGAGACGGTGGCGCGTGGCGACGCCGACCGGGCGCTACTCGTCTGCGGCACCGGCCTCGGTGTGGCGATCGCCGCGAACAAGGTCAAGGGGATCCGAGCCGTCACCGCCCACGACTCCTTCTCCGTGGAACGCGCGATCCTCTCCAACAACGCCCAGGTGCTCACCTTCGGGCAGCGTGTCATCGGCCTGGAACTGGCCCGCCGCCTCGCCGCCGAGTGGCTCACCTACCGCTTCGACGACTCCTCGCCCTCCGCGGCGAAGGTCCGGCTGATGAGCGACTACGAGAACGAGCCCGAGGCCGCGTGATGACTGCCCCCGTCCTGCTCGGGGTGAGCCTGAAAATGTACTTCGGCCACCACGAAACCCTCAACTGGGCCCGCAAAATAGTCCAGTTGGCCGACCGTCACCCCGCTGTCGCCAGTGGCGCGGCCCGCCTGTTCGTGCTCCCCGCCTTCCCGGCGATCGTGCCCGTGGCCGGGATCCTCGCGCGCAGCGGCGTCGACATCGGTGCGCAGGACATCGCCACGGAGGACGTCGGCGCCTACACCGGCGAGGTCTCCGGGCCGTACCTGAAGGAGATCGGCTGCCGCTATGCCGAGGTCGGCCACGCCGAGCGCCGCCGCCTCTACGGCGAGGGAGACACCGTCGTCGCCGCGAAGACCGGGGCCGCCCTGCGCAACGGACTCACCCCGGTCCTGTGCGTCGGCGAACTCGACCCGGTCGAGCCGGAGGAGGCAGCCCGCCGCACTCTCGCGGAGGCCGCGCGCCTGCTGTACGGCGTGCACGGCAAGGTCGTCCTCGCGTACGAACCCCAGTGGGCCATCGGGGCGCCCGAGCCCGCATCGGCCGAACACATCACGACGGTGTGCGCGGCGCTGGGGGAGTGGCTCAACACCCGTCCTCAGCACGCCGGTTCGACCGTCATCTACGGCGGGAGTGCAGGCCCCGGACTGCTCAGCCGCCTCGGCGGCTCGGTCGGTGGCCTCTTCCTGGGCCGCTTCGCCCACGACCCGGCGGCCGTAGGGCGGATCCTCGACGAGATCGAGGCCCCGGCCTCCCGGACGGCGGTGGCGTGATGGCGTACGGCATCAGCACCTACGCCTACTTCTGGCGGATCTCGCAGCGCGCGCCCAAACCGCTGTCCCTGCTCGACATGCTCGTCGACACCAAGGAGCAGGGCGGCGAGCTCTTCCAGATCTGCGACTACCCGGCCATCGAGTCGTACGACCACGCGCACCTGGCCGACATCCGGGACGCCGCACGGGACCTGGGCCTGTGCCTGGAACTCGGCACACGCGGCGTGCGCCCCGAGTGCCTGGCCAAGTACCTCGACATCGCGGCGCAGTTGGACGTCACGCTCGTCCGATCGATGATGAACACCATCGACCACCGGCCGGGCGTCGACGAGGCCGTTGCCCTGATGCGACAGGCGCTGCCCGGTTACGAGGAGTCGGGGGTGACCCTCGGCCTGGAGACCTATGAACAGGTCTCCACCGACGACCTCCTCGCTGTGGTCAAGGGCGTCGACAGCGACCGCCTCGGTATCGTCCTCGACCCCGGCAACAGCGTCGCCCGCCTGGAACGCCCCGTCGACGTCATCGATGCGACCGCCCCCTACGTGGTGAACATCCACGTCAAGGACTTCGCCTTCACCCGCCGCGACGGCTGGGTCGGCTTCACCTACGCCGGTTGCCCGCTGGGCACCGGCCTCCTCGACTACGACGCCATGATCGCCGCAGTCCGGCCGCTTGAGCGCGGCATCAACCAGATCGTGGAGCACTGGCTCCCGTGGCAGGACGAGGGCTTCGACGCCACCGCCCGGCTCGAACACCAGTGGACGCAGCACAGCATCAGCACCCTGCTGAGCAACACCGTTTCGAGCACAACCCTCTTGAGGAGCGAATGACCATGGCCACCGAGAACAAGACCGTCGCTGTCATCGGGGCCGCCGGCAAGATGGGCCAGCGAGTCTCCAACAATCTGGTCGAGAGCGGCTTCCGGGTGCTCTTCAGCGAGGCCTCCGAGAAGGGGCAGGAGCTGATCCGCTCCCTCGGCCGCGACCTCACCGACTCCGACGTCGCGGCCAAGGAGGCCGACGTCGTCATCCTGGCGGTGCCGGATATCGTCCTCGGCAGCGTCTCCGAGCAGCTGGTGCCCCTGATGAAGCCGGGCGCCGTCGTCCTCACCCTCGACCCGGCCGCCGCCTACGCGGGCCTGCTGTTCGCCCGCGACGACGTGCACTACGCCTGCGCACACCCCTGCCACCCGTCCGTCTTCCTGGAGCGGACCACCAAGGAAGAATGGCAGGACACCTTCGGCGGCATCGCCGCACCGCAGGAGGTCGTGGCCGCGTACGAGGGCGGCAACGCCGAGAAGCAGGCCCTCGCCGACGCCGTCATCCGCGTCATGTACGCCCCGGTCGTCGACGTCCACTGGGTGACCGTCAAGCAGCTCGCAGTCCTGGAGCCGACGCTCGTCGAGACCATCGCCTGCATGGTCGGCGCACTCCTCACCGAAGCGCTCCACGAGACAGTGCACACCGTCGGCGTCCCCGAGAAGGCCGCCCGCGCCATGCTCCTCGGCCACACGCAGGTGGCCCTCGCGAACACACTCAAGGGATCCAACCCCTTCTCCGACGCCTGCCTCATCGCGATGGACTACGGCCGCGAGTCGATCGTCCGCGACGACTGGAAGAAGGTGTTCGACGACGCGGAGCTCGACAAGGTCATCACGCAGATGCTCAAGATCAAGGAGATCAAGCGCTAACGTCTTGCAGGCAATCAAGGTGCTGCTTCCCGCTCCAGGGATCGTGGGTGTGGCATGCGCATCGCGAAAGGCCCCGCCGCGACTGGGGAGCGCAGCGGGGCCTGGATCAGCGGCGGTTCAGCCGATGCTCCACTGGCCGGTCTGGTCCGAGAAGCCCGAGTCCATCGCGAACTGCACCTGCGTGACCTTCGACTTAGTAGGCGCTTCGAACACGATCCAGCCGAGAGCCTTGCCGCCAGGCGCCAGCTTGACGCTGGACGACATGGACGGACCGGCCGTGATGTCTCCGAACGTTGCGTCGAACTGCTGCCCGTCCTTGTCGGCGACCTGAGCCCCGTTGGAGGGGCTGTCGTTGTACGCCTTGGTGCCGGAGTTGACGAGCTTGAACTGCACGCCGATGAACCGGTTGCCCGACTCGGGGGTGGTGAACTCGTCGCTGCTCTTGGCGGGGTCGACGACCTTGACGACGGTCACGTCGAGCTGACTGCCGTCGTCCATGCCCTTAAGGGTGATCGTGTCGCCGGTCTTGGCGTCGTTCTTGGCGGTGTCCTCGGCCGGCTTCTCGGCGGGCTTGCCCTCTTGGGAGTCGCTCTTCTTGTTCGGAGTGGTGGTGACGTCGGAGTCACCGTTGCATGCGGCAGTGAGGGGAAGGAAGCCGGCGAGGAGCAGGGCGGCGACGGACTTGGCGGCGCGGTTCATTTGTGAGGTCAACCTTTCTGTGAACGACATGTGTGTGACCTGTGAAGAGCGTCGATGGTTGTACGTCGTCGCTACTTTTTCGGCGTGCCGGCGACGAGTCCGTCCTTGACGGGGCCGGCAACCGCCTTGCGAGGCTCGGTACTCTGCGGCGTGCTCGCTTTCGGCCCCTCGGCCCCTCGGCCCCACGGCGCGCTTCGGGTCGCGGATGGGCACGTCTCGGGCAGTGCCGGTCCAACTCCGGGCCGCACACGCCCGGTTGGAACGGCTCACTGCAGGTGCCGCGTTTCGGGAGTCGGCTTCAGGTGCGCGACCGGCTCTGGAGATTCGAGGGTCAGCCTTCTCTGCTGCCCGATACACTCATTTTCTTCACACCAGGCTCACCGTATGCGCGCATGTGTCGGGGAGGTGAGTGAGGGGGGTTCCTCGTACCTGGGCGATCGGTTGGGAGGCCGCATGTACGAGATGGTCAAGGGGGCCAATGTCGGGCTGGGGGGCTTGAGCGGAGACGACGTCGACTCGGTGGTCGTCAGTCTGGGATGGGTGAGTCCCACGGGAGAGGGCGACGCCGACGTCTCCGTGCTCCTGCTGGACGAGAACGGCAAGGTCCGCACCGACACCGACTTTTATTTCTACAACAACGCCTGTGCGCCGGACGGGAGCGTGCAGCTGCTGGGTAAAACGCCCGTGGGAGAGGGCAGCGAGGACCGGATTAGTTTCGACTTGACGGCAGTTCCCAGCGACGTCGCCACCATCCTCATCGCGGCGAGCCGGTACGAGTCAGCCCGGTTCGACGAACTCGAGGACCTCGAGCTGAGGTTGAGCGACGGGTCCGGCGAGCCGCTGCTGCGGTTCGCGATCGATGACGCCGGTGGCGTGAGCGCGTTGATCTTCGGGGAGCTGTACCGGCGCGGCGAGGAATGGAAATTCCGGGCTGTAGGGCAGGGCTACGAGGCGGGATTCGCAGCCCTGGCGGGGGACCACGGCGTAGACATCGACGACGACGCCGAATCGGCGAACGCCACGCAGGCACAGGAGGCAGTCCAGGAGCTCCCGGCCTCTGACGTCCTCCAGCAGAAGCCCGCGCCGGATTCGGTACCGGACGTCATCATCGCAGTGACCGTCCCCGGCACACGACAGGAACCCGAAGCAGCGGCGCCCGCCAGGAAGCCGGTGCGTCCGCGCACGTCGAAGAAGAAGATCACCGTCTCCAGGGCGCCGCAGAAGTCCCTTGCGGAGAACGAGTCCTGGAGGGGCGCGCGCCTCTTTCCCGTGTCCGCGTTGAAGAGCGACCGGGACCGGGAGGCTCGCGCCACCTCGGTCCTGCTGGCTGTGATGGCGCAGGTGCCGGAACTCGGCCGGCGGCTCACTGCCGGGTTCGGCGCCCCCGCGGGGCGTATAGAGACCTTCACCGAGGTGTCGCTGCCCCACGGAGAATCGCCCCGTCGCCCCGACGGTGTCATCCGCGTGGAGCGAGCGGGCAAGCTGTGGACGGCACTCGTCGAGACCAAGACCAATGGCAATCCGCTCAAGGCCGAGCAGGTGCAGGACTACTCGGACATCGCCGCCAGGAGGGGATACGAGGCGGTCATCACCCTCTCCAACGACGTGGCGCTGGAAGGCAGCCCGCTGGTCGAGGTGAAGATCGACCGGCGGCGGAAGAACAAGGTGAGCCTGTGGCATCTGTCCTGGGCCGAGGTGGCCCACCAGGCGCAGATGCTGATCCGGCACGAGGGCGTCGGCAACCCCACACACGCGTGGCTCCTGGAGGAGCTGCTGCACTACCTGCTCCACGAGAACTCGGGCTGTCACGGCTTCCACAACATGGGCCCGGCATGGGTGCCCGTACGCAACGGGATCCAGGACGAAACGCTCTGCCCGGGCGACCCGCGAGCACTCGAGGCCGTCGAGAGCTGGGAGCGTCTGGTACGTCAGGTCTCGCTGGGCCTGGGAGGCGAACTGGGACGAAAGGTCCTCCCCGTGCAGCGCGCCCGCCGCGGCACAGACGCCGTGGCCCGCCGCACCCGCATGGCCGACGAATTTTGCCATAACGGAAAGCTCCAGGCCGAGCTACGCATCGAGCAGACACCAGGAGTACTCGCCGTCACCGCCGACCTGCGCACCGGCAAGATCCGCACGTCCATCGACATCTCGCCCCCGGAGCAGGGCTACCCACTCTCCTGGGCCAAGCGCATCGTCCGCGAACTGGCCGAGGCGCCCGCGGACCTGCACATCGAGACTCTTCTTGATGGCGATGTGAGAGGACCGCGGGGAACGCTGGAACGGCTGCGCCCCGAGCCGGGTGATCTCCTCCCGAAGGGCGGGGCGAAGATCACTGGGTTCCGGCTGTCGCTGTACAAGGGCATGGGCACGCAACGGGGAAACACGGAATCCGGATTCATCCGGAGCGTCGACGAAGCAATCAACAAGTTCCACACCGGGGTGGTGACCCACCTCGACCGCATGGCGACCCGGAGGAGGTCGCCGGCAAAGCCGTCTGCTGGGGAGTAGGAGGAGCGCAGCCGAGAGGGGCCCCCGGGCAGCGACCGTTGATCGCGCAGCGATCCGAAATGATGAACAGTGCGACCGCGGATCTTCCGAGGAAGTTGTGCCCCAACGTGCTGGGGGAGTGGGGTGCACGGTACGTCGTCCTGCCCCGACGAAGTACCGTGCACCCCGCCGGCCGAGGGCCGTGCTCGCACCGCACTGAGAACTGGCCGTGTCCGGCGAGGCCAGGGGTTGCCGACATGCGTCGGACCGCGCCGCACCGTGGCTGTTGCCTCCCACGCCCGGTGTCATACGGCGATCCCCGCCACTGCGCGGCCCGCTGGTGCCCGGCGAAAGCCTGATCTGCGACGGTAAGGGAACGCCGCTCCACGCCATCACGACCGCAGCCAACGTCAACGACATCACCCAGACCCTCGACTTGGTCGACAGCGTCCCGCCGGTGGCCGGACGGCCGGGCCGTCCGCGAAGTCCCCCGAGTGTGTCTCCTGGGCGACAAGGCGTACGACTCCCGGGCGGTACAGCGTCAGCTACGGAGCCTCCCGATCCTGCCCGTGATCTCCCGCAAGGGCGCCCCGGACATAAAGGGCCGGGAAGGCTCCGCTACGTCGTCGAGTAGATCTTCGCCCCGCTCCACCAGTTCAAGCGCCTCGCCATGCGCTGGGAAACGACGCCTCGAACTCCCCGACGTCTTCGTCCCGTTGACCTGCAGTCTCGACTGCTGGCGACGACTCAAGACGGCCGAACTACGATCGCGTTGGCGCTCTTAGCTCAAGGCGAATTTCAACGCGGGAACCGCAGAGCCGGAGTTGCTCGCGGGGATCTTCCAACGGAAAACGGTGCCGTCGCCGTCGACATAGATGAGGGTGCCGCCCCTCTCGGCTGGTGCAATGTCGAAGACAGCCACGTCCTGGTGACCTGTCTCGGAGGTAAAGTCCGGCCCGCCTTCGCTGAGTCCAATGGGAGCGACCTTTGTCGCGGCCTTGCTGTTCCTCGCCGTGACGGTGTGTCCATCCGAGGCCTTCCATCGCAAGCCGCCCTGTTCGGCGGTTGTCGTCACACGCGACTTGGTCCGATTCCTGGACTGGTAGTTGACGACAGCGAAGAGGCCGTGCTCCGGGGTGCCGAAGCTAGTGCTGTCGGCGTAGACGACCGTATCCGGGGTGATCTGGGCAGTCCCCCGGCCACCGACACCTGCGGTATCCGCGCTCTGCCCCAACTTGAGCGTGGAGCGCGGGCGCGGCTGAGGCGTACTCCGGTCGTCGCTGCCCGTACAGGCCGCAAGACTCAGACAGCAGACGGCCGCGAACGTGGAAACGGTGATGAGATGGCGCATGATCCCCCCCAAAAAGGAGCAGGCAAAGGAGGCAGACTTTGCCATAGCCAGAGAACCCTTGGGAGAGGATTGCGTAGCCGTGACCAGTCTCCGAGCCTGGCACAGCATTCAGGAGCTCTCACCTCCCCGAACGTCAGCTTCACGTTACGGATCGGGTCGACCTTGTTGGGGATCAGGTTGTGAAGAACCTTGTGATCGTCCTCGAGGACGCCGACTGCCGGGCCCGTTACCTGATCAGGGACCGGGACGCGATGCTTGCGGACTGTTCGACACGGTGCTCCAAGGTGCGGATTGAGATCGTCCTCAGCAGGCATCCGAGTACCCCGCATGAACGCGTTCATGGAGCGGTGAGTGCAGACCTGCCGACGAGAACTGCTGGTCCGCACACACTGATCGATCTTGCTCCTCAAACGCCATGAGTTTCACGCTCCGAAGGACAGCCGTCCCTGAACCGTTCCAAGCGGCTGTACGTCGCGATGACACGCGCCCGGCACAAGGCGCACCTCGTCGTTCCCCATCTGGTGCATAGTCCCTGGCAACTTCTCGTGGCCGTCCTGTGGTGGGAACGCTGCGTCCTATGACGCGCAGCGCGACGTGTGGAGCACGGATGTGCGCCGGACCTGCACTCTGGCCACCAAGGGCGGTTCAGTTCTTCGAGTGGGTTCGCTGTCAAACGCCTCGTTTGAAGGGCAGGGGACAACTGGTGAACGTCTGGCCAGATGTGTCCGGTAGGCGGGACGCGCCCGTCGAGCCCTGCCCATAGTCGTCGGCGCGCTCGAGGTTGTGCGGTTCCGGGATCTCATGGGCTGCCGGCCTCAGAGAAGTTCTTCACGGCATCACCCAAGACGTCGGCGAATCCCTGGCCGAACTCGGTGGGCGCGATCAGCACGCCGAATACCAGCACGATGGACACGGTCAGCCACTGGTCGGATCGACTTCGAGCCTGTACACGGCGGCGTATGCGGAAGTAGATGATCACGCCAAGCAGGACCGCCACGTTGAGCGTCAGGATCACTGGGCCAACCCCCTGGTCAAGACAGTGCCGTCGGGCGGCGTGATGGCGGGATGCGATCGAGCAGGTCCCACAGCGGCCGTGATCCGGCGGCCCACTCACCTAGTACGCGCCGATCGACGAGGTGGATTCGGTGCTCCCGGCCCCAGGGGATGGCCTTCGAGGAGAAGCGGCCATTGGTGAGGACGACCGCGATGTCCGCTCCGTGGACCTGTCGGGCGGTGCCGTTGACCTGCTGCAGCACCCCGACGCCGACGGCCGAGCCCCGGTCCCCGTCTCGGCGGTGCTTGCACTGGATTGCCCAGATGCGGCCGGCCGGGTCGGTTGCCCGTACGTCGCAGGCGTCGTCCCCGGCGCCGCCGATCTGCTCGGCTGTGCAGCCGTCGCGGCACATCAAGTCCCGTATGGCGAACTCGAATGCGCGGTGATCCAGGGCGTCAATCTCGGCGATGCGCATGTGCACGGCCTGGGCACGTATGCGTTGCCACTCAGCACGCTGTCGGACCTGCTGGAGCCAGAGGCCGCCAGCGACGGAGGCAACCACGGCCATAACGACGAGGAGCCACCAGTGAGCAAGCAGCCACTGCAAGGCGGCAACCGCCAGACCGACCGCCACGATAGCGCCGACCAGCAGAGCGATCTGCTCATCCTGCTTCTTGGAACGACGCTTCGGACGGCGGCGGACGGCGCGCCGCGTCGGGCGACGGCGGCTCATCCGGCCGCTCCCCGTAGGGCTGGGCCGGTATCAGTGGCGTTTTGCGGCGAACGCTTGGCATCATCATCGAACCTTGGTCCGCCGCATAAGTGCGCATTCACCTGTGCCGTCATGATCGAAATCCCCCTCTGCCCAGATGCGTTGGCATGTCCTCGCGCAGGTCGTATGACAGCACGCGTCACTGACACTACGTAAGGACGCGAGCGCTGAGGGCAACGGACTTTCGGCCAGTGAGAGCCGCTCAACCATCAGACCGAAGAGAAGCGACTTGCGTGTTCGACGGCAAAGACGATCAACTTTCAGCCGATTCAGCGACCTCGAGCGGCGCCACGAAACCTCATGCGAACACCTCCCATTCCGCGGGCCCACAGTCCGCCCGGCGTCAGGTCCCCCAGGCGGGTCGCCGAAGATGCCTGAATAAGCTTGCTCCAAGCGCTGGGCTGCGAGTTCGAGCGGATGCGCGCCATGGACCTGCAACTTGGCCCTGACGTGCGTTAGAGGACGCCCATTGCTCCATACGAACTGATGCAGGTCTGCGCATGGGGGTTAGAGACCACAGAGCCCTCACGCTGCTTCGATCTCAGGCGCTGCTACCCCCGACGAAGACGTCGGCACTCATCAGACGACCCGGCGGAGAAACGGGAGGCGGAGCCGAGACCCGCGGCCGCGGTTGATGCCGTGCTACGCGGCCGCTGCTGGATCGTTCACATGGCAGCGGGCTGTCTGTTCGTGGTCCTCGAGGCAAGCTGCGTCGGGTGAGACACCTGACCGCACCGGGGTCGATGCGAGAGAGTCGAACGTGCACGGAATCAGGGCAGCGCCGGACCCGTCAAGAACTCCCAAACCGGCTCGTACACCCCACCTGGAATCCGTGACGGCAGCTCGTCGAACGGCACCCATACTGCCTCGGCAACCTCCCGCGGCGACGCCGCCCGAGCCGCACCCGACAGCCACCAGCAGCCGACATAGACGACCCGCAGACCCGTCACCGGATGCAGCCTCTCACCGATCACGGTGAGAGGCTCGACAAGTACCCCGGTCTCCTCCAAGGCCTCCCGCACAGCCGTCTCCTCATGCGACTCACCAGGCTCAACCTTGCCCGCTGGGAACTGCCAGACCAGACTCCCCTCGGGGACGGCGCGACGAACCAGCAGTACTTTGCCCTGATGGGCGACCACCGCACCGGAGATCGTCGGCTGTATCTGCAACCTCAACTCTCCTCTGAAACCAGGCCGTTCACCGAATGCCCCTCGACTGCAGACGGACATCATGCCGCCAGGAGTAACAAGCAGTACATCGAGAAGTGGCACTGGTGATAGCTCCTTGCCTGCCATGGAGGACCACGTCTTCAAAGCCGCATCTGGAAGGCATCCGAGAAGGGCGGGAAGCGCGTAAGCGACCCAGACATAGGGGGGGCCAACAAGAGGCCTTCGTAGGGAGATCCGCCCTGGACTGTCTCGTTCGGATCACCACGAGTAGGTCACCTCTGGTGGCTGAGTCGATGCTGTCGCCGAGGAGCTTTAAGTTTGCGTAGATTTACCCCGTGACCTACGACATCATGCTCGTGCGGGTGCAGCCGGGCCTGACGCTTCACGAGACGCTTGGCCGCCTCAACGCAGACTTTGATCCCGACGCTGACCTGCCCGAGCTCCGACTCCGGGCGGGGAGCGCGCAGGTGGGCCATGACATCGGCGAAGGCCGACATCCCCGTCTGTCCGGCGGTGAGAACGAACGCAAGGGGCCGACAACGGTCGTCGGCGGCGAGGTGGACCTTGGTGGTGAGTCCGCCGCGGGACCGGTCGATGGCGTAGTCGTCCGGCTCGCGGTCGGGACCCCCCTCGTCCACGAAACGGCCCAGCTCAGATCTTCGTCCGCGTCGGCCGGAGGCACCATGGGCCCCGGCCGTATGTTGGTGAGCCCGTACGATCGTGGACAAGGGCCGCATGCTCCTCTGCCGCTGTCGTCCGGATCGACTCGTGTGCAGTGGGGCAGTTGTTGATTCTATGTGTCATGAACTGACTGAGTGTGCAAAAGTGAATTGAGGTAGGGGAGCGGACCGGGTGACGGCAGGGGAGTGGGGGGCGTGCGCGGCGGGGGAGACAATGCGTTAGGCGGGGTGACGCAGTGGCCGCGCCACAGCTGACACGGACGCACCGCATACTCATCGGCGTGGTCGTCGCCGGTGCGGTGGTCATCGCCGGCATCGGTTTCGCGGGTTCGTACGCGGCCGTTCGCTCACTCGCGCTCCAGAAGGGGTTCGGGAACTTCAGCTATGTGTTCCCGATCGGCATCGACGCGGGTATCTGCGTCCTGCTCGCCCTGGACCTGCTGCTGACCTGGATCCGCATACCGTTCCCCCTGCTGCGCCAGACGGCGTGGCTGCTGACCGCGGCGACGATCGCGTTCAACGGCGCGGCCGCCTGGCCGGACCCCCTCGGCGTCGGCATGCACGCCGTCATCCCGATCCTGTTCGTCGTCTCGGTCGAGGCGGCGCGCCACGCGGTCGGCCGGATCGCGGACATCATGGCCGACAAGCACATGGAGGGCGTGCGCCTCACGCGCTGGCTGCTCTCCCCGCTGCCCACGTTCCTGCTGTGGCGCCGCATGAAGCTGTGGGAGCTGCGCAGCTACGAGGCCGTCATCAAGCTCGAGCAGGACCGTCTCGTCTACCAGGCCCGCCTGCACTCCCGCTTCGGCCGCGCCTGGCGCCGCAAGGCCCCCGTCGAGTCCCTGATGCCGCTGCGCCTCGCGCGCTACGGCGTCCCGCTCGCCGAGACCGCCCCCTCGGGCCTGGCCGCCGCCGGCATCGAACCCGCGCTGCTGCCAGCCGCACCGCAGCAGACAGCTGCGGAGCAAGAGTTGCCGATCGAAGCCGTAGAGGTTCCTACGGCAGAGTCTTCGAGTCCGTGGTTTGCCAAACAGTTGCCGGCGCACCAAGGCGAGACGGCGCATTTGATCGACTACTTCAGCGCCTATGAGGATTTCCTGGACGAGTATCAGGTGGCTCCGACGGTAGCTCAGTTCGCGCACTATCTGCGGGTCGAGCATGAGGCCGTCCAGGACGACGGCAGTCCGCTGTCGGAGGAGGAGCTGCTGCCGCTCCTGGCCGAATATGCAGCCAGGAGCGAGGCTAGCGTGGGTCGCCAGGACATGGGTGGCAGGGAAGGGGCGCTGGCTGAGGTGCCGGTCTCAGAGGAGACGTGGGCGGCGTTCTGCCGGGATGTGGCCCGTGCGTATGTCGAGGAGTTCGGCAACTCCCCTGATTCGGCAGCGCTCGCGCAGTACTTGCGAGAGCGCTACAACTTGGACGCTCCCGAGCCGCACCTGCTGCCCGCTGAGGTCGCAACGGAGCACCTCTCAGCTCCAAGCGCTGCGGAGTTGAATCCGGCCGCCGAGTTGGCGCGAGGCAAGACTCCGTCAGACGAGGTGCCAGTTCCTTCGCAACGGGACCGCGCGCAGATCGACGTAACCCTCGACACTTCCGCGGCAGATGACGATGGGGGTAACGAGGAGGAGCTTCCACGGCTCACGAATCCCGACCGGTACTACCTCGCCTACCAGCATTACGTGGACACCCACGGCACGGACCCCAAGGGTAGAGCAGCCTGGGAAGAGGTGGCCCAACAGGTCGCTGCATCCGGTGTCCTGGGCGACAAAGGACAGCCTGTCAGCCCCAGCACCCTGCGCCGATACGCACTGGAGCAGCGCATCTACCGCCGGTGGGCCGACGAATACGAGCGCCTGGGTGAACCTCCTACGTACGAGGCGCTACTGGATCGGCTCGCCCACGACGGCGTCAAATCTGGCAACCGGCAGCTGACCCTCGACGATCTACAGCGCGGCGAGCACCTCGCCTCTGGGTTCGAGCGCCGCTACGACGCGCTGCACAACCACAACTGACCGCAGGCGACAGTGATCTGCGGCCTCCTAGCCGATCAACACCCTGACCAGCTGCTGAGCCGTCGGCAGTTGTCAGTGTCGGTCATCAACGAGCGCCCTTCCACGCCCCCAGGAGGGCCCGGTCGGGAGCTTGTGCGTGAGCACCGCGTTGGGAGTGGGAGTTCGATCAGGGGCTCGTTCCGGCCGAAGCAGGACTGATCCGGCAGAGCAGGAAGCGGTCACATGGGTGCGCCTGTCGCTGCTGTCGTCCGACTTCGTTGATGTCTAAGATGGGTGTCAACCGCTGGCCAGTCTTGGGCTGTTCACTCCAGGAAGTAGGACCAGAACGGGATCTTGGCGTACTCGTGGATTTCCGGTGTTTGCGCCGGGCGGCCGAACTCGTGATGGAAGTAGTCGACCAGGTCGGTGCCGTAGTAGATGATGTCCGTCTGATACATCGACAACACGGGCGTGCCTGTGCGGTCTGGGTCCGCCAGGAGATAGCGGTGGGAGTAGATCGGCGTCATCGTCGGGACCTTGGCCAAGTGGGTACGAGCCAACGCCAAGGCGTCCTGGGTGCCCGCCGGCCGCGGATCCCACTCCGGATGCCAGAAGCCGTTGTGCTCCACGTCGAACAACACGCCGTCGACCGGCCGGGCCAACCGCTCCGCCAGATCCTTAGCGTCACCGTCGCGCCAGTCGGGCCAGCTACGGCCACCCGTAGGCAGTCCTGCGCCCAGGAGTGTCCTGTGCTCCGGCGCGAAACGGAACCCCCAGTGCTCCTCGACCTGGTCGAGCTCGCGCTCACTCATACCTCGCTTGATCTCGGCCCGGGCGGAGAACCTGGCGAGCAGCTCGTGGGCGTCTTCTGGGGTCAGCGGGTTCTCGGGGCTGATCGACTTCATACGTGGAACGGTAGGCGACCTGGGGGACGACAGGCAGAGCCTTTCGCTGTGATCTCAGCTTGGGAAGCTGGGGTGATCTGAGGCTGACTCGGCCGTTGAGCTGGTGAAACGAGGGATCACGGCCCGCGTTTGGAGCAGGGGCGTATGCCGCCATCCGACGTCGTTGATGTCGGCTGTGGATGTCAGAGCCTTCTGATCCGTAGCTCTACAGAGACCGCTCACAATTTTGGCACGCCTGTCGTCGGTAGCTGTGCTCAGCAGTCGTAGCGGTGGGCGTAGGGGAGTTCGGGGCACTGGCGACAGAAGAATATGTAGATGCCGCCGAGGTCTCCCATGACCATGTCCAGGTCTTCCTCCGGGGCGACGCTGAGCAGGTGTTCCATGCGGTGGCCGCGCTCGCAGGATGGCCAGTCGGGTGGCTGGTTCCAGGCCGGGTACCCGCCGACCTTGTTCTGCAGCGCACACGCCAACAGGGTGTACTCCATGCCGAAGCGCTCTTCCAGCTCCTCGATGCGGGGCTGCAGGGTCTGCCGAAGTTCCTGTGGCAGGTCCCAGTTCGGGTACTCCACCACCGAGGTGGGGGACACCGTGCACGGATTGGGCATGAACTCTTCTTCGTACTCGCCTTCCTGGGGGGCGGGTATCGCCTGGAGCATGCCGGAGGTGAGCACGTCGGCCTCGCTGCGCCAGTACAGACTCGGCAGGGCGGCGCACGCCTGGTCGTTGGGATGGATCAACGGACACCAGACCAGCTGGAGTACGTCCCTATCTTCGGGGAACGGCAGCTCGGGTACGTCGCGTGCGAAGAGCTGAACCACCGGGACCATGGGGACCGTCCCGGCCGGGTTCTTCTCGTTGGGCCACGCCCAGTGACCTGGTTGTCCGCACGAAGGCCAGGGTTCATCGATGGGCCAAAGCATGGGGCCGCCCAGGGAGCTCTCCTGGGCCTCGGGAGATCCGCTCTTCGGCAACAGCAGCGTCGTCCGCCGGCCGAGAACCGCGAGCTCAGGTATCAGGCCATCCAGGTCGTACAGCGGGCCAGTAAAGCTCTGCGTCACGGGCAGGGCCTCCTCGGATCAACAACGCAAACTTGTGGGCAAGCTACCTCCTGGCGCTCACACAGGACGCCAGGCAGATACCTGCCCCGAAGCTTCTTCTTGCCCTGGGTCTTGCCCGGGAACTTGGAAGCCTGCGTATTTGCAGCCCCGGGGCCCGATCGCGGCCGCCTGACTGGTCGTCGATGGTCGTTGTCGGCCGGTATTGAGCGGCTTCGGACGGCCCAGGCAACGGCCCGGCGGCGCGTCCGACGGCCTATGAGCTGATGGGCAACTCTCGTGCTCGCTGTCGTGCTTGAGCTCGTAGCTCCTTCAGCCGACTGTGGAACGCGTTATGGCGGTTCTGGTCGAGGTTCAGCGGGAGGTCGAGCTGAGAGATGAGCTGCGACTCCAGGTCCCATGGTTCGCTCCGCTCGATCCAACACACTTGCGCATTGCCCGCCATCCACTGGCTCAGTGTGGCTTCTTCCCTGCCGAAGGTCATCCGTTTGCCGCTGCCCACTCGACGCAGCTCGAGTCCGAGTAGGCAACCGAGGGTGAACCGCAGCGTCGAGCCGGCCGCGTTGCCCCGGTAGTGATAGCGCACGCGCTTGCGCAGGTTCTGGGTGCTGGTCCGGTTCGCCATGTATCGCGGGGCTATCCCGACGTACAACAGGCGCTCGGCATCCAGGCACGGATGGGGCGGCTGCTTGAAGTGCCAGCCGTAGACCCCTGCCGCCGCCGGGACAGGACTGGGACGCACCAAGACCTCCTGCGCCGACCACAACCGGCTGGGACTGACGAGAGCGGTAGCTTTCACGATGCCTCCAGTAGTGCCACGGCCGATCAGCACAAGCTGTGGGTCGACACCGACAGAGGCTCTTCGTGGCCTGCGTAGTCGCGCGACATCAGCCTGTGAAGCTAAGTTGATCTAGGGCCGAATCGGCCGCTGACCTGCGCCGAAGTGCGCCGACGATCTCCCGCCAGACTGATCCGGATCCCCGGTGTCCCCGTGGTTTCCCGGTTGACCTGATACGGCTGTGGCACGACCCTGAGTGGTGAGGCAGCCGAACCTCGTCCGCGCCTCGGGGGCGCGTCAAACCGTAGCAGAGGCAGCCAAGGCCGGATCCTGGCCGGAGCTGCGCAGTGCCTTGGCGACGAATCCGGAAGTTACCAGCTCGGTCACGAGGTCACTGACGAACCGTGCCGTCTTCGGACTTCGTCCGCGTGTGGTGCCGATGGCCTGCCGGATCGTCATGAACGCAGGTTCCAGCAGGCGTAGTTCGGCCCGCTGGGCAACATGCGCGGTCAATGGTTGGCGGATACCGGCCGCTACGTCCAGACCCTCGGCATGGAAGACGTCGACCCCCTCGTCGCCGCGAAGGACGGTGGCGTGGTGCAGGCCGCGGCTCAGGTAGAGGTCGTAGGCGGAGCCCTTCTTGACGCCGATGCGCACCCCGTCGCGGTCCACGTCTGCGGCGCAGGCGAACGCCGAGTTCGATGGTGCCGCGTACACCCCCTCGATGTGCACATACGGCGTGCTGAATGCGACTTCCTTTTCGCGGTCCGGATCCACGGCCAGGAAGCACAGGTCGGCGTGGCCCTCGGTCATCGCAGCGTACGACTTGCGGGCTGCATCGAAGCAGATGAACTGCACGGGCAGAGCCAGGCGTTCGGCAACCTCACGGGCAAGGTCGACAGTGATCCCGGACGGCTCGTCGGGGGTGCCCTGAGCGAGCACTGGATTGCCGAGGTTGATGGAGGCGCGCAGCACTCCAGTGGGGGCCAGGTCGTGCGCAAGATCTGCGTCTACGGGCGTCATGGCCTGAGCGTAGGTGGCTGTTGCTCAATCGTTCGTGGTCAAAGATTCAAGGGCAGGTAAGGAAGAGACGTCTGGGTGCGCATGTAGCGCTTTGAGACCGCCTCGTAGGTGCTGGTGAGAAGCCTGCTCAGCCCACCACCCAACCTCAGCTCCCATCCCGTCTGCCGTCGACCCGCACGCATGTGGAGCGGGCGTGGTTCATGCCGTCCAGGTGGAGCGCGCCACCGTACGAGCGACCTGGACACCAGGGCCGCCTTGCTCGGCTCTGCCTGGGTCGATGGCGTACGGGATGGGAGCACCCCGCGTACGCCGCTACGGACCCGCAGTCGGAAGCGGCGCCCTCTCCATCCCGGTGCCGGCCGATCCTCCGCCGGAGGCACCGTTTTGACCGTAGCCCACGTTCTGCGGTGATGGCCTCTAGGGGGTGTCTCTTCGATCAGGTAGTTCGTTGTCCTGGGCATGCTCAGCAGAGGGGATCTGACGGACGGCGAGTGGGCAGTGCTGGAGCCGCTGCTGCCGGTGAGCAACAACCGGTGCGGCCGGTGGCGAAACCACCGGCAAGTGATCAACGGCATCATTCATCGGCTCAGCACCGGGGTTCAGTGGCGTGAACTGCCCGAACGCTTCGGCTCATGGAAGACCGTCCACAAGCGGCATCTTCTGTGGTCGGCCGACGGCACCTGGGAGATGCTCCTTCAACACGTCCAAGCCGCTGCCGATGTCGAGGGGGACCTCGACTGGAACGTCAACGTCGACTCCACATCCGTGCGCGCCCACCAGCATGCCGCCGGTGCCCTCAAGAAGCCGCCGCCTGCCCCCGCCGGCTCCTCAAAAGGGGCGCCACGAAGATCAATTCACCTGCGCGCGAACATCACCCTGCGGCTCCGGCCGGAGGAGGCGGTGCGCCGGGCGAGGCTCTCGGCCGTTCCCGCGGCGGGCTGACCACCAAGATCCACGTAGCCGCGGAGGGCCGTTGCCGCCCGTTGTCCCTGCTCATCACGCCGGGGCAGCGGGCGGACTGCACTCAGTTCGAACCGGTCATGGACAAGATCCGCGTCCCCCGCACAGGAGTCGGGCGACCACGCCGCATCCCGGACAGCGTCTCCGCCGACAAGGCGTACAGCAACCGCACGATCCGTACTTACCTCCGCAAGCGCGGGATCCGGCACGTGATCCCCGAGAAGAAGGACCACAAGGCCGCCCACCTGCGACGGGGGTCACGCGGTGGACGCCCGCCGGGCTTTGACAAGGCGCGATACAAAGATCGCAACACGGTGGAGCGGACGATCAACAAGCTCAAGCAGTTCAGAGCGGTCGCCACCCGCTATGACAAGCGCGGATACGTCTTCCTCGGCACTGTCACCGCCGCCGCACTCCTCATCTGGCTCCGCTCATGACCGCAGCGACGAACTGATTGTTGCGCATCGTGCTCCGCCGCCGGGGGCCGAGGTGAGCGAAAACGGGTTGTGCCCGAGTAGATGATCAGCTTGGGCTCGTGCTCGTGACTGACTTGAACGATCTCATACGTCCGGACCGCTATCCGCGCTCCTCTGGCTATGACCCCGCCTGGTTGCTCAACCTCGACATGGGGCCGAACCCGCTGCGGCTGCTGGAAGACCTCGCCCGGGACCTTGATCTGCGCCCGGGGATGCGGATTCTCGACCTCGGCTCCGGCAAGGGCGCCACGTCGGTGTTCCTAGCCCGCGAGTACGGCGCCCAGGTCGTTGCGGCCGACTTGTGGATCGCCCCTGAGGACGCGGCAACCGTCTTCGCCGATGCGGGTGTCGGCGACCAGGTGACGGCCGTGCGAGCTGAGGCGCACACCCTGCCGTTCGAGGAGGAGACTTCGACGCCATCGTGAGCGTGGACGCGTTCGAGTGAGCTGGTCCCTCCCTCGGCGCCTGCCAGGCCAGGGCCGGCGCGGCCGATCCCGATCAATCTCTCCCGCGGTACGCCGAGCACGTCATACCCGGACCGGCGACCGCCGGGCTTTCCTGCACCTCACCATCTCGTACAGGAGTTGAATGTGCCGAGGAACATTCGCATCGCCAATCTCAACGCCTACAAGCTCAGCCCCACCACACGGAACACTCGCTCTTGGGCAGCGCGAGTCACCGCCATTCAGGAGATAGCTCCTGACATCCTCGCCCTGCAGGAGTTCATCCTCGACGAAAGCGGAACCGGCCGCGACCGCTGGGAGAGCGAAGCCGCCTCGCTTATCCAAGACCTGTCCGAAGAATGCGGCCTGAGTGCTTCCGTGCGCGTCAGCGCCGGCCATCCGCACGGCACGGCCATGGCGGCAAACTGGCACCGTCCACGGTGGACCGCGTTGATGTGGAACCCCCACACCGTCGATGTAGTCGAAGGGTCATACCGCCCCTTCGGCGCCCCCGATTATTGGCATGGCTGCACCACAGCCCGCTTCGACGTCGGAGCCAAAGTCCCGGTCCTCATAGCCAGCTACCACGGGGACCCCTTCCGACCGGACTACCGGTACAACGAGGCGCTCCGACTCAAGGGCACCATCTGTACGACGGGTGGTGTCCGGCCCGCCCTCTGCGTGGGGGACTTCAACTCGATCTGGATCAGGGCCCCCTCCCGACACCGTTGGGAAGTCGACTGGAGCGAATCCATCGACAAGCGGAGCTTCTCCGTGATCGCCGGAAGGACGACTACCAACTGACGGTCAGCTGGGACGCCACCCTCAAGTAGGTCTCCGGCCTCGGCCTCAGCCCCTGCGCCCGCTTCCCCGACCGCGCGCAAGAGGAGAGCATTCGCCGCCCTCACGTGGCATTTCGCTGGCGTGGGGTAGCCGGTCGTGGTGAGGTTCGGCCAGTCGAGGAGAGGAACGTCTTTCATGCGTGCTCGGAACATAGGCGCGTCAGCCGCCACGGCGTTGGCGCTGGTGGCCGCCCGCGACCTCGTGCAGAAGAAGCACGCACTGCTGAGGAACTTCCCCGTGCTGGGGCACGCCAGGTACTTGCTGGAGAAGATCGGCCCCGAGCTGCGGCAGTACGTCGTGACGTCCAACGACGAGGAACGGCCCTTCAGCCGTGACCAGCGCAGCTGGATCTACGCGTCGGCGAAGGAGGAGAACAACTACTTCGGCTTCGGCACCGACAACGACGTCGAGCATGAGCAGGGTCACGCGTACGTGAAGCAGCGCACGTTCGCCGGTCGGCTGCCCGATCTGCGCGACGCGCAGGCGCCGTTGCCCTCGGCAAAGGTGCTCGGCGGACCACGAGGCCGCGCGAAGGCGTTCCGTCCGGCGAGTGTCGTCAACATCTCGGCGATGAGCTTCGGCTCGCTGTCCGGCGCGGCCGTCACGGCACTCAACAAGGGTGCGGCGCTGGCCGGGACGATGCACAACACCGGCGAGGGCGGCCTGTCGCCTTACCACCTCAACGGTGGGGAACTCGTCCTCCAGATCGGTACGTCGTACTTCGGCTGCCGCAACAAGGACGGGACGTTCAACCTCGACAACCTCAAGTCCGTGGTCGCGAGCGGGCCCGTGAAGGCGATCGAGATCAAGCTCTCGCAGGGTGCGAAGCCGGGGCTCGGCGGCCTGCTGCCGGGTGCGAAGGTGACCGACGAGATCGCCGGGATCCGCGACATCCCCGCGGGCAAGGACTGCGCGTCGCCGTCGCGGCACACCGCGTTCCACGACGTGGACTCGATGCTTGACTTCGTGGAACTGCTCGCCACGGAGACCGGATTGCCCGTCGGGATCAAGAGCGCCATCGGGGAAATGGGCTTCTGGGAGGAACTCGCCACCCTGATGGAGCGAGGTGATCGAGGGGTCGACTTCGTGACCGTCGACGGAGGCGAGGGCGGCACCGGGGCTGCTCCCCTGATCTTCGCCGACTCGGTGTCCCTGCCGTTCCGCATGGGCTTCTCCCGCGTCTACAGCGTGTTCGCCGAGCGCGGGCTGACCGACGACATCACCTTCATCGGCTCCGGCAAGCTCGGCCTGCCCGAGAACGCCGTCGTCGCGTTCGCCCTCGGCGTCGACATGGTCAACGTGGGCCGTGAGGCGATGCTGTCCATCGGCTGCATCCAGGCGCAGAAGTGCCACACCGACGCATGCCCCACCGGCATCGCCACCCAGAACCCGTGGCTGACGCGCGGCATCGACGCACCCTCGAAGGCCATCCGGGCCGCGGGCTACCTGCGCACCCTGCGCAGGGAGTTGCTGAGGGTCTCGGGCGCCGTCGGCGTCGCCCATCCCTCGCTTATCACCCCCACCGACATCGACATCCTCAACGGCGACTACGACGCCCGCACCCTGGCGAGCGTCTACGGCTACAAGGACGGCTGGGGCTCGCTCGGCCCCAAGCTCGCCGATGAGATCACCGAGCTGCTCACTGCCTGAGCACGTCCTTGCCCCCTCGTCGGGTATGCGGAGATACGACTGCGGCCTGATCAGCACGCGACGTCACGAGTTTGCGCAGTCCTGTCCGGGGCGGTCCTCGGGGCGGGACGCTGCGCGCGAGGCGTGACAGCGGCCCGGGCAGCGCGGCCCGTACGGGAGTCGGGCCGCGCCGCGCGGGCGGGTCAGAGCGCCGAGTCGAGGTGCCCGAGGTGCTCGATGAGGTTCATGTTCTCGGCGTAATCCACCGGGCAGTTGATGATCGACACGCCCGGGTCCGCCAGTGCCTCACGGAGCGTCGGCAGCAGGTCCCCGGCGGACTCGATGTGGTAGCCCTTCGCGCCGAAGCTGCGGGCGTACTGGACGATGTCCGGGTTGCCGAAGTCGGTGTTGGAGTTCTCCCCGACCTCCAGGTCCATCTTCCACTTGATGAGCCCGTAGCCGTTGTCCTCCCAGATCAGCACGGTCAGCGGGATGTTCTCGCGGACAGCCGTCTCGATCTCCTGGGAGTGCATGAGGAACGAGCCGTCGCCGACCGCCGCCAGCACCTTCGTCTGCGGCCTGGCGAGCTGGACCGCGAGCGCGCCGGGCAGCGAGAAGCCCATGGTGGACAAGCCGTTGGAGATGAGGCAGGTGTTCGGCGCGTACGTCGGGTAGAGCCGGGCCATCCACATCTTCAGCGCGCCGGTGTCGACCAGCACGATGTCGTCGCGACCGAGCGCGGCGCGGGTGTCGGCGATGACGCGCTGCGGGGCGAGCGGGTAGCGCTCGTCCGCGGCGCCCTGCTCGAGTTCCTTGGCCAGCAGCGCGCGGGTGGCCGTGGTGTCCTCGTCGTCGATGGTCCACCGCAGGCCGTCGAGTGCGGTGGCGAGGGCGTCGAGGGAGGCGGCGATGTCGCCGATGATGCCGACATCGACCGAGTAGCTGTCGTCCACCTCCGCCGGGAAGCGGTGGATGTGGATGATCTTCTTGTCGCCGTCCGGGTTGATCCGGGACGGGTCGAACTCCTGCAACTCATAGCCGACGGCGATGATGACGTCGGCCTCCTCGAACCCGAAGTTGGTGTAGTCGCGCCGCATGAAGCCGAACGTGCCGGTCGCGCACGGGTGGTCGTCGGGCAGGACGCCCTTGCCGTGGAAGGTGGTCGCCGTCGACACGTCGAGTGCGGTGGCGAACGCCGCCAGCGACTCCTCGGCGCCGCCGCGCGCCGCGCCGTGCCCGGCGAGGATCACCGGCCGGCGGGCCTCCCGCAGCAGCTCCGCCGCCCGCTTGATCTGCCCCGGGGACGGCGCCTCGGGCTGCACGACGTTCCTGCGCAGCGGGCGCAGGTCCGAGCCGTCCGTCGCCTCGTCGACATCCTCGGGCACGGCGAGGTAGACGGCGCCGGGCCGCTCGGACTCCGCGGTCTTGAACGCGCGCCGCACCATCTCCGGGATGGCCCGGGTGGCCGGGACGTCCGCCGACCACTTCGTGACCGGCGCGAACATGCTCACCAGGTCCACGAACTGGTGGGACTCCTTGTAGTTGCGCTCCTTGCCGACCTGCGCGCTGATCGCGACGACGGGCGTGCTGTTCGTCATGGCGTCGGCGACGCCCAGCATCAGGTTGATCGCGCCGGGCCCCAGCGTCGCGGACATCACACCCGCCGAGCCGGTGAGCCGGCCGTGCATCTCCGCCATGAAGGACGCGGCCTGCTCGTGCCGGGTGAGGACGTAGCGGATCTTCTCCGAGCGGGCGAGGGCGTTGGTGAAACGGATGTTCTCCTCGCCGGGCACGCCGAACACCACCTCGACGCCCTCGTTCTCCAGGCAGCGCACCAGGAGTTCGGCCGCTCCGTCGGGGGTCTGCTTCCGGTGCTCGGCGTCGCTCACGCTGATCGTGTCCTCTCCCGGGTTTCGGCCGCGCCGATGGGCGGACCGGTCAGTCGTCTACCCCGGCCCACCGCTCGGACGCCTGCGGACCGGGTCTTACGAGCCAGACCCTCGGATTCTTGATCGCCGCCCAGCGTTCCTCGTCGTCAGAGACCGCAGCCAGGGTCTGGTGGGTGCTGGACGCCATTCCAGAGCATCGGTGCTGCTCAGGCCACCGGCTGGCCACCCACCGATACGACTTCAGGGTGTTGTAGGAACGTCAATTCGACGGGCCTGTGCAGGGCACCACGCGCATCGCCGTGCGGGCCTGCCGGATCGGCGGCATCGACATCGAGGCGGGGCAGAGGGTCGTCGCCTTGTTCGCGGCGGCCAACCGCGACCCGGCCGCCTTCGAGTGGCCGGACGACCTGGTGCTCGACCACTCCCCGAACCGTCACCTCGGCTACGGGTGGGGGCCGCACTCCTGCATCGGGACGACGGTCGCCCAGGCGGGCCTGCGCGCCCTGGTCGCGGCCCTGGCCGGGCACTCCGCCCGCCTGGAGGCCGCGGGCGACGGAGTGCGGCGGCGTACCGCGACCATGCGGGCCTTCGACTCGCTGCCCGCTGTCCTCCTTCCACCGTTGACCCTTTCGCCCACCTCTTGGAGTCCGCCGTGCGCATCCTGATCGGCAACCACATCGACCCCTCTATACGGGCGCGCGGCGACATGCGCGCCTGGACCCAGCGCCTGTTCTGGTTCGCCCGCCCCGGCGACCTTCTCGCCCTGTGCTACGAGCCGGATGCGGAGTTCGCCGACTATGCCCTGGCTCACACCGGCCTGCGGCGCGAGGACCTGACCGTGCTGGCCGTTCCGCCCGGCGTATGGGGAGAGAAGCTGCTCGATCCCTCCTGCCTGACCGCGCCCGCGTTCCTCGACCGGGTGCGCGCCGCGCTCGGCCCGTCCGGGGCCGACGCGGTGGAGGAGGTGTTCGCGCTGTGGCCGTCGGCCGCCGTGGCGCGGTTCGCCGCCGCGGTGAGCGCGGCCGACCGGTATCTCGGCGCGGCGTTCTTCGCGCAGGGTGGCGTACTTCGGAACGGCGGACGGCTACCTGCCCTACCTGACGCGATTCCTCCGCCCTGGCGGACATCTGGCGATGGCGACTCCCGCCATGACACGGGAGGTCCGTGAGCTCGGAGCCATCCCACCTCACATCAAGAAGGTGGTCGGCTGGGAGGCGATTGCCTGGCACACGGCGGAGTGGTGGCGCTTTCAGTGGGCGATCACCGAGCTCGTGGAGGTCACCTCCGCGTGGTTGCCGCAAGACGCCTGGCGGGACTGGCTGTTGTGGGCCCGGGCAGCAGCCGAGCACACGCCCGACGGCCGGAGCGCGAACCAGCCCGTCATCGACATGCTCACCACAGACGGCGGAGAATTCCTCTCCTTCGCTCTGATAACTGCACGTAAGAACTGCGCAGACTTCACGCCGCCGGCAATTCTGTCTCTCCGATCGTGATCGGAGAGACAGAACCTAGCCTCGTGTGAGGGCTTTGACCTCCGGAGGCAGGCTGCCATCGTGTTGGACGGCGAGGAGCATGATCTTGTCCGAGGTGTACCGCATCGCGATGGCGATACGTGGATTCAAGCCGTCGACGGCATAGGCCGTGGTCGGTTCGGGCCTTGCGGCATCGTCGTTGTGGCCCGGTGTGTCATTGCAGGGCGGGAACTCGGCGGGGCCCAGTGCTTTGCCCACGGTGAAGTCGACGTTGACCACCTGCGTATAGGTGCGGCCCCCGTACCTGGCAGCGATCGCGCATGACCCTTGGGCCTCCCCGCCACCGCCCTGTGCTGAACAGGCAGTCGTCAGCGCGGCTACGACCATGACCATGCCTGAGTACAGCGGCAGCCGCCGCGACCGCCTCGTCATGTCGGCGTCGCGGCGGCGTGAAATTCTGATTCGCATCCGTTGGCTCCTTCTGGAGCGTGCGCGCTCCGTCTCACCGGGCGCCGCTGAACCCAGGGGGAGTTCGGACCCCGGGCGCGTCTCCCGATCGATTCATGAACATGACGGAGTTCGGGGCGAACTGGTTCGTTCCGCTTTCGGTGACGCGTCCTCCTCACATGACCCAAACGAGAGACCCTAGCCATCGCTCATTGCGGTTCAGGGCGTCGAAGAGGGGCGGGCGACGGGAGGGGATCGCCGCCAATGCGTCACAGTTAGCCGCGAGGCCGGACCCGTGCCGCGATGATCTTCGCGACGCGGTCGGGAGTGATTTCGGCGGTGTCGATGACCTCGGCTGCCCTGTGAAGCCAGGACAGGGACTGCCGATAGTCGGCGAGATGGTCAAGACGCCACTGGCGGGCAGTGATGCTCTTCGCCTTGGTGTCAGTCTCGATGCGTTCCACCAGCGTGTCCTGGTCGGCATGCAGCAGGAAGTGGTGCACCGGGATCCCGGCCTGGGTCAGGCCGGTATGGATCTCCTGCCAGTACTGCTCGACCAGAACCGTCTGGGTGACTACCAAGGTGCCGCCGACGTAGTCGAGCACCTGCCGGGCGGTCTCCACGACGAGTCCCCGCCACGGAGGGAAGTCCTGGAAGTCCCGCTCTGGCACCCCCAGGACGTGCCAGAGCATCTCCCCGACCTTTTCAGCATCGAAGAGCCGGGAATCTGGGATCCGAGAGGTCAACTCCTTCGCCGTGGTGGTCTTTCCCGCCCCGAACGTCCCGTTCAACCAGATGATCACCGGCCCGACCCTACGTGCGACCGCTCCTTACGTGTCTTGGATGAGGCACCTTTCACCGGATTCCTCTGAGGATGCCCGGGCCTTCAGGCCGGGGAGGAATCGGATGCCTGCGGAGTAGGGCAGGGGAAGGTGATTCGCCGGCTGGGCGGATCGGTGTCCACCCGTCGTGGTGGTGAGGCAGCCCTCGTTGGATCAGAGCTCTCAACTGTCAGTCCTCCCGGATAGGTTGCTGTTGATGACGATCGAGGCGCAGGAGACGGCGGGTGTTGGGCATGCCCGCTTCACGTTCCGTCTTCGTGTGTCGTCCACCGCGGCTGGTGCTCTCGAAGCGGAATGGGCGCGGTGCCGGTGGTTGTGGAATGAGTGCTGTGCCCGCTCGAAGAGGGCGCACGCCGAGAACGAGAAGTGCGGTCCGGCCCGGCTGGACAAGATGCTGACCCAGGCGCGTGCCTGCATGGGCTGGCTGCGCGAGGGCTCCAGCGTTCCTCAGCAGCAGGTGATACGCGATTTCGCGAAGTCGCGGGCGAAGGCGCTGAAGGACATCAAGGCCGCTGTGCCGGTGCGGCAGCGGGCCGGGATGCCCAAGTACAAGAAGAAGCACCAGGACGACTTGTCGCTGAACTACACCCGGCGGGGTTTTCGGCTCAAGGACGGCCGCCTGCACCTGGCAGGCGGCATCGCCGTGACGGTCGTGTGGTCGCGTGCCCTTCCCGAGCCACCCTCCAGCGTCCGCGTCTTGCGCGACAGCACCGGAGCTTGGTACGCGTCTTTCGTCGTGGCGAGCATGCCCGAGACACTGCCGAAAACCGGCCGGGTGATCGGGATCGACTGGGGTGTGAAGGAGACCGCGACCACCACCAGCGACGACCACGACCTTGCCCACCCGCAGCACGGGAAGAGGGCCGCCCAGCGCTTGGCGCACTATCAGCGGATGATGTCCCGGCGTAAGCCGAAGCGTGGATGCGCCGGATCGAAGGGCTACCGCGAGGCGAAGCGGCAGACGGCGAAGCTGCACAAGAAGGTGGCCCGGCAGCGTCAGGACACCGCCCGCAAGTGGGCCAAGAAGGTCGTCCGTGACCATGACGCCCTGGCCGTGGAGGACTTCCGGCCGAAGTTCCTCGCGAAGTCCACCATGGCCAAGAAGGCCGCTGACGCGGCGATCGGCGCGACGAAGACAGCCCTGGTCGAGATGGGCCGTAAGCACGGCCGGTCCGTGCACCTGGTGCACCCGGCGCACACCACGATGGACTGCGCAGACTGCGGAGCGAGAACCAAGCACGCGCTGCCTCTCTCAGAACGAACGTATACGTGCACCACGTGCGGGGTGTCCCGGCCTCGGGACAAAAACTCAGCCCGTGTGATGCTCGTCCGGGCTGGTCTCTGTCCCGGCTAGTGCTGATCGTGTAAGACCTGCATCCCTGCCAGGGATCAGGCGACGTGAGCTAGGAATCCCCCTGCTTTAGCTGGGGGAGGTTTCAAAGGATCAACCGCCTGAGGACAGAAGTGGGGCCGACCTGAAGCCCGCCCTACCCCGCTCAGCAAACGCGCAGGACGCCCGCAAGCACCTCGGTCCGAGCCTCGTCCCCTGCGTGGCCTGCGGCACCCCGGCCCGCTCCACCCGCATCATCGACACCCCAGAGCATGGCCGGCGGTAGCTCGATCTCTGCCGGGACTGCATGCTCGCCACCGTCGACCGCAGCCGGCCGACCGTGCCGCTCGCCGACACTTTGACCGTACTGCGCGATGCTGCCCGCGAGGCCGGCGTCGCCCTGACCGTCCTCGTCGACGAGCTGCCGCCGCGGCCGTGACACAGTGCTCGGGTGGATGATCCGGAGCACTACCGCCTGACCCTCACCTCCGACGGAGCCGTCGTGATGCAGGACTGGTGGCCTGACCGCGCGATCGGAGAGCGAAAGTTCCTCTCCTGGATCGGCAGCTACAGCGCCGTAGCGGACGCGCGCATCGTCCTCACGGAGCGGGGCGACGACGGGGAGGAGCGCGTCCTCCAGCGGTGGCCCAGTGACGAGGCATAGACCTCGCCTCTGTCGGTGCCTGCTCCAGGGTGGTCCGTCTGGATGGCGCAGGGTGACTGGCCGGGGCGACGCACGGTTGTCAACGGCGACCGGGGGACAGGCAGCAGCCGGTCCCACCCCCTCCAGTACCCGTAAGGACCCCCACGTGAGGCTCACCCGGACCATCGCCATGATCGGTGCTGCCGCCACGGCAGCCATCTCCCTCGGTGCCAGCGCCGCGCACGCCCAGGACGATGGCAGCCTGGTGTCACTTTCCAGCGCCCCATCGCTCACGCTCGCCTGCTTCCCGGCCGGTCAGGTCGGCCAGGGCAACACCTTCACCGGAACCCAGAACGTCAGCTGCAGCCAGAGCGCCACGCAGTCCAACCCCACGCCCCCGCCCATCGGCGGCGGCAATGGTGGTGCGACGTCGTCCCGGATCGTGCGCAGCAGCGCGGTCCCTGTGCCCGCCAACGGAACGGCGTTCATTGCGGCGTACTGCGCTACCGGAGAGGTCGCAACCGGGGGCGGTTACAACGTCATGCCCGTCGACGCCAATGTGAGTGTCACCTTCTCGACGCCCGGCGACGTCAACGGCGACGGCCGTGCAGACGCATGGGGCGTGAATGTTCACAACAACACCGCTGAGCAGGTGTCGGTTTCGGCATCCGTCATCTGCTCGGCAGACTCAGCCACGCCGCAAGGCTGACGGCGCGATATCCGCGCCTGCGGGCTGCAGTGCAACGCCCGCCCCTTCGCGGCGAATTCCAGGGGCGGGCGCTTTGCGGTCAGGCCGCTTCGGGTTCGGGGTGGCGGACGAGGCGCTTGAGCGCCATCTCGACATCGATCCGCGGTTCCCCGTCCTCAGCGGCGAAGACAGTCACCGCCTGCTATGCGGCGAACGTAGTGTTCACGGTCAGGGCGCCGGCCTGGATCTGCTCCCAGACGGCACGTTCCAGCGCGATGAGGTCGTGGGGGAAATCGATTGCTGCCACCTCCCGAGATGTTAAGCGGGCGACACCGAGCTGCCAGTCTCGGCCTGCGGGCAGGCGGTTACGCCCCAGAGTTCTTCGTCAGGCAGGTGAAGTACACGGCCCCTGCCCATCCCGTCCTGTCCGTGAAGCTGAGAACAGCGGGCCTTGCAGGGGGTGTGCAGTCGGGTGCCACTGTGGACCAGGCGCCGTTCCCCGCGGGGTCATACGGGAGTAGGTAAGTGCACTGGTACGCCGGGACGTTGGAGAGCAGGATCGCGTCTCTCGTGCTGCCGCTACCACTGCCCGTGTACACGAGGCAGTACGTCGTGGACGGGTCGCCTCCTGTCGCAGGGGCCTGGATAACCTGCACCTGTTCGAGCTGAGATTCCTTCGTCGCCTCGACCGATGGCGAGGGCTCGGTCCACGGCGTCACGGACGGCATCGTCATTGCGGACCGTGGCGCCCCTTGCCCTTTCGCCGTCGACTCCGAGCCCGCATGGGTGCTCGCCGCTGGCGGGCGGTCTCCTGCCCAGCGGACTGCGCTGACCCCGATTAGCGCCCCAATCAGCCCGAAGGAGACGATCGCGGAACCCCAAAGGAATGCCTGCCGTCGCCTCGACATGGGCGCGGCCGAACGTAGTTTGACGATGGGGATGTTGTCGAGGGTGTCGCCGTTGTGGAACCGGGCGAGGTCGTCCTCGTCAGGGCGTGGCCGTTGACTGGTCATCATGTCCCCCTGGTGCTGCAGCGCGAGGAGGAGAGTTTCCCGCGTTGGCGCGGCCCTTGCGGGCGCATGGGGCAACAGGTGCGTAACGGCTAAGGCGGTGTCCTACATGGTGAGGCTGGGTAGTGCTCCTCAACATGGGTCAGGGGACGTGGAGTTGGATTGTTCCGGACGGGCTGTGGGAGATCGCCAGGCCGTTGATTCCGGCGGATCGGGTGCGGCCGCAGGGTGGCGGAAAGCAGAACACGCCTGATGAGACGCTGTTCGCCGCGATCATCTACGTACTGGTCAGCGGTTGCGCCTGGCGGGCGCTTCCGCCCTGTTTTGGGGTGTCGAAGTCGACGGTGCACCGGCGGTTCATGATCTGGTCGAGAGCCGGTGTGTGGGGTCGACTGCACGAGGCGGTTGTGCACCGACTGGACGATGCCGGCCTCGTCGATGTCTCCCGTGTCGTGCTGGACTCCGCGCACGTGCGGGCAAAAAAGTGCCCCTATGGTTTTGGTCAAGCAGCGGTAGTGGGTGGAGCCTCGTAGAACGTGCCGTCCCGGAGCATGGTCCTGGCGGCGTCCGCGATGATCGCGGCGTCCCGGGCGTCGGTCTTCGACTCACCGGGGTAGAGGTCGGCGATCCGCCGCATCGTCAGCCCCGGAAGGTAGGCGACACGACAGCTAACATCTCGTGCGACGGCCAGCGGCAGTGCCCCGATCGAGGCTGGTTGGTCCACCACGACCAGTATGGTTCCGTGCCTGGCCTGCAGTTTCGTGAACAGCTCACGCAGCCTAGGCTCACTGTTGGGCAGCGGCTTGTCGAACACCTTCTTGCCCGCCGGAGTCAGTGCGGTGCCGTGATGCTCACCCTTGCCGACGTCCAGACCGAGGTAGACATCGATCTCGCTCTCGTCGCTCACATGCCCCTCCCAAGCAGCCTCTTCCCGGCCTTGCCTGCGGCATCAGCATGCCGGCATCCACGTTACGAAGGCCTGCCCATCCAGCGAGTGCGGATAGAGCGGTCATGCCCCTGATCAGCGGTCTGCCAATGCCTCCGGCCCGGTGACACCACTTTTTCGACCATGATCGACAAGGGGCAACAGTCATGCCGGACCCGGAGGCCGGGAGCCCCATTGCGGGACCACGAAAACGGTAACGGGGGCGAACACACAGGTCCGAGCCCCGTGGACGGGGCAAGCCGGGTTCCAAGATGCACGTCCTGTCGGACGCGAACGGACTGCCCCTCATCGTCGGTCTCTCCGCCGCCAACGTCCACGACAGTCTCGCGCTGAAACCCATGGTCGAGGGTCACCATACGAGACATGACCCCTACCGCGGACGCTACTTCAAGCCACAACGCCTTCACGCCGACAAGGCCTACGACATCCCTCACCTGCGGCGATGGCTCTGGGGCAAGCACATCGGGGTCCGCATCGCCCGCAAGGGCGTCGAGTCCAGCGATCGATTAGGGCGCCGCAGGTGGGTGATCGAACGGACGATGTCGTGGCTGACGGGCTACCGCAGACTCAGCCCCCGTTACGAGCGCCAACCCGCAAACTACCTCGCCTTTCTCGGCCTCGCCGCAGCCCTCTGCTGCTACAAACGGCACCTCAAACTCACCATGTAGGACACGGTCTTAGTGATGATGTCAGTGCCGGGGAGGGGTGCTGTCGCACCAGGTTCGCTGACCGAGTCGGTGCAGTACTCCTGCAGCCGGGCTGATCCGGTGTTGCGCAGGATGATCGGGCCATGGCCGGGGTACTTGACTACGCCGTGCTCGGCGTCGGTCTGCTGGGGCGTAGGGCACACGGCCCCGAGGCGGTTCGGGACTTCGGGCAGGCCCAGCTCCGCGGCGACGCGCCTGATTGCTTCGATGTTGGTGCCCAACGGCGGCTTGTCGAGGTTGATCACCTGGACGCGTCACGGGCGGGCTGCCCTTGTGCCGGCCCGACGGCCGCCAGCCGTTACGCCACCTCATACCGGTCCGCCCGCAGATGCCTACAATCCGGCATGCTTCCGCGCTACTCACCCCCTGGGCCATAAGCCGGAAGTATTCCTCCCGCTCACGGACCAGGATCCGGCGCCCCTGTGGCTTCCGATCCTTCCGGATCTCGAACGTCATCGCACCCCTTGAGCTGGGGTGTTGCGACGACCACTAGAACGGAAGTTAATCCGGGGGAGGAGTCATGGTGCCGGCCTGGACCGACGTCGCCGCGCGGGCCCGCGTGCGGACGGCTTCCGGCTCCAGGTTTGGACCGCGGCGGGCCGGTTACGGTCGGGGCATGGAGAACGTACTGCGCCCGGTGATCGTCGTCGGCGGCTCGGTCGTGCTCACGCTGCTCGTCGGGTGGGCCGTGGACCGGCTGCTGCGACGCGCGGACGGCCGGCACCACGAGACCCCGCTGTGGGGGCTGCTCCGTCGCGGCCGTGTCCCTTTCCAACTCGTTCTGTGCACCGCCATGCTCAGAGGGTCCTACGCGCAGGCCAAGCTGCTGGAGGAGCACTCCATCGGCATCGGCCGGATCCTGACGCTGACGCTCATCGGCTCCACGGCCTGGCTGGTGGTGCGCATCGCCGCCGCCGTCGTGGAGACCTCGTACACCCGCTACGCGACCGCGCACCGCGACCCCGCCCGGGTCCGCCGGGTCCGCACCCAGGTGTCGCTGATCCAGCGGGTGGTGTCCGCGATCGTCGGTGTGGTCGCGGTCGCCGCGATGCTGCTCACCTTCCCGGCGATGCGGGCGGCCGGCGCCTCGCTGCTCGCGTCGGCCGGCGTCCTCGGCATCGTCGCCGGTGTCGCCGCACAGTCCACGCTGTCGAACCTCTTTGCCGGGCTGCAGATCGCCTTCGGCGACATGGTGCGCCTCGGCGACACGGTCGTGGTGGACGGCGAGTGGGGCACCGTCGACGAGATCACCCTGACCTTTCTGACGGTACGGACCTGGGACGAGCGGCGGATCACGATGCCCGTCTCTTACTTCACCTCGAAGCCGTTCGAGAACTGGTCGCGTGGCAGCGCCCAGATGACCGGCATCGTCTTCTTCCACGTCGACCACTCGGCGCCGGTGGAGGCCATGCGCGAGAAGCTGCGCGACATCCTGCGCGAGTGCCCGGCCTGGGACGGACGCGACTACGGGCTCGCCGTCACGGACTCCACTCCCAACACCATGCAGGTGCGCGCCCTGGTCACGGCCAAGGATGCGGACGACATCTGGTCGGTGCGGGTCACGGTCCGTGAGCGGATGATGCGCTGGCTGGCCGAGGACCACCCCTACGCGCTCCCCCGCGTCAACATGGCCGGCGCGGCGCCGCCTCCGGGCAGGACGCTGCGGAGCCGGCGCCGCGACCAGGACGGCGCCGCGACCCACTCCTTCGAGCCTTCACGCACAGGCACGGGTCGCGGCTAGCCCCATGCCGAGGCCGCCACGGCCCCGCCACATCGCCGACTGCGCACCCCACGGCAGAGTCCAGCCGCCCGGCGAACTGCCCGTCGTCGATGAGGCCGGGAAGGCGCTGGCCACCTACATCGTCTCGACGCAACCGGTTCCGGAAGTCCGCGTGGGCTATCTCCAGATCCGCCCGTGATCTCGCTGCCGCCGGAGCTGGCCCGGGGGGGTACCCGGTGGAACTCGGAGACCATTGCCACCTCGGCAAGCCTGGGCTTGAGCATCGCGATGTCTGCGGCCCGCGTCGGTCCGGCGTGACTGTGGTGGACGATCTGGGTGTCCTCGCTGCCGGCACCGTGGCCTGCTTGGTCGCCGACCGCCGGCTGCGCACTTGAGCGACTGAGGAGCTCCGCAGCGCCCCGCCATCGCACCCCCGGGTGGCGGGGCGCAGGCATGCAGTCCAGTGCGACGGCTCCTAGGCTGTGCCTTCTCGGGGCCCGTCTCGGAGGTTCGTCATGCCCCACGCTGTTTGGTCGGGAGCCATCTCATTTGGCCTGGTCACGATCCCTATCCGCGTGACGACCGCGACCGAGGATCACAGCATCCGCTTCCACCAGTACCACCTCGAAGACCAGGGCCGGATCCGCACGCGGAAGTACTGCGAGATCGAAGAGCGCGAGGTCTCCATGGCGGAGATCGGCAAGGGCTACGAGGTCTCCAAGGACACACTGATCGCGGTCACCGACGAGGACCTCGCCAACCTGCCGCTGACCACAGCGAAAGCCATCGAGATCGTCGCGTTCGTGCCGTACAGCGACATCGACCCCATCCGTATCGGTGAGGGGTACTACCTCGAGCCCGATGGCCAGGTCGCCACCAAGCCGTACACCCTCCTGCGCAAGGCCCTGGAGCGGAACTCGAAGTCTGCCGTCGCCCGGTTCGCGTGGCGCGGGCGGGAACGCCTCGGCCTGCTGCGAGTCAAGGAGAACGCGATCGTTCTTCACTCGATGCGCTGGCCGGACGAGATCCGCTCCTCCGAGAGTCTGGCCCCGCCGGCCGTCGACGTCCCCGAAGAAGAGATCAAACGGGCGCTCGCCCTCATGGACGCCCTCTCCAGCGACGACATCCCCGCCGACGCCGCAGTCGACCGGTACACGGAGGCGATCTCCGACCTGATCACTGCCAAGGAGAAGGGCAAGACACCGCAGCGCGCCGACGAGACGGAGGCGCCGCCCGCGGCGGTAGTCGACCTCATGGCCGCGCTGAAGGAGTCCGTGCAGAAGGCCAAGGCATCCCGCGGTGAGGGCGAGCACGCGATGGTCCATGAGATGCCGAACAAGAAGGCAACGGCCAAGAAGGCGCCCGCACATAAGGCGCCAGCGAAGAAGACGGCTGCAAAGAAGACGGCGGCGCGAAAGCCGAAGCGTTCCGCCTAGCACCAGTCCGATGGGTCGGCGAAGCTTCTCGGCACATGATTGTTTGCTGATCCGGAGCGTGCTGGTCTTTAGCGAGGCAGGCTGGCCACCCCGATGGACCGATCCGCACGGAGCGCGAGGTGATCGCGGCATGAGCGAGACTCCAGAGGAGCAGCGGCAAGAGCGCCGCATGCCGCGCCAGGAGGGCGCCCGGCAGCGGCGACGCTTGGCCTCGCGGCTCACCGGGTGGGCGGTCCTGCTTATTGCTCTGGCCGTCGTGGCGTGGGCATCCGTGCACTCTTGAGCGCAGACGAGTCTGGGCGGAGGGCGGACTCTCCGCCACTTGGTCTGTAGGCTCCGGGCGGCGGGCGTAGCGCAGTGGTCGACGCGCGCGGTCTCCAAAATCGCGAGGACGCCGGTTCGAATCCGGCCGCTCCGCCCCTTCTCAAGCTGCTTGGTAGTGGTGCGGCTTGCCACCGCGCCACTTCACCCACTACGGATTGTCGAGCAGCTCCTCCGCATCCGTCAGGCCCGCACGGTGCAGGGACTCGATGACGTCGCCGTCCGAGTACGCGAGGCCGAGGATCTGCCCGTACGACCACCCGCCGGCCGCCCGACCCGTACGGCCAGTGCACGATAATCGGTGCGACCTCCATAGCTCCACGGTCACCCGAATGGCCGAGCCACGCATGCGGCAGCAAGCTCGGTCGCGCGAGGATCGCAGAGAGCCCCGCCCGGAGTTCTCCCCCTCTTCCAGCCCGGGCGGGCTCTGTCAGTCGTACCCGGATGGCACCATCCGCTCCCGAACGCCCCGATGGATACGGCGTTCGGCAGCGCCTTCGTCAGCCCTTTGCACACGCCTGGCCCGGTCGGCTCGACATGCAGGTCGAACCTCGAAGTGGCCCAAGGTTTTGCCATGAAAATGGACCATCCCTCTGGGCTGTTCCGCTCCTAAGGTCGGAGACATGGCGACGAGCGCATAGCAGTCCGGCGGACGCAGTCCAGATCGGCCGGCCGCGCCGTATCACCCGGCCGAGGGGATCTCGATCGGGCTTTCCATACCCGCAACAGTTCTACCAAAGAGACAAATGACCGAGGAGGCCATTCCCATGAAAGCGATCGTGGTGACGGACCAGGCTGCGGGAACGGCCGGGATGACGCTGGTGGAGCGGCCCGAGCCGCTCGCATCGATCAACGACGTCATCGTTCAGATTCATGCGTCGGGTTTCGTCCCGACTGAGATGGAGTGGCCATCGACCTGGACCGATCGCGCCGGCCGTGACAAGACACCGTCGATCCCCGGCCACGAGCTGGCCGGAGTGGTCACCGCCCTCGGCTACGGCACGACGGGGCTGTCGGTCGGGCAGCGAGTGTTCGGCCTCGCCGACTGGCACCGTGACGGCACCCTGGCGGAGTACGTGGCGATCGAAGCACGCAACCTCGCACCGCTGCCCGGCGACGTCGACTTCACGGTAGGCGCGTCCCTGCCCATCTCAGGTCTGACCGCGTGGCAGGGGCTGTTCCAGCACGGCCGCCTTCAGTCTGGCCAGACCGTCCTCGCCCATGGCGCGGCCGGGGCCGTCGGGACGATGGTGACCCAGCTCGCACGTGAGGCCGGCGCTTACGTCATCGGCACCGGACGCGCCGCCGACCGTGAGAAGGCACTCGACTTCGGCGCGCACGAGTTCCTCGACCTTGAGAATGACGCGCTGAAAGACGTCGGCGACGTCGATCTGGTCTTCGATGTCATCGGTGGCGACGTTCAGAAGCAGTCCGCTGCCCTGATCAAGGCTGGAGGAACGCTGGTGTCCATCGTCGGAGCGGTCGAGGCGCGACCCGCTGAGGGCCTGGCGGTGGACTTCGTTGTCGAGGCCGATCGTGCCGAACTGGGTGAGATCGTGCAGCGGGTGCGGGACGGACGGCTGCGGACGAACATCGGTGACGTCTCGCCCCTCGACAATGCCGTCGCCGCCCTCAACCCGACCGAGCGACGCAAGGGAAAGACGATCATCCGCGTTCGTCCGTGAGGACTCGGGGACGGTGACCGGCCCTGCTCGCTGGTGCCAGGCTCAAGGCCGCATCGCGATGCCGCTCGTCGCCCCTTCACCTTCCGCACGTCTCTCGGCGTCGAGACCAGCCGCCACGTCCGCCAGGCACGACAAGCTGGCGGTCCGCTACGAGGCAACCGTGCTGGTCGCGGCCATCAACGAGTGGCTGTGACCGCACGCTCGCACCGGTCTTTCGTTGACCCTTTGCCGAGAAACCGATGGGCCAGCTACGTTCTCCCAGCCGTCCGATGTCGTTCCGGACCGGCGCTGTCGACGAGGAGGTGTGGAGCACATGCACAGGAGTGCCCAGCAGTTGAGTCCGCGCACTGACCTCTGCCACTTCCTCACGACGGAGACACCTTGTCGTCTCGCATCACCCCACTGACCGACCCCGCTCACGGCGCGAACAGCCGGCGTCTTGCATGGCTGGCGTTCGACGCCGATTCCATCCCCACCGGAACCGCCTTTCTGCGCCTGTTCAACAGTCCCGGACAGGAGCACCTGGCCGAACTGACCCTCCAGGTCCATCCGGCGGAGCGACGCCGGCACGTCGGCTCGCAGCTCCTCAACGCCGCCGTAGCCGCCGCCCGGGACAACGCCCGCCGCTGCATCATCGCGCAGGCCGAGGCCGGAGCGCCCGGCGACCAGTTCCTGGTGGCGCGCGGTTTTCGTAAGGTCCTCACCCTGAGGTTCTCCCGCTTGCCACTGGCCGATGTGGACACCACCGCCCTCGCCGAGATCATCGAGCATTCGCATCCCGGCTACCGGCTGGCGGCATGGCAGGGAGCCGTCCCCGACGACCTCGCCCACACGTTTGCCGTCTCACGTCGCGCCATGGACGACATGCCCATGGAAGACACCGACTACGGCACCGTGACCTGGGACGTGGACCGGGTCCGGGCCGCGGCAAAGGCCGTCGAACGGCGCGGCGACCACCTGCACACCGTCGCCGCCATCGACACCTTCAACGGCTCGATCGCCGGATTCACAGAACTCGTCATTCCCGGCAACGGCACAGGTGATGGCCAGCACTACGGCACCGGCGTGCTGCCCGAGCACCGTGGACACGGCCTTGGCCGATGGATGAAGGCCGAGTCGATCCAACACGCCCATGGGCACTATCCGGACCTCGGTGGCCTCCTGACCGACACCGCCGACAGCAACACTCACATGAGACAGATCAACGACAGTCTCGGCTACACACCCACGCACACGACACACCAGTACCAACTCGACCTCTAGCAGCGGACGGACGGGCCGGACCTGGACATCCCATCGTCCGGCCCGTCCATGCTTTTGATACACGGCCGAGTCCTCCGCACAGGACAGCCGCCCCTACCGTGAGCTCCCTGGGCGCATCACTCCCCAGGGAGTTTTGCTGCACCTCGTCGCCTGCGACGGAACGGCCCTGTGGGATTCAGCCCTGAGGTTTGCCAGCGGTTCTGGCCCTGACCACGTCGTATCGACGAACTGATGAACGCCGTCGGCCTCCTGTAGCGATCCAACCTCGACCAGTGCTGATCTGCGGGCGCCGGGTCATGCGTGGTCGTTGTCTGTCGTTGCGTGCCGCCCGTTGACCGTCCAACGACGGCACCGGGTGCACCGCCTTCCGAGGGTCGGCAGATATACAGCTGGCTGGTTCCGCACATCCGCACTACTTGACGGGGGACACGGGCCACTTCCGGTCGGGGGCCTCACTCGATGGAGGATGCGCACCATCCCCCGTATGTCTCTATCGGGCCGTGCCGAAGTCCTGAGTCCAGTAGCTGTTGGGCTGCGCGAGGCCGATGCCGATCTCCTTGAACGAGCAGTCGAGGATGTTGCGCTTGTGGCCCGGGCTGGACATCCAGCCCGCCATGACCTTCTCGGGCGTGGAGTAGCCGTAGGCGACGTTCTCGCCGTAGGAGCTCCAGCTGTAACCGGCACGCGTGATCCGGTCATCGGGCGACGACCCGTCCGAGCCCGTGTGGGACATGTTCTGGTGGGATGCCATGTCCTTGCTGTGGTCCTGAGCGGCCTTGGTCAGCTTCGCATTCATGGTCAGCGGCGAGCATCCGGCCTTGCTGCGCTCGTTGTTGACGAGCGTCAGCACGCGGGCCGCGTCCCCGGATACCGGTGCGGTCGTAGCAGGTGCGCTGGGAGAAACGGTGGTCCGCGGTGCGCGATAGGACGCGGTGGTCCGCGGTGCAGTGGGGGACGCGGTGGTCCGCGGTGCGCGGGGAGACTCACTGGTTCGCGGTGCGCTGGGAGAAGCGGTGGTCCGCGGTGCGCGGGGAGTCGCAGTGGGGCTCTTCGACGCTTCCGCAGTCGGCTCATGACCCCAGGACGAGCCCGTCCATCGCTGGTGGGAGCTCGCCTTGTCCCAGTGGCCGGAGGGGCGACCGCCCGCATCATCCTGAGTACCCAGGCAGGCCATGGCGGCGGAGGGCACACCCACGGCTCCTACGGCGATGACAGCGATGGCTATCGGCCGGCGGGACGACTTCCTGCGGTGCTTCCTCATGCGTGACCTCGCTCGGTGATCGCGGAGCGCCCCCAGGGGGTCCGGCTCTGCCCAGTTCCTGCACCAGGGCCGCGGAGACGCCTTGCGGCCGACATTCTTGGAACTGGTGTCGGGGTGCGGCAACCGGCGGCAGTACTACCTCGCTTCGTAGCGACGGACGGCGCTTGAAACGGGCGCGCAGGCGTGCTGGTCCGGCTCCCGAGGTGGCGAAGAAGTCTGCTGGTCCGTCAGAAGCCGTTGCTCGCTGCACGAGTGGGCGAGAGCGTTGAGCGGGTCGAATGTTGACCGATCCGGCTTGGATCATTTCTGTATCAAGACAGATAAAACGCACTATGCCGTCAGGCCTCGATCTACTATTCGACGACCTGAGAGCCGAAAGTCTGTGTGGCTGATGTCACAGGATGACGAGTGCGTCGGCCTCGCCATGCCGCCGGTGGTGCAGGCGCTGCCTTCGATCTTCCGCTTCCTTCAGGACGTGGACCGTGCCGAAGGGGCCGGATGGGCCGGAGGGGTACGGCTCACCGTCCAACCCAACACGGCTGCCGCTCGAGCGAACTTGCGCCTGGGTGAGGCGCCGACATCGAGGCGCCACTCGATTGGCTTGCCCACGACGGAATCAAGTTGGGCAACCAACGGCTGACCCTCGACGATCTGCCGCTTCCCAGCATCTCGCGTCTGGGTTCGAGCGCCGCTACCACGCGCTGCACAGCCGTACCGCTGTGCAGTACAAGGAGTTACGCACTGAAGAAGAGGTGTCCCGCCTGCTGGATGATCCGCGAAAGAGAAGGGATGGCTGCCCTCTCCTCATGAACCGTGCTCAGATGTGCACCACCGTCGTTCCGCTCAGCTACCGGGTCAAGACCGCAAACGCGTCGTGCTCACAGGCTGACGCGATCCATGCCCATCCAGGCATGGAAGTGGAGTTGCCGTACGCCCCGTTCCTACCGTCGAGGCGTACGTCACCCGCCTCGGCATGGTTTCTCACCCGCGGGGGTGGATTCCGGCGGCCGGTGAGCGCAACGCGGCCCGGGGGCGGGCGGAATGCTGTGCGTCCGGCGCAAAGCTGCGGCCCATGCTGACCTCTCATCTGCGCCGATACCGGGGAAGACATCGCCGGTCACGGGCCGCCCGGGCCGTGGTCGTGGCGGCCACCGGTCTGGCACTCGTCTTGGCCCTGCCCGGCACCGCGGCCGCTGCCCCGGGCGCCCTCGATCCCACCTTCAGCGGCGACGGCAAGGTGCTCACCAGCTTCGCCGACGACGATCACGCCAACGACGTGGCGGTGCAGTCCGACGGCAAGATCGTCTCTGTCGGCGCTTCCGCCGACTATTCGGCATTGGAGAGCGACTTCGCGCTGACCCGTCACAACGCCGATGGCACCTTGGACACCAGTTTCGGTGGCGACGGAACCGTGACGACCGCCATCAACAACATGAACCCAGACTTCCAGTGGAGCGAGGCCAACGCCGTAGCGCTGCAGCCCGACGGCAAGATTGTCACGGTGGGCAGCAGCTGGCGAGGGTACGAGAACTGCTGCTGGTTCACGGTCGCTCGCTACAACACGAACGGCACCCTGGACCAGAGTTTCGGCGGCGGCGACGGCAGGGTGTTCACCGACTTCGGCGGCCCGGACGAGGCCCAGGACGTGGCAGTGCAACCCGACGGCAAGATCGTCGCCCTCGGCACTAGCGGTGGCGATGCCGCACTGGCCCGCTACAACGCCGACGGCACCCCGGACACGAGTTTCGGCGGCGGCGACGGCAAGGTGACCACCGACCCGGCGCCCGAGTCGCTGGAAGAGGGCGGCGATGCGCGCGCCCTGGCACTGCAGCCCGACGGAAAGATCATTGCCGGGGGCCAGGTCGGGACGACCCGCTTCGACTTCGTCCTCCTCCGCTACAACGCGAACGGCACCTTGGACACGAGCTTCAGCGGCGACGGCATCGAGCGCACTGATTTCGGTGACTACGAGGCCGTGGAGGGGCTGGCGGTCCGACCCGACGGCAGAATCGTCGCGGCCGGGGGAAGCGGCGGCAGGTTCGCGCTGGCCCGCTACAACGTCAACGGCAGCTTGGACACCACCTTCGGTAACGCCGGCCGGGTCCTCACCTCCGGTGGCGGCGAGGCCCAAGACGTCGTGCTGCAGCCCGACGGGAGGATCGTCGTCGACGGCAGTAACGGGCCCGGCGGCGACTTCGCGGTCCTGCGGTACAACACCAACGGCAGCCTGGACAGTGGCTTCGGCACCGGCGGCCTGGTGACCACCGACTTCGGCGGCAGCGATCAGGCTCGCGGCGTGGCGCTCCAGCCCGACGGCAAGATCGTCGCCGCCGGTCAGGGCGGCCCGAACACCGACTTCGCACTGGCCCGCTACGAGGGCGGCGGCGGCACACCGCCCCCGCCGCCCTCCGGCGTGGACCTGTCCGTCACCAAGGCCGGCCCTGCCACGGTCAGCATCGGCGACCGTGCCACCTACACGGTGACCGTCAACAACAGCACCACCACCTCCGCCACCGGCGTCACGCTCTCCGACACGCTCACCGGGCCCGCCGCGTCGGTGGTCTCGGCCACCTCGAGCCAGGGCACCTGCACCACCACCGCGACGAGTGTGAGCTGCTCCCTGGGCACTCTCGCCCCCGACGCCCACCCCAAGGTGACGGTCGTGGTCGAGCCCCGCGCCGCCGGGACACTCACCAACAAGGCCACGGTCACCGCCACCCAGAGCGACCCCAACCCCGGCAACAACACCGCCACCGCGACCACCACCGTGAACAACAGTCGCGGCTGCACGATCGTCGGCACCAGCGGTAACGACACCCTCAACGGCAACTACAACAACGACGTGATCTGCGCCCTCGGAGGCGACGACAGCGTCAACGCGAGCTACGGCAACGACACCGTGTACGGCGGCTACGGCAACGACCGTCTCGACGGCGGCTTCGGCAACGACACCCTGAACGGCGGACCCGGCAACGACAGCCTGATCGGCAACTACGGCACCGACAACCTCAACACCGTCGACAACATCTCCGGCAACGACACCGCCAACGGCGGCTACAACACGGACACCTGCACGACGGACACGGGGGACACCCGGATCAGCTGCCCCTGACCACCACAAAAGGCTCCCCGGCGAAGGCCGTCACCAGCGCTGGTGACGGCCTTCTGCGTCGCAGGCAGCGCGCTGAACGGCGCGCCACTGCCGCACCACAGGGGTAGATCGAGCGGGGGACAGCGAGGAACCACGGGGAAACCAGTCCAACCCCGACGAGGCGCCACGAACCGGCCACTCACCCAGACGAGCGCTTCCTATGCTGAGGCCTCAGCCCACCCCGGTGCACGCCTGTGGCACGCGCAGGGGCCGTTCTCGCGTCCTGTGGCGGCGGAGCAGCAACCTGCCCTCGCGAGCGCTGTAGTCCCCTTCCTCCTCGGTCTCTGCGGGTTGGTGCTCGAATTCGCCGACAGTGAGAGCGCGGCGGATGCGCCTTGCCACTTCATCATCGACCTCCCCGACGCCGGCTGAGAAGCAGTACTGCTGTGCCGACGGTGAGGAAGGCGGCGGCGCTGCCGCCGAGTGCGATGGCCCGCTGGCCGGTGCCGGTGTACGCCAGCTGCGGGTCGGAGCCGCCCGCAGCCGCGGTGGCGCCCTGGAGGATCAGGTCGGCCACGGCGTCAGGGCGGGCGATGAGGGACACGTGGCAGGAGTCGATCTCCTGCGTGTGGGAGTGGGCCCGTTCGGCCTCGAAGCGCTCCTGCTGGGGGCTGATGGTCATGTCCTGCCGTCCTATCAGAGCCCAGGATGGGATCTTCTTCCAGGCCGCGACCTTGGCCGTCTCGGAGAACGCGGTCGTGGCCACCGGGCGCTGGGTGACACCGATCAGGTTCGCCTGGCTCTCGGGCAGGCAGTTGGCGAAGACCGAGTGGACCTTGTCCCGCTTGAGGTACAGGTCGGTGCCGCTGGCGTCGGCCGTCCGATACGGCAGGGATTTTGTGGCAGTGCCCAGGGCGCTGGGGAATCGGGCGGATAGCGACATACCGCTCTCGCCGACGTCGGGCATCAGCGCGTTGATGTAGATCAGGGATTTGACCTGGAGGTTTCCCGCCGCGGCCGTACTGATGATGGCACCGCCGTAGGAGTGACCTGCCAGTACGATCGGGCTTTTGATCGTCTTCAGGACGGAGGCGATGTACGCGGAATCGCTGTACAGGCCGCGCAGCGGGTTGGCCGGGGCCATCACGGTGTAACCGCGGCGCTCCAGCCGCTCGATCACTCCGTTCCAACTGGAGGCGTCCGCGAAGGCGCCATGGACCAGGACGACAGTCGGCTTGGCGGCGTTCGCACCGTCGTTCGCTACCACCGGGGCCGTGCTCAGCGCGCACAGGGCGGTGACAATGCAACCTGCCGTCGCCACGCGCAGCGTTCTGCTTCGGAGCAGTGAGCCGCGTATCGCAGGTACTGTCATGTCGACCTCGCTCTTGATAGGGGCCTACAACACCCCACCATTCACACGGTCGACCGAACGGGCCTGGCAATGGCATCCAAACGGGTGACTTCGGCGCGGCAGCCCCGCCGCTCAGCCCCTCGATGCGAACTACGGGCGCGGCGGTCACTGAGGGGCAATTGCCTGTTCGGCAAGGGCGGAAGGGGTCCCTAAAGCCGTGGAGCCGACCGCCCCAGCCACGACGTGTCCCGACCTCATGCACTGCGCGCCCGCCCGGAGGAGCGGAGCGACGACGGGTGCTTGATGAAGTAGGGAAAGTTCTGCCGCGCCTGTGCCGGACAATCTAGGAGGCTGAACGCCGGAACGGGGAGAAGATCTTCTCCTAGGTCTTTTTCAGCGCCCTCGGAGCGGTCACGGGCCGGGCGCCGGCAGATTTACAGCGGGCCGGCTCTCCCCCCCAGTTGACCAGGCGTTCCTCATGCACACGCATCGCTTGGGGGACACCGGGGGAATTCCAGCCTCCCGGCGAGCTGGTCACAAGTTCGTGCCGGATGACCGGCATGCGGTCCACGCGGCGTTGCCCACCCAGAAGTGGGCGCGGGATGCAACCGGTGGCGCGTCAGCACAGTCTTGATCGTGTATGGGCATAGCTACGTCCCGCCGACGGACCGACCGGAGCCGCCTGCGCCTGTGGCCGGTCGGCAGCGTCCTCGTCCTGGCCTTTGCCGCCGCCGTTCTGGTGGCCGCTTCCGTTTTCTACACCGCGTGGGGCCTGCTGGGCGCCCAGGGCCTCAAGCCCGAGCACCGCATCGACTCCACGACGCTGTTCGACCTGGTGAAGCTGTCCCTCGGCGTGGTCACCGGGGCTGGCGCCCTCGTCGCCCTGATCGTGGCCTACCGGCGCCAGCGCGTCGACGGGGACGGCGCGCTGCGCGAGGCCACCCGCCTGCATACCGAACGCTTCACCACCGCCGTTGGCCAGCTCGGCGACTACTCCGCCGCGGTCCGCCTCGGCGGCGTGCACGCCCTGGCCGGCCTCGCCGACGACGCCCCCACCCACGCCCTGCGCCAGACCTGCATCGACGTCCTGTGCGCCTACCTCGCCTGCCCTACACCGCCGAGGCTGACCTGCCGGCCGGTGACGCGCAGGCCCGGCACACCTACCTGTCCCTGCGCGAGGTCCGGCGCACCGTCATCCGCCTCCTCCGCGACCACCTCCGCCTGCCACCCGAACACCCCCACTCCTGGCAGGGTCACGACTTCGACCTCACCGAAGTCACCTCCGACGGAGGAGACTTCGGTCTCAGAGGAGACGTGGGCGGCGTTCTACCGGGCGACGCCGGAGGAAGAGCTGGTGCCGCTCCTGGCCAACTGTCGAGGGTTACGTCGATCTCCGCGCGGTCCCGCTGCGAGGGAACCGGCACCTCGTCTGACGGAGTCTTGCCTCGCGCCGGCTCGGCGGCCGGATTCATGTCCGCAGCGTTAGAGGTCCGGAACTGCTCCGCTGTGACCTCGGCGGGCAGCAGGTGCGGCTCGGGAGCGTACAAGTTGTAGCGCTCTCGTAAGTACTGCGCGAGCGCTGCCGAATCGGGGGGACACGGAGACGTTCTCGGTCCGCTTCAGGTACTTCGCCAACTCACGCGTCGACCAGTGCGAAAGACCGGTGCCGGCCGGCGGCGTCATGCGCGTGAGCGCAATCACCCGGGCCCGTACCCGCGCCGGTACCTGTTCGCGGGCCCCGCCGGGACGGTCGCCTTCCAGTCCGGCCAGCCCGCGCCGGGCATATCGAGTCTTTCACCGGTCCAAGGTCGGCAGCGACACACCAAGCAGTTCGGCAATGTCCATGCGTTGGCGCCCCTCGCCCGACCACAGCACGATCCGGGCCCGCGTGGCTATATCCGCAGACACCTCACGACTGTTCGCCAACTCCCGCAACTCGGCGGCCTGTTCCATGGAGACCTCTATGCCAGCAACATCGAGGCACGCGAGATCAAGTAACGCCGACGGAATCACGAGACACTAGAACCGGGGCGCTGAGCGACTGGCGACTCAGATGGCAGGCAAACAGGCCGTCAGTCGGGCAAGAAATTAGCCCAGCCGGAGTAGCCAACTCAGCACAGGTAACGGACAGGCATCACGATGCACACATGTCTGATGGTAAAGAACCTGAGCAGCCCGACGGAATTAGGCCATCGCTCGTCTGCCACCCACTCCTTTGGTGGGCGGACCGGAAACGTCGCTGCCGTGATAGGGAGAATGAGATTGGTTCATGGGAGCTGCGCGAGGCGATCCGCTCCAGCATCTACGAGCTAGAAGCGCTGCTAGACAGTAAGCCAATCGTGCAGGGAAAACAGGCACTAGTCGATAAGGCTAGAAGAGAACTGGAAGAGGCGACCGAGAAGCTTGGTCACAACGAACATCGAGGCCACTTGGTCGGATCGCATTTGACTGTCGCGCAAATCCACGTCAATACTGCTCGCACGCTTCTCTTGCAAGCCATTCCTCCCAATGAAGTCTTGCCACTACTTCCAGGACTGGTTGGCGTAATTAGGGAACAACTTCGCGAGGATGACCCCCGGAGGGTCCACTCTGAGGAAATCTTGGGGCTCGGCGAACTCGATACAGACAGTGTGCAGACAATTCTTGACGCCGTGAGTGTTGCCCGACTAGAAGCTCTTCGAGAACATCTTCGCGTCGGCAGCTTCGTGCGCATCGTCCAGGCCGTCTCCGCAGTTCTTGCAGTTCTAGCAGTGCTCGTAGCAATTCTTACCGCAATTTTTCCATGGCTAGTCCCCATTTGCTTCACCCCTCAGAATCCACCCGACAGCGCTGCTCCGTTCAGTATTGTCTGTCCCGTATATAGTCAAACGCTGAATAAAGCCCCAATTTTCTGGGACGTCAATTTCACGGCCGCGGCCAGTGCAGACTACGCTGTCGTTGAGAGTCTCGGCGTATTGGGTGCCTCTATCTCCGCAGCTTCGGCCTTGCGGCGAATTAATGGCACTGCAACCCCTTATCCTGTCCCGGTCTCTCTGGCCGTGTTGAAACTTCCGACCGGCGCGCTCACGGCCGTACTTGGCCTGCAAATCATGCGTGGCGGATTCGTTCCTGGACTAAGCGCCCTGGACTCGTCAGCTCAGATCATCGGCTGGTCCATTGTCTTCGGCTACTCCCAACAACTGTTCACGAAGTTTGTTGATAAACAAGGTCAGGTAGTGCTTAACGCCGTCCGCGGGCCGCTTTCGCCCGACCCGCAGGCCGCGTCAAACCCGTAAGCCCAGGCAAAAGGGTCGCAAGTCCACGACACTCCCTATCGGGCGCAGGACGTGCCGTGGCCGCGGTTCGCCCAGCGCCGATCCTGGGAGAAATCTGGGAGAAGATCTTCTCCCAGTACCCCCCAAGCACCCACTGCGACAGGCTCATACCAAAGGCATGGCCTGCATTAACGTCACCGTACTCTGGTCTCGATCTTCTCCGGACCTTATTCGGGACGAAGAGGTCGTGGGTTCAAATCCCGCCACCCCGGCAGCTGAGAGACCAGGCGAGGTGGGCGCTGACCGGATTCGGTAGACGCCTCACCTGTTTCTGCGTGCATGTCTATCTGCCTGGCTACTGCTCCGGATTCTGCTTGAGGATGCCGTCTCCTGAACGGCCTCGAGGGCGCCAGCCCCAGGTGCCGGAGCCGCGACAGCAAGCGTCTGACACCAACGCGATAGAACTTTCTCTACCTCATCCCCAGATGTGGATAGGGGACTTGACCTTCCGTGTGCTGACCCGGCCCGGCGGGGCGGCAGGAGCCGTGCCAGGACCCGCCGGCTGCCAAGTGCCCGCCCGGGCGTACTTGCTCACGGTGCGGCGGTGCAGTCCGAGTTCCCGGGTCACAGAGCTATGGCTCCGGCCGGTTCGGGTCAGGGCTTGCACGGCTTCGAACAGTTTTCGGGCATGCCGCCCCGCTCGGGTGTCCGCCGTGGCATTCTCGGCGGTCTCCTCGACCGATGCGGGATCGGTCTCGCTGACCGGGGGCAAGAGCTGCGGGAAGGCAGTTGCGGTGGGCGGAGGCGATGTCCTGGACGCGGCGGGAGAGGCCCTGCCAGAGGTGGAATTCTGTCGCTGACCTGCACGGCATCGGGGCTACCTGCGGAGATGCCCTGCCGGTAGGTGAGGGAGCCGTCCCGGCAGGGCGACCTCGACACCCGGGTGCTCACGGAGCCATCGGCCGAGCTGTTCCGCGTCGCGTCCCTCCCAGAGCGTGAGCGGGAGCCGGGAGGTGGCGTCGACCAGGAGAGTTCCGTAGGTGCCGCCGTAGAGCGCGAAGTCGTCCACCCCCAGCACCCGGGGTGTCTCGGGTGACGGAAGCGGCACCCGCATCAGCTGGGACAAGACGGTGCACCGCGAGAGCGTGACGTTCAAGATCCGCAACATTCGGGCACCGCCCCGGCCGGCCGGTACCACACCCACGTCCTCCACCAGGCACTGCAACTGTGGTGTCCGCCGCTGGTAGAGCACGGTCAGCCCCGGTACCTGCTCGGCGAAAGTCCTCTTGGAGCAGGTCGCGTTTTCGCAGTACAGGCGGCGTACGGACAAGTCGATGCGCAGAGGCCGGCCCCCAAGAGTGATGTCCGCCAGCCGCGCTACATAGCGGCTATGGCACCACTCGCTGAGCTGGCCGCATCCCGTACATCCTGCAGGAACACCGGTTCTCGTGCGGGCACGGACCGTAACAACAGCATCCGAGACCTCGACCGAGACCACCAGCACGTTGGCCAACTGCGGCAACAGACTTGCCAGTTCAACGGAGCACAATCACAGGCTGCCCGCTATCCAGACCAACTGACCGTGTCACCGAGATGATCTCTGAATACCTTGCCAGAGCCACGTTCATGTGTACGCCGACACGGCGTCAGGTACTCGTACGTCCGCTCCGGGCCGAAGATCTCCGCGCCGTTGATGCCAGTCCGGTCACGCAGCCGCTCCAGCAGGCCGAAACCGGCGTCGAATGTGATGCCGCCGTGCGGGGCGCCGTAGGTGAAGAGCTTGGCCACCCAGTCGGCCGGATCACGTCCGAGGTCCGGGAGGATCTTTTGGACGAGGCAGCGGCACACCAGGTCGCCCATGGAGGGCGACCAGATGGACACGCGGCGCCCCGGACTTCTCCCTGATCGTCTCGATCAGCTTCAGCAGGTCCTGTGCGGCGGTCTCCAGCCGGAACTCCCTGGGTTTCTTTCCCCAGGTGGTGGCCGAGGTGTCATAGAAGCGGTGGACCCAGATGCTGTCCGGCGGGATCGTGTCGTGGGAGGCCGAGAAGAGTTCCTGGCCGCCGTTGACGAGGATCTGGTAGCCCTCGTCCAGGTGCAGGCGCAGCAGCGGGCTCTCGAACTGGTAGAAGTACGGCTCGTTGTCCGGACCGATACGGACGTGGGTGGAGCCCTCGTTGAACCGTAGAAGGGGTCCGTCACCACCTTGTCGATGCCGGCGGTGTCGCTGGCGAAGCCTCGGACGTAGACGATCGGCAGCTTTTCGGCCCCTGCCATGAGGTCCTCCCGGTCTCCGGTTACGGCACACTCGTGACCCGGGCCCCGGGCCCCGGGCTGGGTGCGACGCCGTCCTGCCGGGCGGCCTGGTCCGGGTCGGCGGGCGACAGTATTTCCTCCAGGATCCGGATCGCCCCGCTGGCCCGCAGCAGCCCGTCGCGCGTCGCCGTCTCGTCCTGCATCAGTCGCTGCAGCTGTGCCTCGCCTCGCTGGTAGTCCCGCTTGAGGTCGGCGAGCCGTTGTCGCATCCGCTCCTGCGCGTTACTCGTCTGCTGATCGGTCATGGTGCAGCCTTTCTCTGTGCTTCACGACACCGGCGGTCTCCGGTCGGCCATGCTCCGCAGGATGCAGGTAGTAGCCGCGGTCCGTCGGCGGCTTGTCCTCCTCGACGGTGATGCGGTGGGCCTGCGCCCACGCGTCCTGCCGGACTCCTGTGACCTGCCAGCAGACCTTGACGCCCGGCTGGTCGGTGCGCAGGGTGAAGCGGTTCTCCTTGATTTCGTCCGTCACCGCCGCCTGCGCCATGGTGCCCACCGGCGTGAGCTGGTAGCGGAAGTCGCGGTTGAGGGTTTCGAAGTAGTCCGGGAGTACGACGGTCGCCTCGCCCGCCTCATCGGTCTCTACCACTCCGTGGTAGAGGTTCGCCATGTCCGGCGACTCGACGAAGGAATGGCACAGGTACTGACCGCCGGGGTCCAGCGGGTGGTCGATCCTGAATCCGCCGCCCCCCTTGTCCACCCTGCCAGCGACCCGCGCGTCACCGTTCACGTCGAGCTTGGCCTGAGGGGTGATCGTGCCCAGCCCGACCCGGTCGTTGCCGCCGCTGATGGCCACGACGTCTCCGCCGCTCTTGAGCACCAGGAGGCCATCGCCGGTGTCACTGACGGTGGAACCGAACAGGTGCAGGACGCCCGGTACGTCACGGCGGCCGAAGTGCCGGCCGAAGACGGCTTCTCCGGTGACGGACAGGCCGTTGCGGCAGGACACCGTGCCGGTGCCGGTGTCCATCACAAGACCCCAATTGGCGCCGGTGTTGCCCCAGAAACCGACGCTCGTATCGGTCTCCATCCCGACGAACGCGCGGTCCTGGTCCGGCACCATCTGGTGGAACCAGATGCCCGACGAGGTGTCACCGGGCCTCTCCCGCACCCTCATCCGCCCCCGGACGTCCAGCGCGTCGCCCGAGCCGAGGCCCACCGTGAGCCGGTCCTCGCCGGACCACAGCCGTGCGGCTCCGGCGAAGGCATACCAGACCCAGCGTTCCCCGCCGGAGGGGGTTTCGACGAAGCTACCGAGACCCCGGTCCGCGAAGGAGTACCCGCCCGCGCCGCCGCCCGAGTGGAGCCCCATTCCGTCCACGTGGAGGCTCGCGTTCGGGCCGTCGTCGGTGGTCGCGACGGCGAGGCTTGCGATGCTCGCGCTGGCCGCGGCCAGAGTGGATGTCTGCAGGGTGTTCCCGACGTTCAAACTGCCCGCGACGCCCGCGGCGCCGTCGGCATCGACCACCAGCAGGTCGGTCTCCTGGCTCTCGTTGGTGAGACGCCATGCGCCGTCGTCGCCGATGAACATGCCGTACGCCGGTCCGACGTCGTCGTTCTCCAGCTCGATGCCCGAGCCCGCGGCGGGTGACGTGATCCTCAGGCCGTGCCCGTCCGACCCATTCGTGTCGATCTCCAGTGCGGCGGACGGGGACGACGTACCGATGCCGACCCGGCCGGTCGCCCCGTCCGCCGACAGGGCGGTGCGTTCGGAGCCGTCCGGGGCGGACACCGTGAGGTCCACGCCTCCGCCGCTCCGGGCGCGCAGCTCCGCGGCCTGCCCTTGGCCGACGCTCGTACCCGCCTCCGACGTGATTCGCGCGCAGCTCAACCGGACCCGCTCCACGGGCACGCCCACCATCTGGCGCGGCCCGGGCTGCAGAGAGGTGATGGCGCCGTCGGCGCCGAAGGACACCTCGGCGAGCACCACCTGCTTGCCCACGTCTTCGAAGCCGTCGTTCGGCAGCAGCCGCAGCCAGGGTGCGTGCAGCCGGAGCAGGCGGCTCTCGCCGACGACCTCACGCCACGTCAAGGTCAGCAGATGCGTGCCTTCGGCGACTCCCGCGGTGTCCAGGCGCAGGCCGTCGGCGCCCACCTCCACCGTCGGGATGTCGAGCACCTCCTCCGGGTCGACTCCCCCATCCACGACGGCGAAGCCGTCCGCCGCGAGGATGGTCGTGCGGCCCACGGAGTCGAGTGCCGTGCCGGGATGGACGTTCACCCCCGGCTGTCCAAGTGTTGCGCTCACCTCCAGGCCGCCGCAGACGCCCCAGGTGTGCAGGGAGCACCCGCGCGCCTCGTCCAGCCGCCGGTCGTAGTCGTCCGTGTCCACCAGGGTCTCTGCCCGGACTGTGCCGCCGCTGCGGGCACTGCCGGTGTCGAAGTTGAAGTACTCCGTGCGTTTGACTGCCATGCTGCTCACCGCTCATCGCTGCTAGGGCTCGGTCATGGTCACTTCGCTGAAACGGCAGTGGGCGGGCATGTGCTGCCGGACGATGGACTTGATGGTGCCCACGGCCTGGCTGAGCTCGCGTCGCTGCTCCACGGGGTCCGCCGAGAGCTGTGATCTCGAGAAGTGGATGACCATGTTGATGTCGAAGGGCCCGAACCGGGACCGGTAGCCGTCGAGGCGGACTCCCGAGGACTCGATCTGGCCGGGGTCACAGATGATCAGGCGCTTGCCGTGTGCCGTCATCCCGGTGGGATTGACGAAGTGTCCGGGTTCGGTCACCCGGAGCGTGTTGCCCGCCGTCGCCCCGGACGCCGTCTCGACGCGGACCAAGACGGCCGGCCGGGCGGTGTGGAGGATGAACGGGTGCTCGGTTGCTGACGGCCAGAACGGGCAGAGGCCCGCGTCCAGTACGTACAGGCCGTCCGTGTCCGTGCGCGTGACCGCGGTGGGCGCCACGAGCGGATTCTGCCGCGGCAGCAGCCGGGTGTGCGTCCACTCGGTGCCGCCGCGGACGATCCGGACCAGGTTTCCGCCACTTGAATCCTCCAAGGGTGGTGCCTCCCGGTCACCTCCGTCGCCGACGATGAGCGCGCCGTCGTGGTCGACGAACAGTGACAGGGGCTCGGTGACGAACGCCGGATCGAGGTCCTTGACTGTCACACTGAGGGGCGCGGGCCGGACGACGAACACCTTCGGCCTCGCCACCTCTTCCGGCTGGAGTCCGCGGTCCAGGACCAGCAGGTCGCCCTGATCGTCGACAGCCATCGCCAGCCGGAACCCCGAGCCCGGCGTGAGCCTGGTCAGCTCCGTCGCGGTATCTGCGGTGTACGGAGCGGGCAGGGAGAAGATTTTGCCGGTGCTGTCGAGGATGAACAGTGTCTCCGGCCGCCCGGCCCGGGCAGGGGCCACGGCCACGGCGATGATTTGGCCGAACACCTGCTGAGGCGCGAGCGGGCGGGGAAGCGGCGGACTGTCTGCGAGGTCCGGCTGCCCGGTTGTCGCGTCCAGTCGCCACACTCGGCGCCGCACCCCGGGGGCGAGGTCTGCCGGCAGCCCTCGGTCGCCGGCGAACAGAGTGCCGTCGGGGCCTCGCGCGACACACCAGGGACGCAACAGCCCCTCTCGCTCCACCTCGAGGCCGTCGCTCTCGTTGAGCAACGGCCGGAAGGGCGATAGGGCGGACACCGGCGCCGGCACCCCGGCTGCGACGTGTGCCACGAACAGTGAGGAACCGTCGTCCACGGCCACCCGGGGCCGCACCTTGCCCACGGAATACAGGTCCAGGAACGTGGTGAGGCCCGAACGCAGACCTTTGCGCCGGTGGACCCCGCTGATCTCGGCGGTCGCCTTGCGCCGCTGGTACTCGTCCCACAGCTGTCGGCCTTGCAGCTCGGGGAAGCGCAGTGACACCCAGGAGGCCAGCCACGGCAAGAACTCCGGCGGTGTCGTCCAGGGATCGAACAGCCGGTCCAGCAGCGCGAGCCGCTCGGCGATCGACCGGTGGGTGTGGCTCTCGTCCCCTGCCTGCGTGTGCTTCGTGTGCACGACCGGCACATCGTCGTCGATGCCGGTGAGGATCTTTTCGAAGACGCAGAGGGCGCTGCCTAGGGAGAATTCGGAGTCCTGAGGTGTGTCCTTCCACAGCACCGGTGGGAGGTGCTGCAGATAGCTGCTCTCGGGCATGGCCGCTGTTCCTCTCTGCGTTGTCCGTCAGGAGGTCGACTGTCTGACCGACACGTCGGGCACGTCCGCACAGACGAGCTCGTAGTCGGCCACCTGGACTGAGGCCCCGGGGGCCGCTGGGGCGAAGGGCCGACTGTCGGGATCGTGCGGGCCGGCGGCGACGGTGATCTGTTCGATGTATCCGACGTCGTCGGGTGGCATGACCGCCCGGAACAGATCGGAGCTGAAGACGTGTTCACCCACTTCCCAGCCCTGGCCGGCCGGTCCGCCCCGGGTCGGGTGCAGAAACGCGGTGATCTTCCGCACGACCTCGGCTTTGACCTCCTCCGTGTCGACCCCGGCGAGGGCCGCCTCCCGCCACACGACCACGGACACCTTGGCCACGATCGGCAGATACCGGGGACCGAGCACGAACAGCCGGACGGTCAGGTCCCGGCGCTCGTCGAGGTAGGCCCGTACCGTGTCGATCAGTTCGGGCGGCGGTTCGGGCCGCGACACCGCGACGCCCTGGTCCGGTACGACGATGACGGAGACGTTCCCGGGGGCGCGGTCGATGCCGCCGAACGTCCACGGGGTGCCGCGCGGCGGATGCGGCGCCAGGCAGGCGCTGATCCGGACGTCGCTGGTCGCCTCCCGGGCGAGATAGACGTAGTCGTCGGCCGTCACCGCGCGCTCACGGATCTTCAGCTGCTCCGGGGCCCGGCGCAGGGTGTCCTCGATGGGCTCCTCGTCGCTGCCGTCATTGGCCGCCGCCGGGTTGGTCACGTCGAGCCCGCCAGGTACCGTTCCGTCAGGAGCGGTACCGATCACGACGATCCGAGCGGGGGAGACATTGCCGGCCGCGCCCGACGCGACATGCCGGTAGGCCCTCGCCCGGATCAGACCGCCGAGTGGCGGGATGCTGCCGTGACCGTTGCTGTGGCGCTCGTCATGACTCCCGAAACCGATCTCCCCGGTCACTGGGTTCAGCCGGTACACCTTGCCCGGCCCCGGCAGCAGCTCGGGCGTCTGCTGCCAGGTCTCCCAGGTGGGCGGCGTCCCTTGGCCGACCTGGATTTCGACGTGCGCGTACGGGGCCTTGGCATCCGGCCCCCGATACAGGGGGTGGTGACGCAGCGCGAACGTCTGGAAGGGCTCGCCGTCGCTCTCGCCGAGCATCTCGGGGGAGCGGATGGTGAGCGCGGTGTGGGCGGGCGCGGCGTTGAACAGCACCCGGGTCAGCCCGATTTCCAGCGGGTCTTCGGACGGATTGCCGATCCGCAGGCCGATCCAGAAGCGCGCCTGGTCGAAGGCGGCGGAGCCGGGGGCCGGGCTCGCGTCGCCCCAGTCCTCCGCCGGGTTCTGGGCAGCCCACGACTGCGGTACGGGGATGGCGACCGGCCTGTCGTGCATGCCGTTCGTCGTACCGGCGGGGCCCAGTTCCGGCCAGTCCCCGGGCTGTTCGTCGGGGACCGACGCGGCCCAGGTCGTCGATCCCGCCGGCGCGTCCGGAGCCGGCCGGAACAGACGCGGCCGGAGCGTGATCTCCCCCTCGACCGCTTGCTCGAAGCCCAGGCACAAAAGCGTCGTCAGGCCCGGCGGGACCGGGATCAGCCGCCGCCCGGTCCCCGAGCCGACCAGGTCGGCGGAGACGTCGTCGTAGACGAGCCGGGAGTCGTCGTCGGGGTCCGGGGTGAGCAGAAGGGCGGTCGTGAGGCTGGTGGGGAGGACGGTGACGTCCTCGTCCGTCTCGAAAACGACGGGTGCCTCCCCCTCCTCGGGCAGGGTGTGGGCCTGGGTGCCCGCCGGCACGTGGACCGATGCGGGCCCCTTGGCGCCGAACGACAGGTGGGTGGCCGCGGGGGTGGCCGGGTCGCGGGTGATGCCCATCAGGTTGAGGAAGGCGATGTAGTTCTTCTCGGGAACCTGGTTCAGCCGGTAGATCAGTCCCTCGCCGAGCCAGGCGAACAGTTCGATGAGCGTGATGCCGATGTCGCTCGGCCTGTCGTCCGTCCACTGCGGCGCGTACGACGTCCTGAGGGCTCGCATCTGCGCGGACAGGTCCTGCCAGGTCCGGTCGTCCAGATCGGGGGGCTGGACACGCCCGCGCTTCGACTCCGAGGTCATGGCGACCGCTCCAGGGGGAAGGGATGGACGACTTGGTCGGCGGCGCCGGTCGCGCGGACGCGGTAACTGATGTCGATCCGGAGCGCCGCCCCCACGCCGTCGTTGGTGACGGTGACGTCGAGGATGTCGATGCGCGGCTCCCATCTGGTCAGCCCTTCCTCGACGTAGTACCGGGCGAGGCTGGCTGTCGCCTCGTTGTTGGGCGCGAACAGCAGCCGCTTGAGGTTGCAGCCGAAGTCGGGGCGCATCACCCGCTCGCCGTACTGCGTCTCGAGGATGATGCGGATCGACTCCTGGATCTTGCGCAGGCCCGCCGACTCGTTCAGCCCCGCGGTTCCCAGCCGCATCGGGAAGGCGATGCCGCGGCCATGAATGTCCGGGTCCATAGGTGCCTCCGGTCACAGCGAGGTGAGCTTGGACTGGTTGGGCTTGGGCCTCAGGACCGGTGGTGGTGGCAGGCCATCCGTCTGCAAGCCGATGACGTCGAGCATGACGGGTTTCCCGCCGGCCTTGAGTTTGGCGGACTCACCGCTGAGCACCGTCGTGATGTGCAGACAGGGCGACCCTGACGCGGCGTTGGGGCAGTTGGAGACGTCCTTCAGAAGAAGACTCGCCCTCACGAGCACCGGATGGCCCTCGACCTTCAGCTTCTCCTCGCTGGACGTGGCGACCAGACCGGGCACCGGGGGCGGTGGCGTTCCGGGCGGTGGCGGCGGAGGCAGTGGCTCCGGCACGTGCCCGCAGGTCACTGTGCTGGCCGTCGTCAGTACGTTCCCCATTCGAGCTCTCTCCTTAGGAGATGTCGACTTCCGTCTCGTTCACGGTGACCGTCGTGGCACCCCCCGCCGCCTCCAGCGTGACGGACCCGCCGGCCGTGATCCTCAGGTCCCCCGCGGCGCTGATGGTCAGCGAACCGTCGGTGGCGTTCAGGGTGATCCGGCTTCCGCGCCCACCGTCCTTGATGACCAGCTCGCCGCCGGCCTTGTCGTCGTCGAAGAAGATGGTGTGACCGGCCCGGCTCTTGATGACGCGGGTGCTGTTCGTGCCGTCGGTGTTGGTCTCGGGGGGTGGCTGGTCGGCGTTCCACAGGCCGCCGATGACGTACGGCTTGCTCAGATCGCCGAACTCGAAGGCGACCAGCACCTGGTCGCCGACCTCGGGCAGCCAGTAGAAGCCCATGTCCTTCCCCGCCATGGGACGCGCGCACGGGGCCCATTCACTAGTGAAGCGGTCGGACAGCCCGGGGAAGCACACCTTGACCCGACCGATCGGGGCCTTGGGCGGCACGGCCGTCATTTCGTGGTTGTCCTCGACCACGGCGAGGACCACGCCGTAGAAGGGCTCCGCGCGGTTGGGCGGCGGGTGTTCCACAATCTGCTTGCGCAGCATGCCGAGCAGGCTGGAGTGGCCGCTCTGGCTGATCGAGAAGTCGGTCGTGAAGCCGCTCTCGTCGATCCGGTGGGTGACCTTACGGAGGCGATAGGTGCCGCTGAACCGCTTGCCGACACCGCGGATCTCGATGAACTTGCCCGCTGTCAGCTCCGGAATGCCGATGCACGAACCGGTGCCCTCGTACATGCCCTCCAGCAGCTCCATCAGGAGGGACTCCGCGAGGATCTTCGCGTCCAGGGGGTTGTCCATCACGTGTCGGCGGATCCCCTTGCGTGTCATGGTGAGGACGAGGTCGGCCGCGGAGCTGCCGAGGCGCTCCGTGAGCTGCTCCGGATTGAGGTCGGCGGCCAGTGCCAGGCCGTGGATGGTCTGCGCGAGCTCCTGGTTGTAGCCGCGTACGGCCTGCAGCCCGGCGGCACCCGAGTCCGAGATACGCGGGCTGAAGCTCGACAGGTTCCGGCCCCACTCCAAGACGTGGGCGGCAGTCTGTGGACGGGGGAACTGGAAGTGCAGCCGGTCCCACTCGACGTACACGTCGAAGTGGTAGCGCTGGGCGCGCTCCTTGAGGAACGCCATGTCGCCCCCGACCTGGATGATCTTTTCCTTGAGGCCCGGAGTGGGGTCCACCACGGGGATCAGCCCGTTCTCCACGGCGATCTGCGCGGCCACCATTGTGTCGTTCATGAAGGTGTACTCGGTGGGCTCCTGCTCACCGCGGCGCATACGGTACGACTTGTCGTAGCCGGAAACCTGGACGGTCGGCGCGCCGCTCTGCGGGAACGACGGCTCGACGGCGGCGATTTCGCCGAGGAAGGCCGGCTTCAGGTCGTTGCCGTAGCCGAGGTGGATCTCCACCGTCTTGCCCGGGTCCAGCAGGGGCGAGTCGAGCAGCCGGTTGTCGGGGTTGCGCAGCACGAAGCTGAAGGTGCCCGCGAGGTCAAGGCTGGTCTCCACGGTCATGCTCACCGCCTGGTTGGCGAGTTCGGCGGCCATGGTCAGCCCGGCGACCCGGAGCTCGAAGCGCGGCGCGTAGGAGGAGGTGCTCATGGCCGTGTGCCTCCCCGCCGCCGCGGCGGAACGACCAGGCGGGTGTTGGGTGCGAGGTGGAGCGGGTCGACGATGGCGTTGGCTTGGGCGATCTCGCGCCACAGAGCGGGATCGCCGAGGTAGACGCCGGCGATGGCGCTGAGCGTGTCGCCCTCCACCACGACATGGACCGCCGGCTCCTGCGACATGACCGACTCGGCGGCTGACACTGCCCGGTTGACGACGCCCGATGCTGTGGGCGACGCGAAGAAGACTCCGCCGCGCACCTCGACGTCCGTCGGCACGTATTCCTGGAAGCGCACCGAGAGGCTAGAGCGCACCGGGGTGCCGTTGCGCAGGAACATGGTGAAGCGCTGGTTGGCGTCGACCAGGACGCAGCGGAACTGGAAGCTGCCCAGGGAGAAGAGCAGGACCGGTGGGGCATGCGTGTCCGGCCGCTTGTCCAGCAGCCGCACGATCGGCCCCGTGTGTGCGCGGACGTCCCCTCCGGTCTCGTACGTGTCGAAGAAGAGGTCCATGGCGAGGGTGCGTGCCCTGCCGCGGACGTACTGCACCGGCGGCGTGTTCAGGCCCGGGATGCCGATCTCGGCGAAGCTGTTGCCCTGGTCGAGTTTCAGTTCCTCCGGGTTGAACATCACCGGGTAGCTTTCGCCCGACGCGGTATCGATTATTTCGGCCTTGGCCAGGGCGGCGCTGACCGAAGCGGCGCCGGGCAGCGGGGGCAGGCGGAAGGGTGTGGTCGCCATGTCAGCCTCCGCGCTCGAACTCGGTGCGCAGCTGGTGTATGACGTCGTCGATCACGTTCCGGCGCAAGGCCTGTAGGTCGAGTGGCGGCGGTGCGGTGGCCGGGACGTCGGTGTGGCGGTCGGTCGGGGCCCGTTGGGGGCGGGCCGTCGATGAGGAAAAAGCGGTGGGTACCGGAATCTGGGCCGGGGCCGACGGGTGCCGGTCAGGGATGTGTCCGGATTCGGTTGACGACGGTGGCAGGGCGGCGCCGGACCGGCCACCGAAGATGGCCGCGCGCTCATTGGCCAGCGCCTCCGCCTCTTCGGCCCGCGCGCCCGCGCCGGTCGCCCGATGCCAGGACGCGCCGGGCCGCAGCAGGGCCAGGACGTGTGTGGCCTCGTGCACGAGCAGCCCGAAGCCGCTCTGCTCCGCCGGCCGCAGTCGGTCGTGTCGGAAGAAGACGTCCCGCCCGACGGTGACGGCATCCGCCCGTTGTTCCCGCGCGAGCGCGCCGGACTCGTCGTCGTGGTGCACCCGCATAGCGTCGGCCGCGGGGCCGACGGCCGCCCGCAGCCGCGATCTGACCGCGGCGGGCAGAGGGTCGCCCGCGTACGGTGGCACGGACGAGGCCGACGGCCGTTGCGCCGCGGGAGCTTCGGGCAGCGGGAGATCCGGTGGTACAGGCGTCGGCGCTCGCGCCGCGGGAGCTTCGGGCAGCGGGAGACTCGGTGGTACAGGCGTCGGCGGCCCGCCCGGCGATGGGCCGACGCCGGGTCGCGGCCGACGCCTGACAGCGGTCGCGGTGAGCCGCGGAGGACGGTCGGCGTCGCGCTCGATCCGGTCGAACCGGCCCCCACACACCACCAGCCCGGATGCGTGGTCGATGAACACGTGCAGCGGCCCCGCCCACGGCAGTGTCGTGACCAACCGGGCGGTCAGACGCCGCCCTTGGGCGTCCAGGCGTTCACCCAGGGGCGGCCGGGGCGGCAGGGGACCGTCCTGTGTCATGGTTCGCCATCTCCTTCCAGGGTGGTGGCGATCTCGCGGATCCAGTGCAGTCGTTCGGAGTGGTCGAGGGTGAGCAACTCAGCCAGGGACCAGTGGACTTGGCGTCCCAGAAAGGCCACCTCCTGGCGGACCCGTTCCACGGGGTAGCCTCTTATCCCCCCAGCGGCGGCACCTCCGCCTCGTGCTCCCTGCTGCAGTGGGGACAGGTGATCAGGACCGTGGTGGGTGCGAGTCCGTTGATCCGGTTGTAGAGATTCTGTAGGTGTGCCAGGTCCTCCGAGTAGAGACTCTCGATCACGCCCGGTGTAACCTCCAGCACCCCGCCCAGCTTGGTCACCACACGGGAAAGGAGTATGACGATCAAGTACGCGGGCCAGTCCTGCACACGCGGATCCTTCAGGGGGTAGATCTCGTCCGCGGCCGTCGCCAGCCGCATCACGCCGTTGCGATGCAGGTTGCCGACGCCGTCCACATACCCCTTCGGCAGCTCGAACTCGACCTCCGTGACCAGCATCGCCGTCACACCCTGGTCAGGCCCTCGTGGGCCAGCACGAGCGTGTCGACGGCGACGTCCGCGCCCTTGGCGCTCAATGACGCGCCTTCCCACTTGGCAGGCCAGGCGCTGATGAAGTTCCAGCGCGCCACCTCGGTGTGGTTGCCCAGGTCGTACACGACGATCGAGCCATTTTTCCTGACCACGTTTCCGTCCACCACTTGCTGGCGCCAGGCCCACAACTCTCGCGAAGGCGTGATACCCCACTTGAGGGTGATATCGGAATAGCTCGTCTTGCCGGGCAGTTTGCGTACCGTAGTGTTGTCGCCGCCCTCGCGGTTCTCGACGATCTCTGTGGTCGACCCCAGGCCGCTGCATTCGCTGAAGCTGGCCTGGGCGATTCCGTCCAGCTCCACAAGGAAGTTGAAGTTGCGGAAGGGGTCGACCCGCTGGCCTGTCTGTGCCATGTCCGGTCCTTCTCTCTACGCTTCGTTGACACGGCCGCCGCCGGACCACAGGCCCAGCTGGATCACGACCTGTTCAGCGGGTCGGGTGGGCGCCAGACCGATTTCGATGAACACCTGGCCCAGTTCCCGTACCGGGGCGGGGTTGAGTTCCTCGTCGATCTTGACGTAGAAGGCCTCCTCGGCTGTTCGTCCGAACAGTGCGCCGGCCTGCCACACCCGCGTGAGGAACTCCGTGACGGTGCGTTCGAGGGCCTTCCACAGTGCCGTGTTGTTCGGCTCGAATACGGCCCAGCGCAGACCTTGCAGCAGGGAGTCCGAGATGTATGCCACGAGCCTACGCACGTTGACGTACCGCCAGGCCGTATTGCTGGAGAGCGCACGGGCACCCCACACCATGGGCGGGCCACCAGGGAAGGTCCGGAGCGCGTTGATGTTGAGGTTGTTCAGAACACCCTGTTCCGCGTCGTTGAGGTGGTGCTCCAGGTTAAGGGCTCCCCGTACGACCTCATTGGCTGGCGCCTTGTGTACCCCACGTTGGTTGTCGCTGCGAGCCATCACACCGGCGATGTGACCCGAGGGGGCGACCGTCACCTGTTCTGGGCTGTTCGCCGGTGCCTCGGGATCGTTGATGCGGATCCACGGCCAATACAGGGCACCGAACCCGCGCTCGGTCATCAGCCCGTCGCGCTGGGTGCGCAATGGTTCGGTGTCTGCGGTGTTGTCGGGATTACGGGCACCGTCCAGGACTGCGAAGCGGTCACCCATGGCCTCGCAGTGGTTGATCACCTTCACCTGGTTCGCGAAGTCCGTCTGGCCAGGCAGGCAGACGATACTGACATCCAGATTGTGGGTGAGCGCCTCCAGGGCACTCTCCAGCCCCGACATGTCGCTGACCGGCACGATGTAGGCCAGCGTTCCGCCATTCTCGAAGAAGCCGCGGACGGCGTAAGGAAGACTCAGCGGCTTACTGAAGCCGCCGAACTCGCGTAGGTAGGACGTCCAGTTCGTCACGAGCACCGGCTTGCCCAGCACGAAGTTGGCAGGGTCGCCTGCGACCGTGCCGATCAGCGCCGCCGTACTAGTACCCGCTCCCGCGATCGGCCCGGCAGTTTCGATCTCTTGGAGATATACGCCTGGCGCCCTCGTCTCGAATTCGGTCATCGAAGCCTCCTAGGCTGTCTGGGGTGTGTCAGGGTTGCGGAAGGACGACTTCGTGCACGTCGCGGCCGGATACGTACTCCACCCGCGTCCGCACGTCCGGTCGACCCGCGAGCCGGACGAGCAGTGTGTATGTGCCGAAGTCCAAGTGCGCGAAGGAGAAGTCGCCCAAAGCGCCCACCACCGTGTCCCGCCCGGCCTCGACCACCTCCACGTGTGCCCCGGGCACCGGCTGCGCGGTGCCGTCCAGCTTCTGGAGCAATCGGCCCCTGAGCGTGGGGTGGCTGGAGGAAGGCTGCACCTGGATGTCCCGTACCTGCGGGTACCGCTCCGGCTCCTCCGGCTGCTGCAGTCCCAGGGTCACGTTGAACGACAGCGCCAGCCGGGGAGCTACGCCAAGGGCCGTCCAGAACTGGCCCATGCCTGTGCTGTCCTTCGGCTGCCCCACGGAGGTAGGGAGCGGGTGCAGCTGCGGCGGCTGCGCCACACTGCCCTGGAGGAATCGCTCGTCAATCACGGGAAAGCGGCTGAGCCAGAGGAACAGTTCTCCCAGCAGCCGATGCTCGTCCTCGGTCCTGACCCCTTCGGTCTTGTGCGACCAGACGGTGGCCAGGTACGTGCAGTCCACGCGCATCGGCGGGCGCCGGCTGACGAAGCCGTCGTCGACCACGTGCTCCAGGAGGGGGGCCTGATCTCTGAGCATCCTGTTCTCCTGGACATCGTGGAGAAACAGGTTCACCGTGTCCCGGGTGGGCTTGAAGTCCTTGTCGGGCGTCACGAAGCTGACATCGGCCCCACGGAGCGCTTCGGGCGCCTCGCCATCGCTCAGCATCGCCTTGAGCGTCGCGTCGAGGTCCTGGAACACGGCTCAGCCCTTCTCTCCGCCGTCCGGCCCCGCTCCTGGCATGACCTGGTCCAGCTTCTGGAATTCGCGCCGGGTCGCCCGTAGCAGGTGCGCCATACCGATCGCGGTGCCCTCTGAGGCCGCCAGGAACGCGGCATGCAGCACGATGTTGCGGATGCTTCCGCCCGTCAGCTGGAAGTCCCGGGCCAGTCTCCCGAAGTCCAGGGCGGGGTCGCGCGGCGCCTCCGGAGGGAAGCACACCCGCCAGATCCGCTCACGGTCCGCTTCGCCGGGGAAGGGGAACTCGACGATGAACTGCAGGCGCCGGGTGAACGCCTCGTCCAGATTCCGGCGCAGGTTAGTGGTCAGGATGACGAGTCCCTCGTACTGCTCCATGCGCTGGAGCAGGTACGCGATCTCGATGTTCGCGTAGCGGTCGTGCGCCTCCCGTACCTCGGAGCGCTTGCCGAACAGCGCATCGGCCTCGTCGAAGAGCAGCACGGCGTCAGTGTCGGCCGCGGCGGTGAAGATGCGTTCCAGATTCTTCTCCGTCTCCCCGACATACTTGCTGACCACGGTTGCGAGGTCGATTTTGACGAGGTCGAGCCCCAGCTCGTTAGCGATGACTTCGGCTGCCATGGTCTTGCCGGTGCCCGGAGGGCCGCTGAACAGGCAGCTGACGCCCTTTCCGCGCGAGAGCGTGTGCTCGAAGCCCCAGTCGTCCATGACCTGTTGGCAGTGCGCCACGCGCTCGCAGAGTTCGGCGAGCGGAGCGGAGCAGTCGGGTGGAAGGACGATGTCGTCCCATCCGTATACGGTCTCGACGCGCGGTGCCAAAGACGCCAGCCGGTGGCTGTTCTGGGCGCGAGCGGAGGCGAACAACTCGGCCCGGGCCGGCACAGGAGCTGGGGAGTTCGGCAAGGCCTTTGGGCCGGCGCACGCGGCTCTTCTGCCGGCCTCACCGACAGCGGTCAGGGCCGCCTCAGCGATCTGGTCCGGGCCGAGCCGGAAGCGGGCGGCGACGTCGTGGAGATCGGTGGGGGCCACGCCCACACCCTGGGCCGCCAGTTCCCGCTCCCAGAGCGCTTGCCGTGCGGCGAAGTCACACCTGGCGACCGGTACCGGGACGAAGCCGAGGGCGTGCTGGGTCAGGGGCGTCCAGTCCCGTTCTCCCTCGACGACGACGGGGGCGTCGTGCTCGGCGAGAAGATCGCCGAGCATCCGCTCGCGGACGTCCTGGTCGTCAGGCTGGAGCCGGATGCTCTCGACGTCGTCAATGCGGAGCAATGCGCCCAACAGCGATGCCTCCCGGAACGCGAGGGCCAGCACGGCCGCCGCCGAGTCGAGGTCATGAGGCAGGCCGGAAGTCTCTACAGTCAGGAGCGCGAGCCCAAGTCCCGCCGCCACGTCGCGGGCTAGGCGCCCCCTGGCCGAACCCGCGGGTCCTTGGACGTACACGCGCAGGGGACGCCGTCCGTCGGACCACTCGGCCATGCGCAGCAGGCCCGCATCGGGGTCCGACGCGGCTTGGGGAGTCTCCAGCCGGCAGCAGTCGGCGAGCCTGCGATCCAGTCCGCTCTGACCCAGCAGCACGTCGGTGATCTGCTCGTCCAGCACCATGAAGTGCGCGAGCAAGGGAGGATGGATGGCCCGAGGGTCGGGGACGAGGGTCACAAGGCGGTGCGCGGTCAGCGGTGCCTCGGGCGCGAAGACCCCACGGGAAGCCAGCCGCCCGTCGGCGGTGTTGGCCAGCAGGTCCAAGGCCAGTCCGACCAGGGGACGCTTGCGACTCACGTCGTCCTGGAGATAGGCATAGAGGCGTTCGTAACGGAGGTCCACCTCGGGTGCCAGTGCCATCAGCGCCACGTCGAGTTCGAGATCTGACAGGCCGTAGCGCGTTCGTAGCCACAGCCATCCCGCGTGGTCGGATGTGATGCGATCCCATCCGGGCCGGGGATCCCGGGCCGCGGGCGCTTCCAGCAAGGGGCGGCCCGGGGGCAGTTGGAGCAGGTGCCGTGCCTGAGAGGCGCTGACGTGCAGGCCTGGAAACGCATCGGCCGCCGTCTCCGCCGCCCAACTGCTTGCCAGGGCGTCGACCGCCTGCGCCAAAAGGCCGTCCAGGCGTGAGAGCGCCAAAAGCAGTGGGGAACCCACCACAGAATGGGGAGGGGTCAGGACTTCGGACACGTGAGACTCCTCAGAAGAGGGTCTTTGCTTCAGGGCTTTGTCCAGATTGCCTGATAAATGGTATATATCTACCTAAAGTGCGCTCTGGTGATATGTCAATTCGTGTTGCTGTCAAGTCGCAGGGAAGAGGCCGTTCGGTAGGCGGCACTGTGAGTTCAGGCAGGCCGCTGCGCCCGCACCGAGGCCATCGCCGTCCGCGCGGGCCGCGTCGCCGCCCTCACCCATCCTCCGACGGTGGCCGCCCGCGACCTAGCCGTCCGCGTCACCCCGGACCGCGTCGCCCAACGCGCCGTCGACGACCTCCACAACGGCTTCCGTCTTCTCGGCCGCCACGCCCTCCCCGGCGGCGAAGAACCCCTGAAACGTGGGTTGTCGGTCCGGCGGACGTACGACTGGCAGGCGCCTCCTCCATGGCATCGCGCTCACCGACGCGGACGGTCACGGCCGTCGGGGGAAAGGACAGGCGTCATGCCCCCGGACTTCGCGTCGGGTGCCGGGTGACGCGCTCCGGTGGAAAGCCCAGCGGTGACCGAGAGTTCGAGTCGCCCGCCGAGCGCACGTCCAGCCCGAGGCTCTCCTCGACCACCCAGCGTCGAGGTCGTCGGTGTACCGGAACAGACGCGTGGGGTGGGTGGCGGGGCCACGCGGTGCGTTCAGGCGCCTGTGGCGGGATCCCAGCGGTTGGGGTCGTACGGGATCCTGGCCGGTGGCTTCAACGCCTCCTCTCTCGTCACCCGCGCGCCCGTCGAGTCGTGGTAGATCATCTCGCCGTTCACCTTGTCGACGGAGTAGCCGGTACTCCGATATCCTTGGTCGAACGTGCTGGGATTGAACAGCTTGTTCTCGTCGACCTGGTGGAATTGCACGTGAGCCCCTTCGGGGAACCATTCGGGCTTCTCCCTGGCGATTTCCTCCAGGACCTCCGGAACGGCCTGGATCAGGTCGAAGGCGACCCCCAGGTGCCCTGCCAAACCCTCGACGAAGGAAGGGCCTTTGCCGCGGCCGACCTTGGGGACGGCTCCGGGCGTCACGGACGTCTTGCCCACCGCCTTGGGTGCTGCTGCCTCGCCGACCCCGCCCGCCTTGGGTGCCGCCGCCTCGCCCACAGGGCCCGCCTTGGACGGCGCTGCTTCGCCGGCCGCGCCCGCCTTGGGTGCCGCCGCCCCGCCCGCGCCCGCCTCCTTGAGTGGCGTTGCCTCGGCCGTTCCCGTTCCGGCCTTCCCGGCCGGAGCCGGTGCGGGGGTCTGCGGCCCGGTCGCTTTCTGCGGCTTGAGGGACGGGGCGGCCTTGGCGACTTTGGCGGCCTTGGACGCCGCGGGTGACTTGGGTGTGACCGGTTTGGAGGCGCCTCCCCCCTTGGGCTTCGAGGCAGCCGCCTTGCCCGCCTTGGATGCGGGAGCGGGACTGCTCGCTCCAGCCGGAACGACCTTCCCCTTCTCGCCGATGACGAAGACGTCGCCCTCGTTGAAAGGCACCGTGTTCTTCTGGACGTCCCTCAGGTCCTTGAGGGAGAGGTTTCCGCCTTTGCTGCGGACTTGATCATTGATCATCTTGTGCCATCGGTTATGGGCGACGTTCTCCATCAAGACCAGATTGCTGGGGTCGTTGGGAAACCTGGTTGGGAACCGGTGCGCGAATTCCAGGGGGGTGATGTGGTGCACTTGATACCCCGCACCGGGTTGCAAGCCCTTCCCCATCGTCGCCGTGCGCCACTGGTATCTCGCGTCCGAGCGCAGTCGGTTCTTCATGCTCGAGTTGAGCTTCTTCCCCTGAGCGATCTGCCGCCTGATCTGGGCCCTTTCCCTGCTGGTCAGGGGGTTGTCGAAACCGCCGACGCCGCCCGAGACGGTCTGGGTCGCCGGCGTCGAGGCCACCACGGCGGTCTGAGGCGCCCGGGCGATGCCGATGGCCGAGCCCTGGCTGACCGGGGCCGGGCCGAGCCCGTCGGCCCAGCGGGAAGAACTGTCACCGGCCACCCGTTCATGGCTGTCCGAGCCGGCGGGAGCGGCCCCGCCAAGAGCCTGCTGGACCGTGTGGGTCAGCTCATGGGCGATCAGCGCCCGGCCCGCGGCGTGCTCGGGCCGGTACTCGCCCGGCCCGAAGACGATGTCCTGCCCGACCGCGTAGGCCCTGGCGCGCAGGGCGTTCGCCGATGCCGTCGCTGCGGGGGAGGTGTGAAGCCGGACCCCGGACAGATCGGCGCCGAGATGCGATTCCATCTCCGCCCGCAGCGACGGGTCGAGCACGTGCCCGTCGGACGAGGAAGCGTCCCGCGCGGTGCGGGCCCCCCGCGCCTCTCGGTTCAGGTACGCGCCGACGGCACGGTTCCCGGCGCCGGACGCGATCAGCCGCGCGAGCCCGTCCGGCCGCTGTTCCCGCTCGTCCGCCTGGGGCCCCGCTGGTGACGGCCTGCCGCGGGAGGCGCCAGCCTTTACGTCTGCCAGTCGTATGTGTTCGGCCATCAGGATTACCCGCTTGCGTCGGGGCCGATGGACATGAATCTTCTCCAGTCTAGTTTCGCCTGCCGAGGCCCGCTCTTTCCGCGCCTCCTCCGGCAGCTGGTCCGTTGGCCGCCAGTGGCCGATCCCGCCCGCCTTCAGCTGTACCAACGGCACACGACGGCGTCCTCAACGCCACCGCCGTGGTCCCGGAACCAACGGCCCGCCGACGTCCCACGCCGAGCTGCTGCGCCACAACGGCGGCTGGCACGACCCGATCCCGGCCCTGCGCGATCGGATCGACCCGGCATGCTCACGCGCCCCGGGCGGATTACTTCGCCGCAGTCTCTCGTCCACGTCCGCAGCCGCTCCCGATGACCGGCCAAGGTACTGGTGAGCTCGCCCATTTAGGCCGTCACCATGGGACCTCGATGCCGGAGTCAAGAGGAGGGAATCGGGATGAGCGACCAGAACGCCCTGGCCCAGCAGGGGGATGTCTTCCACTGGCAGTGGAGTGATGGTGTTGTCCACGTTTGAGTGAGTGCGGTTTTCCGTCTGCCCGGCGGCGGCAGGGCGCGCGAACGCTACTCACCAGAAGGGCACGCCGAAGGGAAAAGCTCAGAGCGGTACGTGGAGCGCAGGCGGCAGGCGTTTCACGGGCAAGCGTCTTCCGTCCCACCGCCCATACGGTTCTGCCCAGACAAGACCACGGACGGGTGATGAGGGCGTTCGAGTCATCATCAGCCCCTTCAGGTCGCAGCTGGACCGGCCACCACTCCCGAATTGAACATCTGTCCACGATCTGCCCCTGGGGCGGCCGTTACGGACCTCCATCGGCGCCGTTCTTAGAGCACCAGTGCCACCGAAGCGCCCAGATGGAGGACGCCATGAATCCTGTCTTCGCCCTCGCGTATCGGCCTCTTGGATTCGAACATTGGCGGCCCGCAGAGGGCATGATCAGCTTCAATGCACGGAGGGTTGACGCCGTCACCCGCCGCGCAGCAACGCCGGGTACGGGATGGGCGGTATGAGCGAGTCCGCCGATGCGTCAGCTGACAGTGTCCCGGGACCGCGTACCACTCCACGGGCAGCCCCGCCCGCGATGCCGACTGGCGAAGCGCAGAACGGCCCGACTGCCGACTCTCCTCCTGGATTAGAGCCGGGCCCCGCTTCGACGACCGCACCAGAGCCGCAGATGCGGTATGTGGACCTGACTGGCAGTCGCGAAGCGGCCGGCCGCTCCATTCGGATGCGCGACATGGCCAAGCGCGTGCCGCAGTTGGTGCACCGCTCGGTGGCTCTCGCCTGGCGGGTCGACCGTCGTGCGACCGTCGGCCTTCTGCTGTGCCAGGCAGTCGCTGGCATCACGCAGGCCCTTGGCCTGCGATCCGCCAGATCATCACCGCGTCCGCCATGCAGGCCCGCATGCAAGCCGTGAGCACCTGGCTGACCTCCGGAGCGCGACCAGTAGCCGCGCTACTCGCCGGCGGATTCGGGACATGGCTCGGTGTACGGCCCACTCTGATCGGGGGCGCCGTCCTGCTGGTTGTGCCCGTCGCGGTGCTGGCCTGCTCGCCGCTGCGAGGGCTGCGGCACATGCCCGCTCCGCCACCCGACCCTGCCCGACCGGCAGACCCTCCCGTTCTGCCACCCACGCCTGCCGATGCCTGGAAGCCGTCCGTGGCCGGTCGTCGCCCGGTGCGCACCGGGGATACCTGCCAAGACTCCTCGCTGGAGGGAAGTCCGTCGTGATCGATGGCCGCCTCGCGTGGCCCACGCCCGCGCGCACGCGGTCGATGCTGTGCGGGAGTGGCAGATCGACGACGACATCGTCGAGGCTCTGCGGCTCATCGTCAGTGAGCTCGTCACCAACGCGGTGGTCCACACAGTGAGTCGGAGTATCGAGATCACCGTGTCCGTCACCGCCACTGAGGCCATTGTGACCGGCAGCGACCAGGGACCGTTTGGAACACCCGTCGCACGAAAGGCGCGCCCTGAGGAAGAACACGGACGAGGCTTGGCCCTCGTCGAGGCCCTATGGCCCGGCCCGGAACCGTCGCCGGTAATGCGTCAGCGCCGCCCGGCCTCCGCCAGCGCAGTGAGGACGCGCCGGGTCTTACTCTCGGGGTGCTCGGAGAGCGTCACCCCTCGCTCCCGCACCGTCTCCGCCAGCTTCCGCTGCTTGCGCTCGGCCCGCGCCGTGAATTCCGCAGCATCGTCCCCGTCCTTGGGCTTCACCCGGATCGAAACCTCCAGGAACTCCAGTCCGGCGACCGACCACGCCTCCATGTCGACGTCCAGGTCTTCGAGCGTGACATCGTCGGCCTTCGTCGAGAAGACCGGGCCCAGCGCGACCAGCCCGTTGAGTCGCACGGCGGGGGCGCAGGCGTGTAGGAACTGATCCTGCACCTCGTCGATCGGCGCGGCGGCATCGGCGCCGGGCTCCACCGCGCCGGACAGTGCGCCCGGCGGGTGATCGTGCACCAAGGAGGCAGCCAACGCCCTGCGGTCCTGCGACCAGTCCTCCTCGATTCGGTACGTGAACGGCGTGGTCTCGAATTGGGTCGTGAACCGGCCGACCAGCTGCTCCCGGGTGCACGGACGCAACTTGACGGTCAGGTCGTCCCGACCGCCACCGATCCTGAACCGCACGATCACACCGTCGTCCAGCAGTTGCACCCGCCCTTCGGCGACACCGTCCCGGTCCTCGGCGAACCAGATCCGACGCGTTGTCAGCGCGCTGTGCGAACCACCGAGAGCTGACAGTGCCCCCGCCACGTCGCCCTCGATGTTGACCTTGATCTCGACCGGCAGCAGGTCCATTGCATCGCTCCTGCATGCGTCTCAGATGCTCGTCAATCCTTCTATTCCAGGGTATCCACATCACTCCAGGGCCGCATCGGATCCGACGGGCAGAGACCTCAGGGGCAGTACAGCGGTGCGCGGTCGAGGTTCTTCTCGGTGGCCAGGACGAGCGGGACCGTGGCGATCTTGGGAGTGGGCTTCAGACGGGTCGGCGCTGAGCACCACCAAGCCGGTCCTTTCACCTGCTGAGCCGCCACTCGATCCTGACGCACTGTCAGGCCATCTGGGAACTGATCAACATCGTCGGCAGCGGCAGAACTCTCGATCTCTACAACCCGGTCCAACGAACCACTGCTGGTTCATTGCTGCTCGGGTTGGCGTACCTCCGACCGCTGGCGGACGATGAAGACGGGGGCACTCGGCACCGTGGGCCGGACACGGACCGCGGTCGGCACGTGGAGGTCGGACATGGCCCGAGCCAGTTCCCTTGCATCGTCTGCGATTCCCGACTCGCTCAAGCCCGGCGGGATCGAGTCGGAGAACCATCCCTGGAAGATACGGCTGGTTGAGCACCCCAAGCGCTTCGAGTCGTCGTTCTTCCGCGCCGCGAAGAAGACGGCGCACAAGATTCTCGACGAGATCAGCGACGCGGATCTGCCGTACGGGTCCCGGCCCACCGGCTCCGAGCATTGGGAGATGCACCACGGAGGCAGCCTCTGGGTCAAGGGAGCGGGCGGCTGGCGGATGTACCGGGCCCGGGTGGGCATCGAGTGGAGCATGCAGTTCTGCGCTGAGCCGGTGAAGGTCGACCGGCTCAGGCAGGAGGCGGCCGAACTCATCGATGCCTTCCCGCTGACCCTGCCGGCCCTCGCCGAGCTGGGATACGAGGAGGCCGACGCACTGCTGCGCACCCCGATCAAGGACGCGGACGGTGTGGAGGCGTGGACCGACTCGCTGTTCAATGCGTGCGTGCCCATGACCCACGGCAACCACCAGGGGATTCTGCCCAAGGTGCCCGGTGAGCACCACTACCCCTGGCCCGTCAAGGGGGCTGACTTCGTCCGGTACGACGACTTCCAGCTGTGGGTGACCCTGCCCGACGGTACCCATGGCGCCGTCGCTCCGGTGGACCGGCGGGGTTCCGGAGACGGACACGTCCGCCTGGTGCACGTCCCCGAGGGCAGCGGAGCGGCGGATGCCCTGGCCGAGGCGCAAGACCAGGGGCTGATGGCGGTCCTGCCGCCGAACAGCTCCGCCGCGCTCCAGGCGTTCGCCGAGCAGATTGACCCCGGACGACGCACCGCGGCCGGCGCCCTGGCCGCGGGCCGGGCGCGCGGGAACGGCCGAGGCCCCCGCTAGACCCGCCAGACGAGGAGCCGATATGCCGCGCAGGATCGTCATCTGCCTCGACGGGACGAGCAATCAGGTCGGCGCCCGCCACCCCACCAACGTGGTGCGGCTGTTCGAAATGCTGGAGGCGGACGACCCCACGCGCCAGCTCCTGTATTACGACCCCGGCGTCGGCACCATGTCGTCGGCCGCCGCCCGCGGTCCGGTCGACCGCTGGCTATCCCGTGTGTGCGGTCTCGCCTTCGGCACCGGGCTGAGGACCAACCTGACAGAGGCGTACACGTACTTGATGCAGCACTGGGAGCCCGGCGATCTCGTGTACGTCTTCGGTTTCAGCCGCGGCGCCTACACCGCCCGCGCGCTGGTCGGGATGCTCAACAAGCCTGGACTCATGCGGGCCGGCTCGGAGAATCTCGTCCCCTACGCGGTGGCCAAGTACGCCTTCAACCAGGACATCGACAAAAGCGAGCGGGAGGTGGCCCGGTTCTCGCACGCCTTCTGCCGGCGCACCGACCGCGAGTCGCTGTGGGCGGCGGTCAAACGCAACGATCCGCGGCAGGTCTCCCACTACGCTGTGCCGGTCGCCTATCTCGGTGTCTGGGACACTGTGAAGGCGGCGGGCATTCTCCGCCTAGGCGATCTGCAGTGGCCCTTCACTCACCAACTCCCCAACGCCGCCCGCATCCGCCACGCCGTTTCCCTCGACGAGAAGCGGCGACCCTTCCGCGAGTTCCTAGTGAAACGTCGGCCGGAGCCGCTGCGCGACACGGCGCAGGAGGTCTGGTTCGCCGGTGTCCACTCCGATGTCGGCGGCACCTTCGCCCATGAGAAGGGCAATCCCCTGCTCTCGACGATCACCCTCAAGTGGATCACCGATGGAGTCTGCCAGGACCTGGTCTTCCGCCCCGGCGCATACGCCGAGGCGTGTGCGGTGAGCGAGGAGTTCGCCGACGCGGCCATCCACCCGAACGGCCCGTTCTGGATCCTGGCCGGCCGGCGCGCGCGCCGTGTACCCGAGCACGCCGTGCTGCACACAAGCGTCCGGCTCCGCCTGGCGGGAGATGCCAAGTACCGTACGGATCTGCCCGATCCGAGCGAGCCGGGCCGCTGGGCCGACCCCGATTGGACCAAGCCCGCCCAGAAGAAGGACGGCTGACAGCAAGAAGGACGGCTGACAGCCGGACGTCACCAGCTGGGAGTCACGTCGGACCCGAAGCGACCACCGGCCGGGCGCTTTTCGAAGTGCAGGTGGGGTCCGGTGGCGTTCCCGGTCGAGCCCACTTGGGCGACCCGTTGCCCGGCTCGAACGGCACCACTGCTGACGTAGCGATGGGAGAGGTGGCAGTACCAGTAGTCGAATCCGCCTGACCTCAGCACGAGGTAGTTGCCGAAGCTGCCATCCTGCCCGGCACGAACGGAGCCGCTGACGACGGCGACACAGGACGTACCCTTCGCGGCGGCGTAGTCCGCACCCGTGTGGTAGCCCAGACTCCAGTGGGGTCCCTTCCTGTGGTACGAGGTTGTCACTGTGTGTCCTGGCACGGGAGAGGAAACGTGCCCACCCGCGCCACTCGTCGCCGGGACGTGGAGCCGGTCCCAGGACTGCCGGCCGGGTATGCCGTCGGCGTCACTCGCCGAGAGGCCAATCTTGTGCTGCCAGGCGGCGTAGGACCGGCGGTCGGTGTCGGTCCACTCGGGGCCTGGGCCCGTCGTGTACTTCCCGCACCCTTCCGCGACGAGTCGTTTCCCCATGGCAGTGATGATCGGACTGCGTCGGCCTATATGGAAGAACGCAGCTCCAGGGAAAGGTTCTTGCGCAGGCATGACTCTCTCCTCACTCCTCAAACGAGCTCAATAGGGATGGGGCGGGAGGTGCGGATTTGCCTGCTGGACGCGCGAGATGTCTCCGTATCTCCGCCAGATGTAGTTGATGGCAGCAGCGACGTTCGCAACCGGGTCATAGATCCGGTTCGTCGTACCTGCCTGGTGATTTTCGCCGAAGGTGTCGGGAATCACCTGCGCATACCCGCGGGAGCAGTTGAGTCTTGCTCCGTCCACCTGCCGCGGCCCTGTGGCGTTCACGTCGTTCTGATTCACCGCGTTGGTATCGAAACTCGACTCCCGCTGTATGAGGGTGAGCAGGTTCGCGCCATTACCGACCCCGGTGACCCATTCCGTCGGGGCGCCTGTTCGCTCGCACGCCTCGAGCGCAAACGTGCGGGCGATGCCCCTGTCCTCACCGATCCCGGAATTTTTTGTGCACAGGACGGAACTCTTGGCGATAGACCCGGTATGCCGACAATCCACACTGAACCCAGCAGTGCCGCCGAGTTTCCTCAGGGAGGAGCAGCCGGGGAATCCGTCCGCGTCCGAGCCGTTGAGGCCGATCGACCGTTGCCAGGCAGCGTAGGCCGATTTCGTCTGCGGCCCGAACAAGCCTGTGGGTCCTGAAGGGATACTGAAACCTGCTTCGATGAGGGCGCTCTGCAAGGCCTTTACGTCGTTGTTGGTCTTGCCGAATCGCACGTTCGAAAGGGAGACCATCGTGCTCCTCCTCGGCTGGAGGCCGATCGCGGTCAGGCCTCGCACAGCGCCCACGCACGGGTACTCCGCTCCAGATTCTCTTTCTCCGCGGTGCTGTTGCGCTCTAAATTCCAGCGTGCGCCGACTGGACCTGTCCCGCAAACGGAGCAACGCATCCGCCGCGGGGCCCTGGAGACTGCCGTCAGACGTTGGGGACGCGCAGCCTGTCCCAGCTCGCTTCGCCAGGGATGCCGTTGGCGGCACTGCCGGAGTGGCCCAGTTTCTTCTGCCAGGCGGCGTAGGACCTTGCGTCACCTGCCCCCCACACAGCGATGTTGCTGCTGGACTGGTACCGGTCGCAGTCTTCGGCTACGAGCCGACGGTGCATCGCGGCGATGATCGGCGATCTCCGGCCGGCTTGGAAGAAGGATGGACCGGGAAACGGTTCGAACTCCGGGCGATCAGCGGGTCCCCCGCCCGGTTTGCGCGGCTGCTCCTGCACGAACGCTGGCCAGGATCCGGGGTCGACGTGGTTGTTCTCCGGGACATGGGCGTGCGCGTACCAGCCGCCCCGGGAACTCCAGACGTCCGGGGAGCGGGCCGAGACGAAGTTGGTCGGACGGCCCATGGGCCAGGTGTCCGGCACGCCCCAGGAGCGTATCCATGCGTTGAGTTCGCTCCAGCCCTTGCAGGGGGTGTCGGTCAGCGCGGCGCACACTCGGCCGTCGGCACGGCAGTGCGGGAAGAAGAGAGCTTCGATCTGGAGAACGACTTCGCCGGCGCGGTTGGTGCGCGTACCACCGGGCGCATCTGAGAGTGCTTTGCTGCGAGAGGTGGCAGGGAAGAACTGGGCGAACGCGCCGGTGAAGGGATCCCACAGGATATGCGGTGCCAAGCTTTTTCCGCTGTGGGTGAAGAAGTTTTGGAGACGGGCGAAGGAGACGAGATCCTGCGGGGCCTCCGCGGTGGCATTCCTGTCCGCGGTGATATGTGCGATTGCCTTCGGCGGCAACGCCGGGTCACATGGCGCGTGATCGCCGAGGTCCGCCTTGATGGCCTGCGACATCCATATCTCGGGCATGTCAGCAGAATGCCCGAGATGGCCTGATCGCGCGACCGGAGTCTCACGCCGTGGAGCCTCCAAAACCCGCGCCGAGCAGCGCCAACGTGGCCTGGATTTTGAGGTATTGACCTCAGTGAGACCCGGCTGTGGATATGGGCCACGGCCGGAGCTGCTGGATGCTGAGTTGCAGGCCTCTGGTGACGGGCGGAAACTGATGCCATAGCACGCGCGCGCATGGATCGCCTCTTGAAACCGGAAGCATCTTCTCCTCCAGGGAGAGAACTCCATGCTCGGCACAGCAATTGGCCGCCTTCGACATGAAGACGTCCTCGCGCCGCGGCATCTCCAGGCGGACGTGCGTGCTCTTCAGGCAGTGGATCACGTCGTCCCCCTTGAGTGTGTCCGTGCCCAGCACCACGGTGGCAGCGCCCTGTCCGTCGCGGGCGTGACCGCTCGTAGCGGCATCTGACGGGCCGACAGCACTATTTTCACCAAACCGTCTTGAGGTGCGCACACGGGCGCGAGCATCAGGCGGATGAGGTGCGCTACCGCCATCCGCACCGATCGGAGCACATCCCATGACCGACGACATCCGGCGCTCCTCGCTCAGGTACGTGGCCACGACGCCGTGTGCGATCGTGCCACCACATCTGCTCAACCGGCTGGCCCGAGCTGAGGAGCCGGCCGTGCACGAGCCCGCCCGCCGCACCCTTGCGCTCGACGCGGCACAACGCGTCCAACGCAGGCTAGCGACCGAGATCCGCCCAACCGCCGCCCCGCCGACGCGCGGCCCCGACCACTCCGACCGCACCATCAGCGACGTCGAGCACCGGCAGGAGTTGCCCGGCAGACGCATACGCGGAGAGGGCGAGGCCGACGCATTGGACACCTCGGTCAATTGCGCCTACGACGGCCTTGGAGCCACCTTCGACTTCTATCTGCAGGCCCTGTCCCGCTCGTCCATCGACGGGGCCGGCCTCCCGCTGGACGCCAGCGTTCACTACCGCCGGGACTACGACAACGCCTTCTGGGACGGCGAGCAGATGGTCTTCGGCGACGGGGACGGGCGCATCTTCGGCGACTTCACTCAGTCCCCCGACGTCATCGGCCACGAGCTCACCCACGGCGTCACCCAATACACCGCCAACCTGACCTACATGGGCCAGTCCGGCGCTCTGAACGAGCACCTGTCCGACGTATTCGGGTCCCTGGTCGAGCAGTACGCCAAAGACGAGACGACTGAGGAAGCAAACTGGCTGATCGGAGAGGAACTGCTGCGCCCCGGAGTACAGGGCGTCGCTCTGCGCTCGATGAAGGCGCCCGGCACCGCGTACGACGACGACGAGCTCGGCAAGGATCCGCAGCCTGCCCACATGAACGACTTTGTGCGGACCTTCGCCGACAACGGCGGCGTGCACATCAACTCGGGCATCCCCAATCACGCCTTCTACCTCGCCGCCACCCAGCTTGGCGCCCACGCCTGGGATGGCGCCGGCCGTATCTGGTACGACGCGCTCACCAGTGGCACGCTCGCCAGCGACGCCGACTTCACGTCCTTCGCACGGCTGACCGCGGACGCCGCCGACGCCTACGGGCCGCAGGAGCGCGATGCGGTACTCCAGGCGTGGGATGCGGTCGGCGTACCGACGGGCTGAGTCGGCCAGTGTCCGAGTAGAACTGCGCGCCTGCGTGGATCGGCGCAAAGGGCTTGTGCACCCACGGCTGTGCACTCATCCCCGCCGACGGGTACCAGCACGAGTTCGTCGTCCGCCGCAGCATCGACGACAGCGAATCTCCTGTCCGGAGCCCGAAGGGGACTCATTCGTGTAGGCCGTCCGGAGGCATCCGGATGGTGATCCGAATGATCACCACGGACGATGGTGCTCGAGTCCCGGCGCAGCACCAGGTCTCCTGGTCCGCTGCGGGGATCGGATGCTCCGCGACGCCACCGCGAGGTACACGCCGCAGGAAGCAAGCCGGCAGGGGCTCGCCAGACGGCGCTCCACCCGTGCAGTGCCCCAGTGACGTTCGAAGGAGACACCTCTTGGGTTCAGTTGGCGTACGCCGGTGCCGACCGGCGGGACCGTGCACCGGCCGGCTCGGGTGTGTTGCCGGTCGCGGTCACCATCGGAGCGGACGGCACTCCCGCATCGGCCTGCGGCGTCGGGAGCTGAACAGGTGAAGGTTCCCCTCTGGTCCGGCGTCGGATCCCGTCTGCGGGAGTTGCTGGTCCCGACGAGCAACAGACGGTCACCGGCAACCGTGGTATTGATCCTGGTGGTTCTGCTTCTGACGGGCCTGCCGCTGGGCTGGCTCGGCTTCGAAGACCTCGTCGACGCCCTGACCTACGCGGGTCGCATCACCGGTGCCATCCTCATCCTGGTCTCGTTCACCACACTGGTGGGTGCTTTCGCGGTCTGGGACCACTGGTTCCGAAACCGCATTCCCTACTCGGGCTCGGTCGCGCTGATCGGCACGGTCGCGGCATTCTTGACCAACGCCGCGCTTTTGCTCATGACGTTCAAGGACGTCGAATACACGGCCTACCGGGTGCTGTGGTGCCTGATCACGGTGGGTTGCGCCTGGGCTGTCTTCGCGGTGTGGCGGACCTCGGTCGAGATCCCCGCTCCGAAGCGGGTGGCCGCGGCGGTGATCGCCACCGGGCTCATCGCACTGGCGAACTTCGGCTACGAGCGTCTCTACCAGCCGTCCCAGGACGGCGCCAGACCCCTCATCACGATCACCGTGGGAAAGCCTGTATTGAAGCAGGACCGTAAGGCGTTCGCGTTGCCGGTCGACATCAGGGCCGAGAACCGCAGCAATGTGGGCTATTACGTGCTTGGCACCGAGTTCCACGCCATGGGGGAACGAGTGAGGATAAGCGCGACGGACCGGAAGCGCGAGCAGTGGCGCGACGATGCCGAGAAGTGGCGCACGTTCCAGGAGAACTACCCACTCTCCCGCCGGGAGATCCAGCAGCCCGGCGAGCTGGTGGCGGCGAAGCCATGGGCGCCCCCCGGACACTGGATCGAGCCGGGTGACACGTTTGTCAGCCAGACGGTCGTGCAACTGCCCATGGACACGGCGTACGACCAGTTGGCGTTCTACGCCAACGGGAGCTTCGCACGCAAGGACAGGCTCGGCCTGTCCAGGCTGCAACTGACCGGGTACTCCTGGAGCGACGGCAAGGTGCCCAATTGGGTGAAGGCGACGAAGGACGTCGACAACGTCGTCTACCGCGGCCGGGTGTATGAGAACAACGCGATCGCCGCGCATACCAGGGACAAGCGTTACGTCACCGTTTATTGGCAGTTCGGTGTGCATGGCGCAGACCTGCTGCCAATCATCAGGCGAAACGGCGAGGAAAACCGCATCAACAGCGAATCGGAAGACCGCGCGTTGGAGAGGCGGTACGGCATCGTCGACTCCAGGCAGGGCCCGATCGAACGGACCCTGTGGGATGTCAAGGACCGGCAGTGATGGGCATGAGCGTGCGGGAGCGCTGGTCCGATTGCTCCAGCCACACCACCAGGGCGAGAGAGCTGTTCATACGATCCCAGGAGTATGAGTCCCCGACGCCGAGCTGCGCCTCCCGCACCGCCCGGCACAACGTCTCGACGTCGAACATCTCCGCGATCAGCGGATGCCGTGCAGAGCGGCAGAGGTCGACGAGTTCGTCGCCGTGTGTCCGCAAGCCGCGGGCGTAGAGCTCGTCGAAGGGGACCTTGACCGTTCGGCCGAGGATCCGGGGCGGGAGTAGATCCGCCATGGCCTCGCGCAGGACCGCCTTCGGACGACCTGGACGGAACGTGGCCTCGGCCGGGAGACGGCGCATCGTGGCGACGACCTCCGGGTCGAGGAAGGGGTGCGAGAGGAAGAACCCGTCCTGCCGTGCGCGGCGCCAGGAGAGCGGGTCCGGAGCGGCGATGTAGTTGGCCGCGTCGTAGAGCGACTGTTCCGGCCGGCGTCCGAACACGAAGCGGCTCTCCGCGACACTGGCCTCCCGGTAGCCGTGAGCCCGCGCGAATCCGGATCGCAGCCATCGGGGGCGGGTGAAGTTGCCGAGGCCGCCGAGCACCGTTCCGCGGCGGCGGACGAGCGCGGTGAGCCGTTCGGCGGCCAGCGGCAGAGTCGGCTGCACCACGCAGGCGGAGACGACGTCCCGCAAGCCCCGCTCGCCGCCCGTGGCCCAGGCACGTGCCTGCTTCGTCATCTGCCGGAGGTGTCCTGCGCGGGCCAGCCTGTGCAAGTGAAGCGGGTTGGCGTCAGCAATCGGATCGGCCCCGCAGCCGGTCAGGAGGGCGTCACAGCCCAGTTCCGCCGCGGCGGCATGGAGCCTGCTCCAGAACGGGGCGCGGAAGGCGTGCACATGAGGCTCGTCCGCGTCCCCCGCGTGGTGCCGAAAGTCGTCGAAGTCGGCCACGTCATCGACATCGATCATCATCGGGTGGGCCGCGGGCACAAGGCGGCCAATCGCTTCCATCGCCTCATCGAGGTACGGCTGTTCCTCGGCCAGTTCTCCTCTGCCGAAGCGTCCGGCAAGCAGGACCAGGTCCCCAGGGCGCTCCTGTCCCGCGGCCAGCAGACGTGCCGCGAGCAACGCGACGCTGGTGGAGTCGGTGCCGCCGGAGACATGGCACGCCGTCGTCCTGCCCATACGGCGCCCGACAGCGTTCTCCAGCGCGAGGCGCAGATCCTTCGCGGCGCCGCTGAAGCAGGGTCCGTCTGCCCCGGGTACCGACAGGTCCTCCGCCTCACGGACGTGTCGCGGCACCCGACCGCGCATCTGCCCTGCTATCGAAAGTTCCACCACCTCGCCGCCCAGTATCCGGTGCACCCCGGCGAAAGGGGTGAGTTCCGAGTGGGGTTGCGCCGTGTTTCCCGTCAGGTACCGGCAGAAGTAGCGACGTTCCAGCTCCGCTCCGGCGCCCAGGCGGCGCGCCGAGGTACTCACCGCGCTCACACGGCCGCCGGACTCCTTGAAGAACAAGGGGATACGTGCCTGCTCGTCCCGCATCAGCAGGATGCGGTCGCGGTACACCAGGACAGCCGCGTAGTCGCCGGTCGGCAGACGCGACGCGACTCCCCGCCGGCCGAAGTCGTCGAGGAGCCGGCGCGCACCCGCCATGCGGTCCCGGACCGAGCCGACCCAGCCGGCGACCACCGCGGTTCCGTCCTGTGAGGAGACCGTCGTCACGAGCCCTTGCTCGGCCATGGCCCCGGCTGCCGAGAGCGTCGGTGTGCTCCCGGCCCAGTCGAGGCGGAGTGCTTCCACGTCACTGGCCTCCGCCGTTGATCGAGAGGACTGCAGTGAACGCGTGCCCGCGCGGGTCGGCGTCGGGAATGCACACGTCGGCCGAAGACGTCCAGGCGTGCAAGGCGAACGGGTGTTCGCGCGCACCTACGTGGAGGACGGCCTGCAGGCCGCGCCGACGCAGCAGCACAAAAGCTGTCACGGCCTCGGCCTTGCAGTCGTCGTTGACAAACCAGCTTCTGCGGCCGTGCGAATGCACCGCCCGCTTCAGCGAGGCGACGTCTTCCGCGGGAGCGGGATCTGCGCGGGCATAGTCCGGGGCCGCCAAGGACAGGAGCCGAAGGACGCGCCCGAATCCGATGGTCCGGATCAGCAGATGCACTCCGCGCAGCCAGAGCCCGACCTCGACGTTGGAATGCTCCTTTTGGCGGCCCGTCACGCACCGGGCACGCATAAGACTGGTGACGAGCTCGGCACGTTCCGTGCAGCTTTCGTCGGCGAACTTCTGGATGTCCGCCGTCGCCATTCCAAGAAAACGCGTCCGCTTCCAATCCGCGATCAGTGCTCCGCCGGACGTCTGTGTGACCCGGCAATGCGGTGACAGGATCCGCTCCATGGCCACCAGGGCATCGGTGTCCTCTGCCACCGCACATCCTCCAATGTCCTCTGAGGCGGACTCGGTTCGACTTATGGACGGTGTTTCAGCCAAGGTATCCGTGACCGTCGTAGTGGCTGCCGCTGAAGCCCCGGATCAGACGGCCGTTGCCGATAAAGACAAGCCCACGCGGCATACGACGCCGCAGCAGTCGGGCAAACATGGCTTACCTCCTGGTCGGGTATCGTTGGTTAATTTCAGGCTACTCTGCGAGGGGTGCCCCGCAACCGGACCGCCGGTGCCCGCGCCGCGAAGCACGAGTGATTCGCGGGACTGCCTTGTCCGTCGGTTCCGGCATCGAATCCCTCCGCCACAGACGTCGTGGTTATTGAGGATTCAGGGTGGGGTCGGTGGTGTGAGGAAAGTAAGGTCGTGGTGAGGCAGCCGTCGACGAGGTGGGGCCTGATTGGGACTTTGCGTTACTCGTGGCGGAGCGTGCGGTCGAGGTCGTCGGGTGTGTCGAACGCGGTGTTGGCCATTGCCCTCCGACGGTTGAAGCGGCGGGAACCTGCTGGCGGGGTAGGCATCCAACGCTGGGATGGCCGTGGCTTCTCGGTGCTGGTAATTGCGTTGTCGATCTAGTGAGGCTGAGGCAGCATCCCGGTCATGGGACAGCCTGCTGACGTGCTTCGGTTTGACCAGGTCGAACTGCGCCGGCGGCGTGTCGATGACATCGAAGCCCTTCATCGGGCGATCACCGAGTCGCGTGATCACCTGCTGCCGTGGATGCCCTTTGCGGCTACTCACGACCGGAAGCAGGGGGAAGGCTTTCTGAGCCACTGGGAGGAGCAGTGGGCCTCGGGGGAGGCATACAACTACGCGATCACCTCGGGTGGAGTGGTCATCGGCAGCTGCGGATTGCATCGCCGGATCGGACCTGGCGGTCTGGACATCGGGTATTGGCTGCATCACGCGTGGACGGGGAGGGGGTTGGCCACCATGGCCACGGCTGTCCTCGTGCAGGCGGGACGGGAGCTGGCGGGCATCGATCGCATCGAAATCCACCACGACGAGGCCAATCCCGCGGGTGGCGCCGTCGCCCGCCGCTTGGCCTTCAGTGAGGTTGAGCGCGTGCGGGTGCCGGATGGACCGGAAGCCCCCGGCGAGACAGGCGTCCTTGTGGTGTGGCGCCTTCAGATACGGGCCGACACGAACCAGCGGGTTCACGGAATCTCGGAGCTGACTTGAGCCAACCAGGCTGGTAGTTGAGACGTACTGACGGGACGAGCACGCCGGTTCGCGGTCTGTATGCCTGGGTGGGATCGATAGTGAAGTACTCGGCACGACATGCGCGGACTCAAGTCCCGAGAGGTCAAGGCGGACCGACCGGTCCCCAATTCCCGCCCCCGCTGGTCGCGATGCTGCGCGAGCACATCACGGCGTTCGGGGTCGCCACGAACGGCCGGATCTTCGCCAACGAGCGAAGCGAGGTGTTGGGAACGTCGAGCTTCTGAAGGGTCTGGCAGGACGCCGCCCCATCGCGCTCCCGGCCGGACAAGGTGGACTCGCCGCTCGCGCACCGGCCCTACGACCTGAGGCGCACCGCATCACGAACTGGCTTAACGCGAGAGTCCCTTTGGCAGAGGCCGCCCGCCGCCGGCAACTCGCCCGAGGCCATCCACCGGGAGTACGAGGGCTACATCGACGGCCATGAGGAGGCGAACAACAAGAAGATCGAAAAGGCTACGGGCTGGAGCGAAGAGCCGTCATAAACCCCACTGACTCTCGGAGACTCTCGGCGGTGAATCTGTGTCGTCGTTTCCATCGGAGGTGACACAGGTTCGGGTGCTGGCGAAGGCCGGCCCACGTTGACTCCGCTCAATGCTCGTGCCGGATCGGGCAACCGATCACTCTGAGCCGCCACCAGCAACCAGGCATGGATCGCGTACGTCCCAGTGGGCATGACAGCCTCCGCCGTCCCGCCCAACTCGTCGCCACCACCGTCCTGGCCGCACTGCGCACACGGAGCGGACCCGATCAGTGACCCGGTTGGCTGTCGTGGTCGTCAGGTCTCCCCGTACCGCGACTGCCTGACTCACCTCACGGAGACCGATCGGAGCACTCACCTCAGGACTCTGGTGGCCGGCAGTGACCTCGACCTTCGCGGCACACCCATTGCAGAGAGCCTGCTCCGGGAACTTCTGGCCGCACTCCATGACCCAGCCTCCGAGTGCTCTCGTGTCGGCACCGCCCGGTTCAACGGGGCTGTGTTTTCCGGCGATGCTCGGTTCAGTAGGACCGTGTTTTCCGGCGACGCAGAGTTGCGCTCAGCGCTGGTGGGCGGATGGGCGGCGACAACCCCGCGACGGACACGGGCGGGGCGAAGGCGGCGGGGCTTCGGACACTCTGGGTGGCCCATGGTCGTGAATGGGCCGATGGCCTCCGCAAGCCCGACGTCATGCTGGTACCCTAGTGCCCGATTCGCCCCCCCAACCTGGTTATGTGCTGGGGTTGGCTTTGCTTGCCGGGTGGAGTGACGACGACGGCGGAGTCGACGCCCCCGCTGGCACCGGTGATGATCGCGACCTTCCAGGCGGTGTCCGCATCTGTCATGTCGTCCACGCTCACTTGAGGATTTCCAGCATCCGGTTGCCCAGAATCGCGGCCGAAGAGCGCCATAAGCTTGGCGAGCTCGGTGATCTAGGGGGAGTTTGGCGTCTGACGTTCAGCGGAGTGACCTGACTGCCCCCTCGACGCGAGGGGCTCGCTGTCCGCCATTCTCTGCAGTTCCCCCCCCGCCCAACCTGGCATGGATCTGGCACGGGCTTGAGAATTCGCTGCTGTAGTGCGCTGGGGTGGCGGTCAAGCTCAGCGCACGGCGAGTGCCTTCGTGAACATCGCAAGATAGCTGTCGTGAGCGAGGCACAGTTCTCCGAGTTCGTTTTCCTGGAACCACGCGATGGCATCGTGTTCGTCCAACGCGGCGTTGACGGGAGCTCCCCTCCAACTGTCGATCAGCCAGATCTGCATGTCGAAAGCGTCGGTATGGATCTGCTGCATGGGCGGGCCCGCAGGCACTGCGACCTCGATCCCGAGCTCCTCGAGGAGCTCTCTTGCAAGCGCCGCAGCGGGAAGCTCTCCAGGTTCCACATGCCCACCGGGTAGGTCCCATACGTCGGGGTACCAGCGGCGCTGCGGAGATCGGTGACACAACAACACCCTGTTGCCGTCGCTCAGGAACGCCGCAACGATCCGAGCCCGAGTAGTGCCTTGCGTAGAAGTCGACACATGAGCAGTCTGCCAGCGCTGTGCCCCGGCCAGTTAAGGCGCCCGGCAGAGCGGAGCGCAGCCGGGGCTTTGATGAAGTAGGAAAGTCCAATCGCGCTGGTGTCAGGTGCTTGCCGTCGTGGCTCCGCACGTGGGGCCTGCTCCATCGAGGGCGTCCAGGAGCCGGATCGAGTAGACCTCGGCCATGTACTGCGTGACCTTTGCGAGCGTCAGCCGCTCAACGGCCTTCGACCCACTCGACGTTCGCCCGCGGCTTGCAGCGGAACACGAGGGCGACGACGCCTCGGGTCATGTTCTTGTAGACGCCGGCAAGCTCGTTACCTCGACGTGGACGCCGGTCTCTTCTCTGACCTCGCGTCGTACACCTGCCTTGGGAGTCTCTTCGACGTGTCGCATGCTCTATGCGGTCAGGGGTCAGTGCAGGGCGTCGATGGCCTTCACGATCAGCGCCCGCGCGTCGGCCCCGTATACGGCCATGCTCCGCAGCTGCTCGAACGCCTTCAGGTACAGGGCGATCTCGGACGGCTGCGTCACGTTCACCTGGGCAGACAGCAGTTCCACGGAGACGAGGGTGTCGTCGTAGACGTGGAACAACTCGGTTGGCCAGACGATCCGTTCCGCAGTGTCCGACGGGATGATGCCGAGCGACACGGCTGGCATGGCGCCCGCGGTCAGCAGGTATCCGAGCTGGGCAGCCATGGCGTCGTGATCGCCCAGCTGGTAGCGGAGCGCGCCTTCCTCGATGACCAGAAGGAAGCGGTGCCCCGCCTGGTGGATGATCTGCGACCGCTGGACTCTCGCCTCGGCCGCAGCCGCAGCATCGTTCGGCACGTCGAGGAGATCTGCGTTCGCGCCCAGCAGGCCACGCGCGTACCCCTCCGTCTGCAGCAGGCCAGGCACCAGCGTGGGCGAGTAGACGCGGAACAGTCGCGTGGACCGGAACAGATCCAGGTAGCTGTCCTGCAATTGGCGCAGCCCGTGCCGGGTCCGACGCCGCCACTCGCTGTACTGCGACTCGGCATTGAGGGACGCGGCAATCAAGTCTTCGATCTGCTCGCTGGCTTGGCAATGGGAGCACCACAGACGGATGTCGGTGGGCGAGGGCGGTGTCTTGGCGTGCTCGATGCGAGATGTCTTGGCGTGGTGCCATCCGCATCGGTCGGCCAGCTCGACGACCGTCAGCCCGGCAGTCTTGCGTATGCTACGCAGGCGCCCAGCCACGGCTTCGCGGGCTGCCTGCGCGGACGATGACGGGGAGTTGGGCATGAGCTGGCCTGACCTGTTCCTTGCCTAGCGGATCTTGTAGTCGCGGTGGGGATTGGCCCGCGCCCAGACAGCTTCAAACGCGTCGACGCACTGCTTCACCACAGCTGGGTCAGTTCGCAGCTCCAGACCGGGTGGCGACCAGTCGCCGGCACCGGTGAAGTGGTTGAACAGAACCCGTTCCCCGTCGAAGATCCACAGGTCGCAGCCTGGCACGAGCAGGTCGACGGCCTGCCGGCGTGGTAGCCACCGCACCTGCTCGCCCGCGTGCACGTTGACGTCCGTGCCCGCGTGTTCGTACCGGATGTAGTCGGTCACCGGCTCGGACACGATGCGCGCCCGGCGGACCTGGACTCCGCGGGCCGCGGCCCGGGAGATCAGGTCAACCCAGGGCGCCCAGTAGGCGGAGCCGGGGTCAGCGTCGCGCTCGCCGGTGCGCTGCCAGCGCTCGAAGTCTTCGGACTCGTCGCCGACGCCGTAGACGTCCCGCATCTCCAGGTGGACGGCCGACCGTGTGCTGGCCTCAAGCAGGTCGTTGAAGTTCAGCTCGCTGCTCGGCGACATCACATGCCTCCCTCAGCATGGGTACCAGGTGAGCCGGGATACGGATCACCGTCTCGTGCGCGGGGATTCCCTTCGCGTGTCCGGGCGCGGTGTTCTCGATGCACTCGGCACGGGTCGCCTCGTCGGCGGTGTAACTCTGCAAGACGATGTCGGCTGTCGCCGAGTCGACCCAGGCCGTGGGGGATCCGCTCTGCCCTGTGTTCGGGTCAATGCCGATGAACTGTAAGGCCATGGCTGCCCTCTCCTCATGAACCGTGCTCAGATGTGCACCACCGTCATCCCGTTGGACCACCGAGTCAAGACCGCAAACGCGTCATATACACAGGCTGACACGATCCATGCACATCCATGCACGGAAGTGGAGTTGCCACACGCCCCGCTCCTACCGTCGAAGCACGCGGCAACGACCACCGCTCGAAGCGAGCGGCATAGCCCTGCGGAGGCGCACATGCCCACCACCGAAGACGCCCCAGCACGAGCAGCCGGCCGGATCCCCGGGCTGATCCAGGAAGCCATGTCGGTCACACGCACTGTGCCCGGCCTCGCCGGCTTGCAGGAGCTCAACCTTGAAATCCGGGCAGAACTTCGGGACCTCATCCCTCGCGTTGAGGAGCAGATCGAGCAGATCACCGAGCGCACGACAGCCTCGTACGCCCGCGAAGGCGCCCTCGTCAGGACGAAGGCGGAGCTGGCCCAGGGCCTCAGCCCCAGCCCTCTCGCCGCGGCACTCGCGATCGCCGAGCTCGGGCGCTGCCTGCGCACACTCGATCAGTTCGCCGGCGGCGACCGATGAGCGCCGAGGGCGTGCGGTTCTGCTGGTACTGCGACCAGCCGATCGAATCGGGCGAGAAGACAAGGTCGTACATGAAGGACTCAATGTCGGCGGGCGGCCTGACAGTCGAGTTGCACGAGGTGTGCGTCGAGAAGGCCCGATACGTGACACGGACGCATCGCAGAATTCGCCACTATGACCCTCGCCGCCGGGGTGCTTGAAGGTGACCGGCGGCGGGACAAGGCGGGCCGCTCGACGGCCGAGTAGCGAGAGCAACCCGCCCAACATGCACCGCCCTCGCCGTGCCCCACGCCCTGGGGGGCGGGCGGGATCACGCGAACGGTCCCCAGGACCGTCGGCGCTCACATCTCTGCCCTGCCGGCGCTCGGGGTGACCACGACCTCGTCGGGGTGCGCCGCGTCGTAGTCGACGAGCTTGCCCTGCGCCTGGAACTGAGCCATATCCTCCGGAGTCGTCAAGGCGGCGTGGGCGGCGGTGAACTGGAAGGACGCCCGATGCGGCGGCTCCGGCCCCGGCTTGGCCGGGTCATGGTCGCCCGCCATGTAGACGGCCAGCTGGCTGTGCTGCAGCGCCTGCGCCTTTCCCGTACGACCCGGCACGGTTCTGGCACGACTTCTTGGTCCTGAACTCCCGGCTGGGAAGTCATGGAGGTCTGGCGGGATGGTCAGTCGGCCACCGGAAGGCGTTGGCGGTCAGCTGCGGTCGTGATGGTTGCTGTACTGCGCTGCTGTGCTGCAACGGCAATCATGTGGAACCGGTTCACACGCGGTCCGCCGGCGGACGACGCTTCGGCGTCATACTCTCTTGAGTCATGCCGAGTCAGCTGGCTCTGCGGTCTGGGCGGAGGGGGAACGGAGATGCCGCTGGAGTTCGGTCTCTGGCGTGTGGACGACACGCCCGTGCGTGTCGCTACGCGGCCGATGCCTTTGGAGTCTCGGCTGGAGGAGCTCATAGAGGCCGACCCCGGCATCTTGGGGAATCCGTTGCTATTGATCGGCCGGCAGGTACTCACTCAGTACGGCAAGATCGTCGACCTCCTTGGCATGGACGCTGAAGGGGGCTTGCACGTTCTGGAACTCAAGCGAGATCGCACGCCTCGCGAGGTGGTGGCTCAGGTTCTCGATTACGGTTCCTGGGTCCAGGAGCTCACCAACGAGCAGATCCGCGACATCTACACCTCATACGCCCGCGCCAGAGGGCTGGCGGAGGAATTGGAGAGGCGTTTGCTGTGCGGTTCGGCGACACTCCGCCGGAAGCTCTCAACGCGACTCACGCTCTGACTATCGTCGCGAGTGAGATCGACGCGGCGACGGAGCGGATCGTCACCTACCTGGCTTCTGGGTTCCAGGTTCCGGTCAACGTGCTCTTCTTTCGCTACTTCGAGGACGATGGCCGCTCCTACCTGGCCCGTACCTGGCTGATAGACGAGGCAGAGGCCGTGGCGCCGTCGGCCGGAGCGAAGGGACGCGGAAAGCGGGAGCCGTGGAACGGGACGGACTGGTATGTGTCGTTTGGCGATGAGCCCGGCGGCCGGAACTGGGATGACGCCCTTCGCTACGGATTCGTGTCGGCTGGCGGCGGGGAGTGGTTCTCTCGGACGATCCGGTCCTTGCCACTGGGAGCGCGGGTGTTCACTCATGTCCCCAAAGTGGGCTACGTGGGCGTCGGCACGGTCTCCGGCGAACCCCAACCGTTCGAGGACGCCGCACTCGGCCTCGACGGTGACAGACAGCGGATGGCCGATCTTTCCCTGGCAGGCACCTATCGATGTGCCGGGGAGAGGACAGACCGGGACGGGGAGGATGCTCGTGAGTGGATCGTCCCGGTTACCTGGCAGCGTGCTGTGCCGCGTGAAGAGGCGTTGTGGCGCACGGGGTTCTTCGCCAACCAGAACTCCGCCTGTAAACTCCGTGCCCGCTTCACGATTGAAGAGGTCTCCCGCCACTTCGGCATTGATCAAGGCTCCCCTGATGCCTGACCTGAAGTTGCGTCATTGAGAGGCCTGCGAAGTAGGCGCCGCCGTGCGCGTGGTTCGGTCCGCTCTCGGAACAGAGGTGCCTGCGGTCCCGGCAGTTCACGAGGGGCCGGCACTGGTTGCGGCCCCTAGAGGCAGGCGAAGCCGGCGCCGCTGCCGATAGGCTGCTCACTCGGCGTCGTCGTGCCGTAGCTCCGCAGTCAGCTCCTTGAACTCCTGGAGAGCTATGTGCAGATCGTTAAGAACTCCTTGGGCGATCTCTTCGGGAGTAGCGAGAGGCCCCTCCTCTGAGTCTTCGTTTTGCGGTGTGAGATCAAGGCTTGCGTGATCATGCTCGAGCACATCGTGTATGTCGAAGTATCGGAAGTGTTCTGTCTCCCGGCGATCCGTTCGGTAGAGACCCGGACCGTATGCGGACACGAATTCGTTCAGGACCCGTTGGTTGAGCGGACTGCTGCTGGCGTCGAATGGTCGTCTTGGACGCAGGTCGTAGACCCAGATTCCGGATGTTTGAGGAAACTCGCCCGCATGATTTGCGTGCTGGTCGAAGAAGATGACACTCGCCCTGACGCCGCTGGCTGAGGGGAAGGTGCCTGTAGGCAGCCTGAGGATGGTGTGGACGTCGAACCTGTTCAGCAGGTCTCGTCGGATGGTCTCTGCCGCGCCCTGGGCGAAGAGGACGTTGTCGGATACGACAACGGCTGCGCGTCCCCGCACGGCTATCAGTGACATGACGTGCTGCAGGAAATTGATCTGCTTGTCGGTCGAGACGGTCATGAAGTCTGGCCGCTCATACGTGTGGCGGGAGCCCTCCCCGAAGAGCTCTGCATGCTTACCGAACGGCGGATGAGTGAGCACCAGCGAGGCTTTTCTGTCGGGCTGTTGAGCGAGCGCGTCCCTCACGGAGATCGGTGCCGGCTGCCCGGCGGTGACGGCTCCGTGTAACAGCAGGTTCGCGGTTGCCAGCCGGGCTGCACCAGGGACCAGCTCGGCTCCCCGGCGCTGTTGGCTGCCGTACTGGCACTCTTCGTCAGAGGTGGAGCTGGCCAACTGCCGTGCGAGATAGTCGTGTGCACCGAGGAGGAAGCCGCCCATGCCGCAGGCTGGATCGTTGATGGTGTCGGTGAGCGCTGGTTGGAGCACTTCGACGATGGCCTCGATGAGCGGGCGGGGAGTGAAGAACTGACCGGCGCCAGATCTTCTCTCGTTCATCGTTCTTTGCAAGAGCTCGCCGTATGCCTCGCCCAGCAGGCTCTCCCCATACCCATTCCATCGCTCCACATCGAAGAGGTCGAGAATGAGTCGCTGCAGCAGTGCAGGATCGGAAATGTGGTTCTGTGCGCCGGCGAAGACAGCGTCCACGGCGGTGCCGGAGGTACTGGACGAACGCTGGGCCAGTATCTGGGTGTACTGGGCGACCAGCGGCCCTGACCTCTTCTTTGTCAGCGATGACCAACCGTGTGGTGTGGGCGCCTCGGGCTGTTCGCCGGATACTGCAGTCTGGCGCTCCTCGTCCTCAAGTTTGAGCACGAGCAGATACGTGAGCTGCTCGACGGCTTCCACGGCCGACAGCCCGCCGTCATACAGCAGGTTGTAGCCCTCCAAGAGCCGCTTGGTGATGTGTGACTTCGAGCCGTGCGATCCTCGGTCTGTCGCGGGGGCAGAGGCGTGGGTCATAGCTCAAGCTCCAGTTGTACGGGGACAACGTTCCGGCTGTGCTGATGAGCGGCCGTCCCTGGGGTGTGCACCTGGCGGGCAGTCGAGTCGCCGGCAGACGGCTGCGGCGGGAGGTGTGGGGCGATCTCCTCCTGCGGCAGGCTACTGCTATCAGGACTCTTGATCCGTCCGGCGGACGCCACATCAGCCAGCGCCCTGCGCAGCAGGGCCGATGACTCCAGGGCCTTGTGCACCCGCAGATGCAGGTGGTCCGCTGCGTGCCGGCTTTGAGTGGCTTGTCGGCCCAGCCGCACCTGGTCGTGCAGTGGGGCAATGGGGATCGGAACGTCTTGCAGACTGGTTTGCGTGATGTTGCGCATCGACGACAGAGTGCCGTTGCTCCGTCGCGCGATCTCTGCCCGTACGTAGGGGGTTGTCAGCAGCGGCACCAGCCATTGGTGATCGATGCCGGGCTTCGGGACTAATCGCAGGCTTTTGTCGCTCAGATACAGGCCAGGCCGGCATTCGGTGACGCGGACGGTCGCACCGACGTGGTCGAGGCTGTTGGCGCGGCACAGCAAGATGTCGCCAGACTTGATCTCGTGCTGTTCCTTGAGGAGCGTTCCGGCGGGCACTGCTTTGTTCTCGTCCTCGAGGAATCTCCCTCGGGTGATGGCACTGGTCTTGATCACTGCTCTCTCGTCGGATTCGGCGGGCCTCTCGAGGCACTGCGGTGAGTGACCTGCCTCGATCCGCTCGATGACCTCGTCCAGGCGCCCCCAACGCCAGCCGTGGGGAAGCATTTGAGCAGCGGCATTGCAGCGCGCCGTCAGTACATGATGGGCGGCGTCCTGCAGCTCAGTGACTCCCAAAGAGGCCCGGCGAAGGGCTGCTTCGGCACGGTCCAGGCGTTTGAGCCGTGTCCGAAGCGCCGCCAGGATGCGTTCCTGCTGGGCAAGTGGCGGCAGGGGAATCCTGATGCCCAGCAGTGCCTTGATCGTGAGCGAGTGCGTGCGGCCGCTGCGTGCTGCGGCCTTGACCTGTTCTCGGACATGGGAGGACTGCCACAGCTGTTCCAGGTAGGCGGGATGCAGGAGCGTGGGGCGCACGCGGACTCGTGTCATCGTGCTCGGGAAGTTCAGCAGTTGCGTTTCTTCCTTGACCAGTACTCCCTGCCCGAGGCGATCTGGTGTTCCGGCGTTGCGGCAGACGAGAAAGTCTCCTGCACGAACGACCTCTGGAGGAGGCCCGCTGACGCCTGCCCTGCCCACTGCTACGTTCCGGTGCCCTCTCGTCGCCATTAGCCCTAGCGGTTCGTCTGCTGGTGCGGGACGCCATTCGCCGTTGGCACCGGTGAACTTGGACCCACCGCTGATCAATCGACTGCCGAGGACGCTGGCAAGCCGGACTTCAGGCCAGCCGGAAGCGGACTCCGGTTCCGACACGGGCCATCCTCCTTCGTCCCGGCCTCACAGGCTGGGCACAGTATTTCGCTTGTCAGCTCCGCAGACGCCCAGAGTTGGCCCGGCACAGCGTCCCCCGCAGCTGTTACTGTGCGGCGATTCCTCGGGTGCGGACCTGTCCCTCTTGCGATTACAGCTTCGGAATGCCAAGTTCGGCGAAGAGTTGCGTGGTAGCCGGGTCCGTGGAGTACAGCACCGTGCCGCGGATGGACCGAGTCATCAGTACGCCGTAGGCGTTACGAAGTCGCTCCGTCAATATTTCGTCGGAGTCGATTCGGATGGCCTTGCTCTTCACCCAGCCCCGGTCCAAGGCCCAAGAGCCCCCGGCCCATCTGAGGTCAGGGCCCATGATGACACCGCCCCACTCGTATTCCAGGCCTTGGGCCGTATGCACGCAGCCGATCTGACCGAAGCCTCCGTCGTCTGTGGCCCAGAATCGGCGTGAGGGAACACCTGGGGTGCTGTGCGTGTCCTCTGCGTTCCATGGGCGAGCCCACCCCGGTTCCGGGGCGACGTCTGGGAAAGTGCCGGACGTGTCGGTCCACTCCCAGCACATGCCGGCAGTCATCCGGGCGCTGTGCCCCGCGTCAAGCTTGGACTGGAGGAACTCCTCCATCCGGGCCGCCCTGTCGGTGTAGTAGAGCCCGAAGGGCTCCGGATTCTCGTCGGCGTCCGCGTTCCACGGCACAGGCCGGCCCGCCATGAGATGCCGCACCCAGGTGTCGTAGGTGGAACTTCCGACCGCTCGAAGAGACCTGTCAAGCCTGATGGGCACGACCTCTGCCTTGAGGTCCTGAATGGCCTCGATGAGATCCGTTTCGGACCAGGCATCCTCGGCGAAGAGCCGCTGGTCTCCGTCCACAAAGAAGACAGGGACTCTGGCCCGTGTCACGATCACCGACACCGATGACTCACCGGGCCGCATCGTGAACGAGCCCGACTGCGGCCGCTCGGTAAGCCGGTGCGCTTCGTCGCACACCAGCAGGTCGAGCCCGTTGGGTGCCACCCTGTTCGCGACCTGGTTCAAGGTCGTGAAGTGCTTCTTCTTTCCCTTGGCACCGCGCTTGAGATTTTCGCGGGATGCGACACCACCCGACACAAATCGCGCTTCGTAACCCTTGTTGAGCGCCTCGCCGAGTGCCGTCAGGGCCAGGAGCGACTTTCCGGTGCCTGGCCGTCCGCTGATGACGTACACCTTCTTCGCGCCAGGCGACGGTTTCCCGACCGATTCCATGACCTGGTCCACAGCTTCGAGCTGCTTCTCCGTCAGGCTGAAGCGTGTGTGCCCGTTGACGATCGCCCCGATCTCGTCCGTGAGCAGAGAGCTGGCACGGCGACGGCCCAGGAGCGCCTGCGCTGCCTCGGCATCCTTGACGGGACTGAAGTGCTGGGTGAGGAACTTACGGAGATCGGCTGGTTGCCGCGCCGTGAAGGTCGAAACTCCCGGCACCGGTCGCACCATGCTGATCCACTGGCAGTCGGGATCCCTCAGGTTGTGCAAGTAGGCTGCGCCGGCGAGGTGCACGTACCGATCGTCGAACATGCTGTGATGGCGCTTTAGCGCCTCCAGGTTGTCTTTCACCTGCACAGCGGGGTGCTTTGTGTGCCGCCGGTAGAACGGCGCGTAGACGCAGCCAATAGCGCAGTCTTCGCAGAGCTCCCCAGTGGTGGACTGCTTGCACGCAGCGCACAGCTTGGCCGTCCCCTTGGCTGGATCGGGCCGCTCGATGGTGCCCCACTGCTTCAGTTCAACGGCGGCGAAGCTTAGTCCGCCGTCGGGGTGCTGTCCGGCAAGGACCACATCGATCGGATTCATGGTGGGGTGAACTCTGTACTCAACGAAGACATACACCTGCCCGAGACCAACGTCCTTGAGGGCTGTCGCGACCTCGTAGAGACTCTCGCGCCACGTCTTCTTGTCGGCAGTAGAGGCCTTGGCATGGTTGGGATGCGCGGCTTCATAGATCTCAGCAATCTTGTTGCTGAGCCGCCCCCTATTACGCACCATCTCCTCAGCAGGCCAGAACGCCTCCAGATCCGACCACGTGCCCCCGCTAGCCACTGCCCTCACGCTCCCGATCTCACGCATTGGAGACACCAGCGGCCATACGAAACGCCGGTGGACGTCTAAGAGTTGGACGATTATCCCAGCGGCCCAAAGTGACAGCAAGCGATCTTCCGCCAGTTCACCAGCTGCTACCTTCAAGGTCCCGGGCAGTCGGACGCCGCTGAGGGGAAGGACGCCGACTCGCTTCCGCGTCGCGAGGCCTCGAGACACCCCAGCGGATCAGCATCCCGGGGCGGTCCGGCGGCGTCCGCTCCGCAGCACCCCCAAGGACTGCCTCGTAGTGACCTCCGACGCCCCACGGGCACAGTGGGGTTGGCTACAAGTTTGATGATTGACCGTCAGTTGCCACAACGTGGCCCCGGCCCGCCCGAGTTGAACGAACGGCTGTCGGCCGCAGATGTGGTATCGCCCCAAACCTCGCGGTCTCGTGCTGAGATTTCCGCTTCGAAGGCGCCCCGGACATTGCAGGCGGCGGTAGTCAGGCTCTCCGGGACCAAGTTCGCCATACATGCACAGTCCGGATCCACCGTTCCGGCAGCCAGCTCGCGCTGCTCCTTCTCTACGCCTTCGCGTCAACCTGTCGTAGGTCATCCACTCATGGGCGGACCGTACAGCCGGCCAGTGTCAACACTGCTCAGCTACGGCACACGGCTCTGGAGGCCCCGTGCATCTTGCACGTTTCAGCAGGTCGGCAAGCTGTTTCGTGCTTCGCGAAGCCACTCGTTTCCACGAATGGGCCGCAACGCGCGAAGCTTCGTGGGCGGCTGGATCGTGGGGCGAGCCTGACGCATGGTCCTGTCTGAACGGCTGTGAGCGTGGCTGAATCAGACGGAAAATGGGATGGATTACGGCCGGGGGACAAGAATTGGCTGCGCAACGTCCCACAGTCGTTCCGCCTGCTCTAGGAAGGTCTCGAACCAGGGATCGTCTGCCCGGGTAAGTGTAAAGATGGGGCGAGACTCGCCAGCCACTTCGAAGGAGTAGAGCTGCACGCACAGCAGGGCGTTCACCTTGTTCACGTCGATGTAGTTCAAGCCGAACTTGAGCGCGGTGTGTGTCGTGCGTACTTCCAGTCGTCCTCCGGTCTCCGTGTACAGGCGCTGGAGCAGGCGCAGGGACTGGCGGATCTCGTCCCTGATCTCGTCGGGGCGCGGTCGTGTCGGGCGGTTCTGGGTAGTTACCGCGGCGTCGTCCGCGTCCGCATCGGTCAGCAGGATCCTGATGCGGCCTCCGGACGACAGGGTGTTTTCAAACGCCCGGTAGGAGGTTTCTAACGTTCGGCTCAGGCTGACGCCAGTCAGATAGATGTCGGTGGACCTCTCGCGCCGTTCTTCGACGTCAGCAGGGAAGTCGGGTAAGAAGCGGACGCTGCCGCTGGCACGGGAACGGGCCAGGTCCTCGACCATGGTGCGGGTGGCCAGTGTGCTGAAAGCCAGGACAGCGAGCACCGCCAGGACGGCGGCCATGATCTTCTCCGTCGGAGCCAGATCGATGGCCGCAAGGATGCTGGTGGCAAGGGCAACGGCAATCGTGGCGTACACGTCGAGGTTGCGCCGACCTTGTAGGTCGGTCCGAAGGCGTCTCCAGGCTGTCATGTTTCTCCCCCGTCAATGAGCCCCTGCTGGCCTCAGCGAGCACGGGCAAGAAGTTTCGGGTTGCCAGTGAGCATGCCGCAACGGTGCGTAATCGTAAGATCATGGACATATGCCAGCTCTCGAGCATCGTCTTAGGAAGATCGGGTTCTTTGAAGCTGGGCGTGCCGCTGGCTTGCGCAGGGGACACGACGGCATTGGGCTCGCGGCTGCCTCGGTGACCGGTGTTCGCGACAGCCGCTGCTCGTTACGGCTTGGGGAAGCTCTGCTCGAGCCACTGGCGGACGGTGCCGACTGTCGTGCGGCCGTCCTGGCGGAGAGCGTCGATGATGTCCCGGCCGGAGACGAGGACGATGGGGTGGCCGTCCTCGTGGACTTCTTCCTGGACTTGCTTGTGGAAGTAGGACGTTGCCACGAGTACGCCGAAGTTCCGGTGCCTGATCCGGGAGATCAGCCGGGAGACCTCGCGGACTCCGACGGAGTTGGTCGCCGCGTAGCACTTTGCTTCCAGGGCGAAGTCGATCGCGATGCGGCTTGCTGCCGGCCCCAGGCCGTAAGTGCCCACGGCATCGCGGCCGCCGTCCCTGCTCGGCCGCGTCAAGTCAACCGGCCCGGTGTTCCGCGCGATCAGCCGCCAGATGGCCACCGCGCAGGCTTCGAAGTCGTGCTCGCGGCCGCGGAAGTACTCCCGGATCTCCTCCAGCATGGCGATGCCCGCTGCATCATCGGGAAGCTGCTCTGCCCGGGACCGGATGGCCGTCGTCACCGGCGCCATCAACGGGCGGTAGACGCGGCCCTCGACCCAGGTCCGCCACACGTTCGGGCAGCCGCCACCGAGGGGGTCACCGCCTGCAAGCAGATGCTGGATCCAGGGCCGGGGAACCAGGTCGTGGTCGAGCACGGTGAAGTGAGACCGGTAGTTCTGGAAGCGCTGGCCGGCGGTGGCCCTCCAGATGGCAGCCAGCTCATCATCCGACGTCAAGGTCGGGCCTCCCGGGGCCAGGAGGCCGCGGAAGAGCACGGAGCGCCCTGTGGCCCCGGCCTTCTCGAAGAGGAAGAAGGGAGGCACTTTGGCCCTGTCCGCGGCGGTGCCGTGGGAAGCCGCGAAAACGTCTCGCAGCAGGACGTTCCCTGCCCGCGGTGTGCCGTGGAGGCCCTGCCCAGGCCTCCGGTTGTCGCCGTAGTAGGTGAACGTGCCGGTCTCTACGTCGAGATGGTCAGGCCAGTCCACCTCACCGCCGCTTGTGTAGAGCACGGCTAGCTTCACCGTTCCCTTGGCCGGTGAGCCTGCGTACCGGAAGCCTCCCTGGTTCCCGACGCCCTTTATCAGCTTGGACATCGGGTCGTCGCTGGTGTTGCCGCTGGTCCCGCCGGGATAGAGCGCATCGACTTGAAGGTCAGCTGTCTCCAGGTCGGAGAACGCCACGTGCGGCACAGGAGCGGCAGGAAGGGTCATGCTCCAACATCTACCAGGCACCACTGACAACTCAGTCTGAACGCTGATCACTTCATTTCGGCCTGCCAGAGTGCCCCGCCCAAGTACCTGTTGTCTTGCCGATCGTGGTGACTGGCGACTCGCAGGGGGATCTGGGTCGGGCGATGCTCAGGCGGGCTGGACATGAAGGCAGGGCCTCTTGGCAGCTCGGGGTTGCGAAGCCAACCGCGTTCCAGGAGGCCCAGTTGCCGCAGCTGGGCGCGCTCACGCCGGTGGAGTTCAACTCGGCTCTTCCATCGTGTGGTTGTGTCGCTCACCGTTTCGGAGGCGCGGCTGATCATCCCGAACGGGTTCGCCGGTATCCGACCTGACATGAGAGACGCGGAATGGGATGCGATCCGGTCGCTGCTGCCGGTTCCGGCTTGGCTGGAGGGCCGGGGCGGACAGCCGGAGGGCTTTGCCATCGCCAGCTGCTCGATGGGGTGCGGTATCTCGTCGACGGCGACCTGCCCGGATGGGGCCTGGCACCTCGGCCGGATCGACGGAGAGTCCGTGCTCTGCGCACCCACGGGGGACAGTCCCGTCGCTGCGCTCCGCGAACAGGGCAGCCTGAAGTGCTTCTCGCGGGGGGATGGTCCCAGACCACACGCCATGTTGCGGCCCTTCGTCCAGTGTTCTCCGCACTTAGAACTCCTAACGAAATGATCTTCGACGTGGTTGGATCGCTCCGGGACCGGTGATCTGGGGGTGCGGGGTGGCTCGGCCGAAGCCGTGGGAAGTGGACGACGAGCTGTGGGCGGTGATCGAGCCGCTGCTGCCCAGGGTCGAGCGCCGCACGCGGCATCCGGGACGCAAGAGGCATCCGGATCGGCTGGTGTTCCAGGGCATCCTGTTCGTGCTGCACACCGGGATCTCCTGGGAACACCTGCCGCAGGAACTGGGCTTTGGGTCGGGCATGACCTGCTGGCGGCGCCTGGCTGAGTGGACCGAGGCCGGTGTGTGGTCCCGGTTGCACGAGGTTCTCCTTGCGAAACTCCGCAGCGTGAACGCCCTGGACTTCTCCCGGGCAGCGGTCGACGGCTCCCACATCCGAGCGTTAAAGGGGGAGCTAAGACCGGACGAAGCCCCGTTGACCGGGGCAGAACCGGCAGCAAGCATCACCTGATCACTGACGCCACCGGCATCCCGCTCGCCGCCGCCCTGACCGGCGGCAACCGCAACGACGTGACCCAGCTCATCCCGCTACTTGAAGGAGTACCGCCCGTGCGGGGCAAGCGCGGCCGGCCCCGGCGCCGACCCGACGTGGTGCTCGGCGACCGAGGCTACGACCACGACAAGTACCGCCGCCTCGTCCGCGCGCTCGGTGTGAAACCGCTGATCGCCCGCCGAGGCACCGAGCACGGCTCCGGACTCGGCACCCAACGCTGGGTCGTGGAGCGGACGTTCGCCCACCTGCACTGGTTTCGCCGCCTGCGGATCCGCTGGGAGATCCGAGACGACATCCACGAAGCCTTCCTCACCCTCGGATGCGCGCTCATCTGCTGGAGACGACTGAACGTGACCCGCCACGTTCCAGCAGATGGCGCTGCGGCAGGATCTTGAGGTCGCGATCCGGCTCCGGGAGGCACCCCATCACCATCATCACGCACGAGGACCCCATCGGCCGGGGCCCTGCCAACTACATGATTCACGCTGACCTCTCGGACCGACAGGACGGCTGGCGCGAGCAGTTGTGGACCCGCCAGCTTGCTCAGGACAGGTTCGAGGTGACCTGCCTGCCTTTCTTCACCTACGGAATCTGCTACCTCGATGTGGTGACCATCGACAGCAACCACCTGGTGGCCTCTGTGGTGCAGAAGTCCGGCCACCGGACTCTTCGCGTCGCGCTCGTTGCGGACCACCAGGACCGGGACCAACTGCATGAGCTCCTGCACGGCAAGGTCGTCGAAGCCGCCCTGCCACACGAGTGGCTGCAGGGCACTTACCTCTCCGTGGACCTGCCGCCCGGCGCCGACCCTGCCGCCCTCACGGAGGCTCTCAAAGCACCCGCTCAAGCCGGTGCCCTTCACTGGGAGATCGACTCCTGACTCGAACACTCATTCCGTTAGGAGTTCTTACGGGAAGCCCTCAATGATCCTTCCTGCTCAGAGGACTGGCACCTTCGCTCTGGGTGAGGGAGCGCACTGCAACGGCCGACGAGGGCGCGGGAGCGGTTGGGGGCATGCTGCGGCGCCTGGCGAAGAGTGTCACGACGACCGCTGGATATTCCGGGCTGATCGGCGCAACCATGGGATGTCAGTAGTGGTCCATAAGGTGAAGTTGGTACAGGGGGAGACAGGCTGCACTGTGCTCATAGCGCCGTCCGCGGTGGTGTTCTGAGTGGTTGGGGCTTGGACGGGGAACCGAGGCAGACATGGATTTCGTGCCGTATGGGGCTTGGCAGCGAGCCTTGGAGGACACCTTCTTCAGTCCCGAGTGGGACGGCCATCCAGTCGTCATGTACGTGGACGAGGGGGAGGCGGAGCGACTGCAGAAGCGCTTCGGCATTTCTGTGTCGCTTACCGAGGCCGTGCGCCGGGTTGTCCTGTCGGACGAGCACAGGCCCTATAGCGCCATCGAGGGCTACGAGGCCTCGAAGCAGAACAGTGAGGACGCGCCAGCTGTGCTGCCTTTGCTCGCCTCCTCAGTGGTGGCGGCTACGCGCATGGCCCACGACGGGAACCGGAGGGCGAGCAACTACCACGGCCACTTCTCCGAGCTCCTCTCGGGCAGGGCGGGAGTACTCACATCGGCGCAGTACGCGCCGGTTTCGCAGATGTGGCAGCGGCTTGCTTCCTGGCAGCACCAGTGGGGTGCCTACCGTGGTCTGTGCACGATTCCGTCGCCTGGTGACCTTCCCCGTAACCAGGCGCGCATCGGGTATGCCCTGTCTCAGGCCGTGCTGCGCGGAACGGACCGGCAACTGCTGCCGAAGTTCTTCGACGTGATGAGAGAGCGCAACGCCGCGGCGTGGCCGCAGCCCGGCGCTACCCTGGCCGAGGGAGTGCGCCTGTGGGACCAGGCTGGCAAGTTCTCAGCAGCTTTCCAGAACGCGTTGAGTCACCCTGAGTTCCGGCCGCTTGTCGAGCGGCTTCTGGGCGGCCTCGCCAATGTGTGGGACGGCTCTGCGCAGTACGTCCGCCCGGGGACGCCAAGAGGGGAACTCCTGGTGCGGCTGGAGAACCGGCGTCTGGGATGGCTCGCCAGGTTCCCGCGTGCTGGAGCGCGCCAGTACGAGTTGCCCCGCGGCATTGTGCTTCGAGAGCTGGGGGATACGCACTATTACGCGGTGGATGGGCTGGAGCTCCCCGCGGATGGGTCTCTGCGTGCTGGCGTTCAGCTTCTCGGCGGAGGGGTCGCGGTCAGCCGTCCTGCTTCTTCTCTGGTGGTGCTGAGGCAGAACGAATCGCTGGACTGCCGGACCAGTGTGGACCGGTTCGTGCCAGGTGAGGAGCACATGATCCTGGCGGGCCCGGGGGCTGTTGGTGACGTCGAGGCTGTGCTGGAGAAGGCGGCGCCACCCGATCGTGAGCGCAAGCCTCGTCAGCTGTCCTGGATTCCTCAGGGCTGGGTCCTGTATCCCCGCGTGGTCTTCGATGACGCGGTGTCGCTTAAGGAAGCTATCCGCGACGTCCAGGGAACGGTTCTTGCGGTGCAGCCTGCACCGCAGTTCAAGGCGTACCTCGACGGCGGGCTGCCCCTGGCCCCCAAGATAAGCAAGAGGCTTTACCTGGCGGGGGGAGAGCCTGATGTGGTGCTGCCTGATGGCGCGTCGGGCGAGGCAGTGCTTGACGGACAGGCGCAGAACCCGCCGTTCCATGCGAGGGGAGTGCCCATTCCGCTGTGGCCGAGAGGGCTTCGTCAGGGCGCGCATCTGCTGGAAGCCGAAGGGAACGCTCTTGCCTTTACTACGGCCGAAAGTGCGCCTGACCTAGTTGAGTTGGACCATCCGTCCGGATTTGCTGCGACCGGTTCTGAAGCTGCGGCGTTTGCGTCCTCGGATGGCAGCACCGCCCTGCTGCGCGGAGCCGACCTTGGCGCTCGGGGAGCCAGGGGCGCATCCCGCGTCGCCCTGTGTCGGCGCCGGGCTCAGCGGACGCTGTTCGTTGCCTCAGACGGTCGCGCCTGGAAGATAGCCGAACCGGACTCTCCCGCGTGGTGGGCCAGACTTTCCCAGCCGCCTGCCGGCTATCACTTCGAGGTCGAAGTCCGCGGCAGCGGAGGCTGGATCCTCCAACTCCGGCAAGGAGCTTGGGCCGTTGTACCGGCCTATCCGGAACATCCCTCGTTTGTTCCTGGCCCTGAGCACCGTGCGTGGGCTGAGGCCGTGCTGGATGCGGGCAGCGCCGGTACGGGTGAGCTGTGGGACGTTTTCGTTGAACTGGCCCGGGAGGTACCAGCGTGCTGAGCATCGGAAACCTGCTCCTGCGGTGGGCAAGTGAGCTTGGGGGCGGCAAAGTCTCAGATCTGAGGGCCGGCGTGCTCCGTACGGCGCGCAGCAGGGGGATCCCGGTGCGGGAGGGGGCGGACGGCCGGTGGCTGCGCGATGTGTCTGCGCTCGGGCATCTGGATGTGGACTGGCGCCGGGGACTGTGGTCCGCGGCCCCTGCGGTCCTGACGCGGGTGCCGTTCTCTGACGGGTTTGCGGTTATCACCGGGCGCCGAACTGCTGTATTTGACGGCCTGGTTGAGGCTGCGGGCGACGATTGGGCCGCGTTCGTCTGGGCGGAGAATGAGGCGGCCGAAGGCGACATTCCCGTGCCGGACACTCTCTACCTGCAGTACGACTCTGCAGAGGGTCTGCCCCGGGAGGCTGAGCGGCTCGGATGCCGCTACGTCCCGTGCGCCGCGACGCAAATTGTCTCCCTTCTTCCAGAGCTGTCTGCAGGCCCCCAGGCCGCACCGCCAGGAGGAGGCAACGCGCACACGGTCGAGCGGTACCGCCCGCAGAGCGGGGAATACGCACCCGCTGAGTCGTACGACGAGGACGGGCTCTACCGATGGCGCAGCGCAGACTGGGTGCGACTTGTCCAGGTCCGGCGGGGCAGAGAGTTCCTGAGCACAGAGCATGAATACGGCGTTTACCTGGAACATGAGCGTGTGGGGACCAGCGTGATGAGGTGGAAGGCTGAAGGCGGGTCCGGCCGCCAGCGGATAGGCCGTCTCGCAGTCGACTGGGGAGCACCCCTGCCGCCCCTGCACGCCCGGGCTGCCGTCCTGTGCACAGGTCTGCAGCCGCGCTTCCACAAGCTTGCAAGGACTGTCTGCTACGACAACGTCCCCCTGACGGCCGGCGAGCGGCTGGCCAGGTCTTTGCACCAGAAACTCGAGATCCAGAAGCCCGCGGCGGGGCCTGGGAAGGCGAGCGATGACTGAGCCCGCCGAGCTGCCCCATAGGCCCGGAGCCACGGATATCCCCGGCACCTTCCAGGCGTTGCGTGACACGCTCATGCGGTACTACGACACGCCATTCGCCGTCAGCGATCCCTCGGTCATGAAGGAGCGGCGTGCGCTCCTGGACGTGGACGGCGGGGCCTGGCGCGAACCGCTGCTGGAACTGCGCCCGCAGTATGCCTCGAGCGGCGTCAGTATCGCGGAGTCCTTCCGTACAGCAGACGCACACGCCCAGGCAGCTGACTTCGCCCGGTTCGCCCTCCCTGATGGTGTGAGCCAGCTCTACCGGCACCAGCACGACGCGCTCGTTGCGGCGTGCCGCGACGGCCAGGACTTCGTCGTCACGGCCGGCACAGGTTCAGGCAAAACGGAGACTTTCATGCTGCCGGTCATCGCCGACCTGGTCGCGGAGTCTGCTAGCTGGACAGGCCGCGGCAGCGCCCAGGTGCCGTGGTGGGGGACGCGTGGTGGTTTCGAGCCGAGCCGCACCGGCGAAGACGGGCACCCTGCGGCCATGCGCGCACTCATCCTCTACCCGACCAATGCCCTTGCCGATGACCAGCTGGTGCGCCTGCGCAGAGCGCTGGACAGCGACCAGGCCCGGGGCTGGCTGGACCGGAACCGGTCAGGGCACCGCTTCTACTTCGGCCGCTACACGGGTGTGACGCCGGTGTCCGGGCGTGCTGATGCGCTGCCGGCCCTGGACCGGATGCGGACGTACATGCGAGAACTGGAAGAGCGGGAGCAGCGAGCCGCAGACCAGGTGCACGACTTCATCCCGCGAGTCGGCGGCGCTGAGATGCACGCCCGCTGGGACATGCAGCACGCTGCACCGGACATCCTCGTCACCAACTACTCGATGCTTAACATCATGCTCCTGCGGCCGCAGGAAGCACCGGTATTCGAGGCGACCCGCCGATGGCTGCGCACCACCCCTCAAGCGCGGTTCACGCTGGTCCTTGATGAGCTGCACATGTACCGGGGGACCGCAGGGACTGAGGTTGCCTACCTCCTTCGTAAACTGCGGCACCGGCTCGGCCTTGACGATGCGCCGGAAAAGTTCCGTGTCCTGGCCGCTTCGGCTTCTCTGGAAGCGGGCCGGGATGACGAGTTCGTGGAATCCTTCTTCGCGCTGCCGCAAGGGCGGCACACCGTCGTGCCCGGAACCCTTGTACTTCCCGGCCCCGGCCCCACCGATCTGACGGCGCACGCCCAGAATCTGGCCCATGCCGCCGGGGGCGCCCTTGAGCCTCAGCAAGCGGGCCGTCTCCTGCAGACCACTGGCGCCGGCGACGCACTGGCACGAGTGCTGGCTCCGGCAGGCAAACCGCAGGCACAGTCTCTGTCCCGCACAGCCGTCCAGCTCTTCCCGGGACTTTCATCGCAGGCGGAGCAAGCCGAGGCCCTCCACGGTCTTCTGCGCGCTCTCGGCGCCGCAGCAGACCCCGGGCAGCCCAAGCTGCGGGCCCACATGTTCTTCCGCAACATCGACGGTATCTGGGCCTGCTCCGACCCGCAGTGCCCCGATGCCCCCGCTGACAGGCATCCGCAGCGCCGTGTGGGAAAGCTGTTCAGGGCGCCCACACCCCGCTGCAGCTGCGGAGCGCGGGTTCTGGAGCTGTTGTACTGCCAGAACTGCGGCGACCTCATGCTCGGCGGCTTCACCAGTCCGCATCTGCTGGGCAAGGACACCTTCCGCGGTTCACTGCACACCGACTTCCCTGACTTCGATCAGCTGCCCGACGATGCGACGGGCGCAGCAAACGCCGGCAACTACATCGTCTACTGGCCGCGCAGAGAACAACCCGGCCTGGACAGTTCCGAATGGACCGGCTCAGAGTCCAATCAGGGGGCCAAGGCCACCTTCCATTTCAGGCCCAGCCGCTACCAGCCGGGCACCGGCCGGCTCGCCAATGACAAAGCGGCATACACCGGCTGGTCCTTCCACGTCGTCCCGGAGAAGGGGAAGGACGGAAAACCAGCCCTCGACCTGCGAGGTCTGAGGGCGCTGCCTACGCGCTGCCCCGCATGCGGCGACGACTGGGAGATGAAGAGGGCACGGGACCCCAAGACCGCAGTGCTGAAGCCAATCGGCCTGGAGGACCCGGCGCGGCTGAGGAGCGCCCCCGTGCGCCGGATGCGCACCGGCTTCGACAAGCTCAATCAGGTGCTCACCACCGAAGCTCTCGGCCATATGCCGGACGGGGAACGCAAGGTCATTGCCTTTTCCGACAGCCGCGACGACGCTGCAGAACTCGCCAGCGGCCTTTCACTGCGCCACTACCAAGACCTCCTGAGGCTCATAGCTGCCGAGGTCGTCGAAAGCCAGGGCGACCCGTTCGCAGACTTGCAGCTGGTCAAGGCCCACTACGCCAGCCAGCCAGCCGACCGCGAGCAGGTCAAGGCCGCGCTGCACAGGCTTCGCGCCCGCCGCCCCCGGGAACTGTCCGCGCTGCGCGACATCCTCAGCGACGAGATCGACGCGGAGCCCGAGCGGCGGCCTGAGCTGGAGTCAGTTCTCGGCTCACGGCCCTCGCTCGAGGACCTGCGCTACGACTTGCGCGCACGCCTGCTGGGATACGGCGCCAACCCCGCAGGCCCCGCTGCCTCGCTCCAGGACCACAAGGGCATCCCCTGGACGGCGCTGTTCGACTGGGAGGGCGACCGCAGCCTCAAGCCCGGACTGGGACAGGAGCAGGAGGAGTTCCTCAAGCGCATCGACGACAGCCTGGGACGCGAGTTCATCTTCGGTCTCTTCTCCGGCGCCGACCGCGACTTCGAGTCGCTCGGACTCGGCTGGCTCAGCCTTTCAGATGACCGTTCACCCCTCGACATGCCACTAGAATCTGACGTCGCTCTGTGCCGGGCCAGCCTGCGAATCCTGGGACTGCTGCGGCGTTTCAGGGAACTGCGGGCAGGCTCCGAGAAACCGCCAGCCCCGCTGCTGCGGTTGTGGAAGCGAGTCGCCGAGCGCGACGGCGCCGATGTCGACACGGTCAAAGACCGCGTGCTCGCCGGGTGGGGGCAGGCAGTCGCCCAGTACATCATCGACCCGCGCAAGGTTGCCCTGCGCCAAGGGGGAGGGCGTGCCTGGATCTGCGGCAACTGCCGGCGCCCCCATCTCCATCATGGCGCCGGACTCTGCACCAAGTGCCAGGCCCCGCTCCCCGCCAGCCCCGTCCACTTCGCAGGGCCCCTCAACGACGACTACTACGCCTGGAAAGCCCAGAGCCGCACCGGAAACTTCACGCTGCGAGCCGCCGAACTCACAGGGCAGACCGACCGCATTGACGCCCAGTCACGCCAGGCCCGGTTCCAGAACGTTTTCCTCGGTGAGAGCGACGTCCCCGCCGCTGACGGCCTGGAAGTCCTCTCGGTGACGACCACCATGGAGGCCGGCGTTGACGTGGGCTCCCTCAACACGGTGCTGCTCGCCAACATGCCACCCACGCGTTTCAACTACCAGCAGCGTGTGGGCAGGGCCGGGCGCCGCGGCAGCCCTACGGCCACGGCTCTGACGATCTGCCGGGGGCGAAGCCACGATGAGCACTACTTCGCCAGACCGGACGAGATCACGAATGCCCCGACCCCGCCGCCGTACCTGGCCCTGGGCATGCCGTCCATCTTCAAACGGGTCCTGCTCGGCGAAGTGCTCCGGCTGGCCTTCGACGCAGTGGCTGCTGCACGGCAAAAGCGAGACCCTGACCTCACGAAGAACATCCACGGCCAGTTCGGGCATGCGGCCGACTGGCCAGTGCACCGGGAGCGGGTACGCCGCTGGGTGGACGACAACCGATCAGACATCGCAGCAGCGGCGCGCGCACTCCAGCTGGGAACGCCGCAGGCGGTAGCCGCCATTGACCCGTTCCGCTGCATCCAGGAGCTCCTGGACCAGGTGGACCAGCAGGCAGCCTTGAGTACTGGCCACACCGATCTCAGCCAGCGGCTTGCGGAATCCGGGCTCCTGCCCATGTTCGGCTTTCCCACACGCGTCCGCTATCTCTACACAGAACGGCCTGCGAAGAACTTCCCCTGGCCCCCGCCTGGCGCCATCGACCGCAATCTGGCGGTCGCACTGACCAAGTTCGCGCCGGGCTCTGAGACTCCGCGTGACGGACGCCTCTACCAGGCGATGGGAATTGCCTCCTTCCGGCCCGGTGGCACTCAGCCGCGGGCCGAAGAGGAACCCTTCGGTCCCGAGAGGTGGGTCGCGCTGTGCCGCCTGTGCGCGCACATCCAGCTGCTCAACGAGGAAGGCGAAGAACAAAAAGCCTGCCCTGCATGCGGGGCAGCGGGCCGCCCCAACTACACCGCACTGCCGATGCGCGAGCCGGCCGGCTTCCGCGCCGGAACACCGCGCGACTACGACGGCGTGCGTGAATGGGGCCACGGCGGTGCCAGCTCCCGTACGGCAGCAGATCTCGACAAGGAAGCCCCCCGGGTCGAACGAGGCGTCGACGACTGGCTCGTCGTCCACGCAGGAAGCGGTGACCGGTTCACCGTCAACAGCAACAACGGCCGCCTGTACCGGTTCAGGAAAGTGCACGGCTCGTGGGGCGGCTACCACGTCGTGGACAGCCCGAAAGCACAGGCTGACATCCAAACAGCCCTGGGAGCCACAGAGCACACCGACATGCTGTTCCTGGGTGCACGGGCACCGCTCGATACCGACCGCGGCCTGCGATTCGACATCTCCCAGTACGAGCAGCCGCACGGATTCCGCGACGCTTACCACGGCCGCCGCGCAGCCTGGTACTCACTCGCCTCGCTTCTGCGCCGCGCGGCAGCACCGCTCCTCGATGTGCAGCCAGAGGAGCTCCTCGCCGGCATCCACGGCTCCGCATCAGCGGCGTCCCCCGTACTCGCCTACCTCGCCGACAGCCTCGAGAACGGCGCAGGATTCAGCACACACCTCGGATCAGCCAAGTACATCGAGGAGTTCCTCGACGCCGTCGACACATATCTCTCAGAACTCGGCCCAGACCACGCCAGGGACTGCAGAGGATCCTGTTACCGCTGTCTGCGCGACTACTCAAACATGAGGCTTCACCCGCTGCTCGACTGGCGGCTCGCAAGAGACCTGATCGCAGTGCTGCGCTGCCGGCCGCTTGCCACAGACACCAGCGCGCACGGCAGCCTGCTGGAACGCTGGGCCGAGGACCGCACAGACCTCACCGCTCAACTACACGACACACCCTCCGGCCGCATCGCCCTCGCAGACAGCGAGTTCGTAGAAAAGCCCTTCGCCGTGGTGGTGAAACATCCACTGGAATCGGCCCAGCCCAATTCAATGGCGCCGCGACTGCAGGAGTACGGCGACTACATCGCCGCGAACGGCCTGGCCGAACGCACGGCTTTCGTCGACGCATACTGCCTGGACCGCACACCAGCCGCAGTCACCAGCGCCCTGATGGAGTTCGCCGAGGAGGACCTGTGACCAGCGGCCCCCTCTTCTCACACCCCGCAGCCGGAGACCGCCCGCCCGCAGCGCTGACCCGGCAGGCCCTGATCGAGCAGGAACGGCAACGCCGCCTCGCCCTGATCGAAGCGCGAGCAACCGGATCCTCACCAACAGCCAGGAACCCTCCAGCGCAAGATAACCCTCAGACACCGCAGCAGACGGACAGCACGCAGCCGCACCCCGGTTCCGCACCCGCGCCGCGTCCTCAGGACAGGCGACTCCCCGACGGATTCACATCAGAGACGGCCTGGCAGGCGGCACAACAGGCGGCCCGCGCGGTAGCCGCTGCAGCACAGGCCGCCGGCTATCCCGCGCCACACCTTGAAACCCAAACCCCGGATACCACCGCGCACCAGCTGGCCCAGTACATCGTCTCCGCCGTACTGCCACTGCCTCCGCTCACCGCGGTCCAGACCCTCCTCCAAGCAGGAACCTGGCTGGAAGCACTCCTCACGCCACGCCACGCCGCACGCGCCCGCACCCTCCTTGGAAGCGACCGCGCCTACAAGCCCGCCAGGTACAGCAGCCCCCCAGACAACGAGAACGACGAAGCCGATGCAGCATGGCAGCGCTACGCCGACTACACGAGGCTCACCCAGTACGGCCACGTCACAGCCGAAGCCCAGCAAAAGCTCCTGCGCTACCTGCCACTGTCCGTCATCGATGACCTGATCGACGACGGACACATCGCAGCCAGAGCCGTCCCGCCCCACGGCGATCGCCGCCTGTACCTGCAAGCCCGCCTCACCCCCTCCGAGGTGAGCACCGAAGACCTCCGAAACCTGGGATGGACCGACGAACTGACCCGCCGCGAATTCCGCCTCCGGCTGGCCCGCGGCGACATCGCAGTGCTGGACGAAGCACAGCACCTGACAGACGCACAGCGCCAACTGGCAGCAGACCTGATCCAAGTGCACTCAACCGGACGGATCCCCACTGAGCTGTCCGCCCAGAAATGGCTCTGGCCCGCACTGGAAAGACTCGCCCCCCAGGCACAGATACACCTTCGCCGCGACAAGGCATTCGGCAGCTGGTACGTCGTGCGGCGCATGCACCGAGCCCTCCGCGCCGCGCACCGGATGCAGCTGAGCAAAGACTACAAGCGGGCCGACTCGCTCCTCAAGCATGCCCAGAACGACGCAAACGCCCTGCGTGAGATCTGGACTCCCGGCAGCTGGGAGGCCAAGAACATTCTTGCCTACCTGCTCGTACTCAACGGCTCCGGGGACGAAACGTATGACAAAGCGCTCGAACTGATCAGCCCGACGGCGCCAGGACAGGGCCCGCGCGAAGACCAGCTGCCGGGAACAGGGCGCGCCAATCTCGAGCACAACCGCGGGGTACTGCGCCAACTGCAGCGCCACCGTGAGGATGACCACGTCCTCAACCCCTACCTGGTCCTGGACGCACCCGACGGCGCCCCCAATCAGGTGTGGAAAGACAAATGGCGCGCTCTTCGCAGAGCTCTCGACGAGGACGGCGAGGCCGCAGTCAACCAGGCAAAAGACGCCATCCAGGCACGCGAGCGCGGCCGCGCCCCCATCGAACCTTTCGTGCTGCCCCTGATGCCTTCAAAGTGGGCCGCCCCTCTTGCCGAAGCAGCCCCGGTCAGAGCAGGCACACCGCAGATGCCGCGCCGCTCCGCCCCACCGACACAGCAAGAGCAGGACTACGCCCGCGATCAGGCAGCCCGGACGATCATCCGCGCCGCCTGCCAGAATGCAGGACTCCCAGCTACAGCTGAGGCCTGCCCGACCCCCGTTTCAGAGAGCGGCAACGAGTGAAGAAAGAGCCCCATCGCAGCGGGACTTCCGATTCCAAGGGCCATGCAGACCGGCCGGACCGGAAAGGCAGGAAGCCTCGCAGCGCCCCGCATAGACCGCCGGAACAAGCGCTCCCTCATCCACTTGAGCACACAGCAGATACACCCGCCTCGGACGCTGGCGCTCCCCAGACACCGCAGCCGCAGATCGTCATCACCATCGGGGAAGGTCATCCCCGCTTCCAGCAAGGTACCTTCGACGCCGCTGCTCTCCTGACGTCAGTCCTGGCCGCAGTGCAACCCGCGATCACCGCGGGCATGCACTCCCTCCACAACACCCTGGACGCCGCAGACGACAGGCCTGAGGCGATCGCGAACGCTGTCCGAGCCGCCGGCCAGCAGATCGCGGATGCAGTGCGATCAGGCGTGGTCGAAGGCATGGGGTCCCGGGACCGCCACCTGGCCCAGCTAGCGGTGATCGACCGCGCCGCAGCACAAGCCAGCGGACTCAAACCGCTGCAGAGGCGCATCGACAGGGAGCTGGCCCTCGCGGGACTCCAGCGGATCTCAGACCTCTCGGACTTGTCGCCATTCAACCTGGCAGGCGGGAGCAGCCCACCCGATCACCTCACCCAGGACAGCGACGTGTACGAACTCGTCAGTCCTGCCTACGTTGATGCCGAGACCGGGCGGACGATCGAGCGCGGATGGATCCGCTCACCAACCGGTGAACAGTCCGCTGCGCCCGCTGGCAAACTCCACGGCTCCGCCTCACGCAAGCACAAGGACCGCCACAGAGAGAAAGAACCAACTCCCGCAGAAACCGCGGCACCAGCACCCGGACAAGCACAGACAGCTGCCCCGCACCAGGACCCGGCCAAGCGCCTCGATGAACCGCTTCCCAGCGCTGCCTCAGCCGGTACCCAAGCCCCCCTGACCCCGACGGGCGTTCCGCAGGCCCAGGACCAAACCCCAGAGGAAACAGCCGCGCCGGCCAAGAAGACCCCCAGGGACGCGCACGGCCCCGAAGCGCCGCACGAAGCGACATCCCCTGAGCCGCCGGATTCGCTGAGCCAGACAAGTTGCCTCCCCGACGCTGACACGAGCCCTGCCGGCGCGCAGCTGCCCGCAGCCACCCGCCACCAGCAGGAACCACCAGAAACAACACGGCAGCCACGGCCACGGACCGCATCCCCCGGCAACCGCATGACACCTCGCCGCACCGCCCGGCCGGCGCCCGGCTCTATCGGCGGCGTCACCATGCCACGACGCCTCACACAGCAACCGCAGGACAAGCCGTCAGACACTCACAATGAGGCACCAGGGGAGACCAGTTGACATTCGGCATCGATTTCGGCACCAGCAACTCGGTCGTCGCCCGCTCTGACGGCACGAACACTGAAACCGTGCCGGTAGACAGCGAAACCGTTCCCGCACAATGGCGCCAACCGGAGTTCGAGCAGCTTTTCCCCTCAGTGCTTGCTGTCCGCGACCTGCAGCGCACCCTCTGCTTCGGCTGGGCAGCCAAGACAGCGACAGCCGAACCCGTAGACGCAGTCAAGCGCATGCTCGGCACCCGCTCCGCCGGCCTGGAGCAGGCAGACCCGGCAGGAACACTCCTCGAAGAGCACCATGTCTGGCTCGGCGGTGAACCATTCCGCAGCACCGCTGCAGCCGCTTCGCTCTTTGCACAGATGAAAACAGCCGCACAGCGCAGATTCCTCGACCTCTCCGAAGCCGTCGTCACCGTCCCGGCCAACGCAACCGGTGGCGCCCGGTACAGGACACGCGCGGCCGCACGACTGGCCGGAATCAAAGTCAAAGCCCTCCTCAACGAGCCCACAGCCGCAGCAGTCTCATACGCCAACGACATCGACATCCCCGGCCGCTTCCTCATCTTCGACTGGGGCGGTGGCACCATCGACGTCACGGTCCTGGACTACGACGGCAAGTATTTCGAAGAACTCTCCTCACGAGGCATCGCAGCACTCGGCGGTCTGGAATTCGACGAAGCCCTCGCCAGGATCGTCCTGAAGAAGCTGGGACAAGTACCCGAGCAGCTCAGCGCCGGGGAACGCAACCGCTGGCGCCGCGACGCGGAGCTGACCAAAATCGCTCTCTCGCGCACCGACGCGGCCGAAGTCCCCTTCGACCTGCCGAACCTCGGCACGACGCTGACCATCCTGCGGGAGGAATACCTCGCCGCCGTCTCACCACTGATCGAACGCGCCATGGAACCCCTGGAACAGTGCCTCGACGACACCGGCATCGCACCAGACGGCATCGACACCGTACTCATGATCGGCGGCACGTCGCAGATCCCAGAAGCCCGGCAGGCAGTCGGCCGCATCCTGGGAGCCGACCGGATCATCCCTGCCGAGCTATGCCACCCCATGACGGCAGTCGCACGAGGCGCAGCCATCTACTCGGCAGCACTCGACGACCCCGACCAGCGCAACCGCTTCAGCCTCGTCACCAACTACGACCTGGGTACCGCCTTCGACGCCGCTCCCCGCAAGGGCTTCCAGCCCATCATCCGCCGCAACCGCACACTCGTCGCGCGGGGCGAGCGGCGCTTCACCCCCTCACGACCGGATGCCGTCTCAGTCAACGTGGAGATCATCGAAGGAGAGGCAGGCTATCCAGCAGACAGCGATCGCGCCTTCCCTCTAGCCCAGCTGGAAGTCCGGCTCCCCAAGCCGGAACGCGACCCGGAACGCAACGCCGTCCTCGTACAGTTCCGCTACGACCACAGCGGCATCCTCGGAGTGAAGGTGACCCATGAGGCCACCAAGGCACCCCTGTTCGGCGGAGAGATCGACTCGTTCGGCAAGGACGGAACTCCACTCCAGGCCGGTCTCGACAGCGAACTGGTACGGCTCCTTTCACACAGCGAGGTGCCCTTCCTGACAGATGGAGCCCGAGCCAGAGACACACAGGACGAGCCACAGCAAGCTCCTGGAGAAGAAGAACCGCAGACGCCACTGCCAACGCGAGACGCGGACCTCTCGGTGAACGGTGTCGCCCAGCAGCGGCTGTGAGACTGGTCCGTGCCGCAGCCGAGGCTGCTCGGCTTACCGGCCTGCGGATCCGGCGTCACGGACGGTCTATGAACCGGGTGAGATTGGCCAGTGCAACCTGTGGTTTCCGCCGGCCGACATCCCGCTCGGCTTCGGACAGGTCGGGCGGCCGCCGGTGCTGGTCATGGTCGCCGGCTACTCGCGGTGGATCACCGCCCGGATGCTGCCCTCCAGGTCTGCGGCCGATCTGACCGCCGGGCACTGGCGGCTGCTGATCGAGCTGGGCGCCGTCCCCAGGGTGCTGGTCTGGGACAACGAGGGAGCCGTCGGCTCCTGGCGGTCCGGCGGTCCTCAACTGACCGATGATTTAGCTGCGTTCACCGGGTTGCTGGGAATCAAGTTCCTGCTCTGCAAGCCACGGGATCCTGAGTCCAAAGGCCTGGTCGAGCGGGCCAACGGCTATCTCGAGACCTCGTTCCTGCCTGGCCGGGTGTTCGCCTCGCCCGCGGACTTCAACATCCAGCTCGCCGACTGGCTGACCAAGGCCAACCGGCGCATCCACCGCACTTTGCAGGCCCGCCCGGCGGACCGGCTGGAAGCGGACCGCTCCCGGATGCTGGCCCTACCGCCGATCGCCCCGCCAGGCTGGTGGAAGGGGCATGGCATGCGACCTCGACGCCGTCGCAGGTGACCAGGACCTGGTCCAGGTCGGCGGCGAACTCGATGCGGCGGCCGACGGCCAGCGGGTGCACCGAGTAGTCGCAGGTGTCCAGGCGAACGTAGTGGTCCCGGGGCAGCCGCAATGACGCGACTGCGGCAGCGGCCGCGTGGTCCGGGTCGGTGATCGTCTGGTGACGAGCCCAGCTGCGGACCGGATCTTGGGCGTCATCGACGGCGGGCTGAGCACGGGTGAAGGGGCAGCGTGATGAGCACGAAGAACGGCACGAACCAGGACAGGACCAGCCGTGATATCGGCTCCGAACTGATCTATCTGACGGAGGCGTTGAAGGCGCCGGCCCTGCGGGACGCTGCCGCCCGGCTCGCCGAGCGGGCACGCGGCGAAGGCTGGAGCCACGAGGAGTATCTGGCCGCTTGCCTGCAGAGGGAGGTCGCCGCCCGCGACTCGCATGGCGCCGAGGGACGCATCCGCGCGGCTCGTTTCCCCTCCCGCAAGTCGCTCGAGGACTTCGACTTCGACCACCAGCGGTCCGTGAAACGCGAGGTAATCGCCCACCTGGGGACGCTGGACTTCGTCGTCGGAAAGGAGAACGTGATCTTCCTTGGGCCGCCCGGCACCGGCAAGACCCACCTTGCCACCGGGCTCGGCATCCGGGCCCTGTCAGGCCGGCCACCGGGTCGCCTTCGGCACCTCCGCCCAGTGGGTCACCCGCCTCGCCGAGTCCCATCAAGCCGGGCGTCTGAGTGATGAGTTGACCCGGCTGGGACGGATCCCGCTGATCGTGGTCGACGAGGTCGGTTACATCCCCTTCGAGCCCGAGGCCGCGAACCTGTTCTTCCAGTTCATCTCGGGCCGCTACGAACGCGCCTCGGTGATCGTGACCAGCAGCAGACCCTTCGGGCGATGGGGCGAGGTCTTCGGCGACGACACCGTCGCCGCCGCAATGATCGACCGCCTCGTCCACCATGCCGAGGTCATCTCGCTGAAGGGCGACAGCTACCGCATGCGCGGCCGCGACCTCGGACGGGTTCCCGCCGCCAACACCGGGGAATGACCAACATCAACTGACGCAGTGGGGGTCAACTTTCGCCCGCCGGAACCGGCTCACTATTCAAGCGTCGCCGACACCTGCGCAGACATCCCGCGTGGCGATTGTCCAAAGCGCCTCTCATTGGCGCAGATTGACCCTGATGGTGGCTGCGAGTCCCGTGGCTCTCCGCACGATCTGGCGCGGTTGTGGCACGCAACCGTCGGTCCTGACCGACATCGCTGTGAATGCCGGCAGCCACGGTCGCGATCCGTGAATCAGACAGCGGGTAGCAATCTGCTGTGCTGAACTCGACACATGCAGTCCTTACTTGTCGCGCTCATAGCCGTTGCAGGCACCTTGGGGGGATCGCTCGTCACGGGTCTGCTGCAACACCGCCAGGCAGCCAAACTCGAGCTCGCCGCGCGGACGGAACGTGTACGCCGGGAGCGCTTGGCCGCCTACAACACGTTCGTGGGAGCCATTGTTGAGTTCCGGCGTTGGCAGATCAGGCGGGGATGGATCAAGAGGGATCACGAGCCCACGGAGGTGCGGTACATCGACACGAAGGACGCATGCGACCAGGCCCGCACAGCGGCACGAAGCGCGCTCTTGGGACTCCAACTCCTACCCGCAGACGAGTCAGCACTGAACGCTGCACGGGCCTCTCTGGCCGCCGCCATCAGGATTGAAGATGCGGCTGACACCGTCCAACTGAACCAGCTATCGGAAGTTGCGCGAGAAGCAGTGGAGGCCTTCGCGGATATGGCGGCCCGGCTTGAGCGGCCCTCGTAGGTTCCCCAGGCACCGGGCCGACCGGCATCTGCCTTGTAAGTTCGATCCCGCCCCTGCGTGGCTGCGGTCCAACCTGTGCGCGGGTGCCGTTGCCGGGCGCTGCCGTATGCCGCCGTCCGGGCTCGTTGATGTCAGCGTTGGATGTCAGCGGAACAGTTGCGGCACGGGGCAGAGTTCCCATGGCCCGTCCGGCCGGTCGGCTCAGCGCCACCAGATGTGTCGGTCGGCGCACTTCCACAGCGACCGACAGGTCTGCCGGCCATCGTCCTTCCGCTCGGAGAGCACGAGGCCACCAGACCGCATGGGCTGGCCGCACTCAGGGCAGGCCGGAACGTCGTCGCTCACACATTGCACCTTAGCGACGCGACCGCTTCGTCTCGAAGCAACTGGGGATGCTCGCTGCCCTTGGGTTGCTGTGCCTGTCACCGGCGCTGATGGTCCGCTGACGTCCACGGTTGTTCGCGGGTGTGCATCGCGGTTGTCACGCAGTTAGACACTCACCGCTACTACTGTCCGTGTGAGGCCCTAAAGGTTGTCCCGTAAATGATCTTCGACTGGTGGCGGCCGCCTCGTGCGAGGCGAAGATCGCCTGATGCCCGATCGTGATCCAAGGGTGTACAACCCCGTGCGGATCCCAACTGTCTGAAGGGCGCCGGAGGATGAGCCTCCGGCGCTCTTTACGCACCGATGGCCCGGGCCGAACGGCTGTCCCTGCGGATGATCTGCTGTCCGGATGCTCTGGCAGAAGTCATCACCGCAGCCACACTCACCAACCAGGTGAACATCCCGCACGCTGATGGCCAGCACGTGTTCCCCCTCCTTCTCCAGAAGAGTGGCCAGTTCGGCGACGAGGTCCGGGAAGATGTCGCGAACGAGGGGATGAGCCTGCTCCATGCAGGGAGGGTAGCCACAGCGGCCAACTGGCGCTGAGCGTGGCCATCCATCGCTGAACGTCTCAACGGTCATGCTTCGTGCCTCAGACACACGAACTCATGAGCGGGAATGACGGGCTCTCCGGGCGTGGGATCGATGGCGCCGATCCTGATGGCCACTGTCGCCACAGTAATCGGGGTATTCGCCGCCTTCGGACGCATCAAACGCCAACGGTGCAGGGGAGGGACCTTCTTCGCCGGCAGCTCGAACGTGGCCAGTTCGACCCAACGGTCATAGTTGGTCGGGTAGCAACGCACCAGTGCATCGCAATGCCGGCACGTACGAGGCTCGATCCATTCGACGTCATCCGGGTCGAACTCGGGCTCCGGTGCAGCTGTGGCGCCCTCGCTCACGGCAAGCTCGTTGGCGACCTTATTCCAGCACCTGTCGCAGAGTTCAGCTGACAGGCGAATGATCCGTCCCCGCTCACGAACGTCGGGCCCGTTCGAGGAACACAACAGGCACTCAGGCTGGCTGACACCGTGGAGAACCGCCATTATTTGAGTGTGAGTGCCCGGTACGTCATTCAAACAGGGTGTCTTTCGGCCTTATTCGACAAAGTCGCACTTCAGTAGCCCGATCGACGCGCAGGCGCCACTACTGCATCAACCCACCACTCTCCCCAGCTCCCATCCCGTCTGCCGTCGACCCACATTCCGTGGAGCGGGCGTGGTTCATGGCGTCCAGGCGGAGCGCGCCACTGTACGAACGACTGTGAGAACGGCGGCGGCACCGCTCGGGCTGCCTGACCCGACGAACGATCGACGCTTGGGTTGTCTTCTCCAGGAACCGTCGGCTGGCCGGGCGGTGCTGTTGTGCGCGTGGCCGGTCGGGTTTCGGTGACGGCATAGCGCCTCTGTTTGTGAAGCGGATCCGACGTGGTTCCGTTGGTCGCGTTTCATGATCCGGTAGACCACGTTGCACAGGCGTCACCTTCATGCCTCTGCCGAGCCACACCGCGCGGGTGCTGGTCAGCGGCGGAACGCTAGCAGTGAGCCGGCTCGGGGGCGGCAAGGAGCACTGCGGGCCCGTGCTGACCGGCACCCTGGACGCTACGTCTGCAGACCGAGCGTCTGGACTCGATTGAACAAGTCAGGAGCCTGGACGCAGGCCCCATCAGAGTCTGTCCTGGTGTCCGGCCAGCCGCGTGCGATCCATAGTGCTCGCGCGGAAGGACAGGCATCCAGCATGGCGGATCGGGTCGCGGTGATCAGCGGCGTGGACACCCACACCGATGTCCACCAGGGCGCGGTGATCGACTGTATGGGCCGGCACCTGGCTACCGCGTCGTTCCCCACGACCCCGGACGGCTACCGTCTGCTGCTGGCGTGGCTGCGTGCGCATGGCGACCTGCAAGCGGTCGGAGTCGAGGGCACGGGGGCATTCGGGGCTTGCCTCCTTCTATCTCCTCAGGAGCGGCACTCTGATGATTGGGTCGGCATCAGGACGGGAGACTCGGTTGTCGGCTGCGCAATCACTCCTGGCCAGGGGTGGCTGCACCTTGGGGACGGCAATCTCATGGCGGTGACAGTGCCCAGCTGAGGACTCTGATCGGACGCGCCCTCCCCAAGGCCACGCACCGGCACACCCGTTGATCCAGCCCCTGCGAGCGGGGTCGACCAACCGCAGCGCTAGCGTTGCTGTCGTGGGTGACTTCTACGAACTCCAGCTGGCCTTGGACCTCCCGGATTCCGCAGAGCTGGGTCTGCTCCGGTGGCACCTGGGCGAGACACCAGAAGACGAGAAACCGGACGGTGATGAGGAATATCCACTACTGACCGGCACCGGCCCCGCGCAGCGCATCGGTGGGGCGCTGGCAGGCCTGCTCCAGAGCGGGCCTCGAGGCTGTTCCTTGCTGGCACGTCAGGAGGTGCACCCCGACGACTTCGCAAGCCTGCGGCATCTCCTCAAGTGGATCGCTGCGCGGACAACGACCGTGGGCACCATCGGCTATGTGCGTTTCTACGAAGACCACATCCCCGACGTACTCGTCGTCGAATCCGGAACCGTTCGTCAGGTCCCCCTCGAACTGGCCCCGAGAGCCGAGGAACTGCTCCCGGACTGAGGTTCAAGATGGGCTCTGAATGGCCGGTGGAGAGCTGAGATCCCCTGGGCGGCTGTTCGCCAGCCCCAAATCCGGGCCACCCGAGCGAGCTTGGTGCCCGGAGAGTGCTGCCCTTCTGTCCCGGACGGTGTGGTCCGCGCCTGCTGTCGGTGACGTCTCAGGCTGCCTGGAGCGGCCTGTCCCTGTATCCGCTGCACGGCTCGATTGTGGTCACCGGCCGCTGGTGAGGCAGCCAGCCTGGACGGCGAGCTGGTTCGCCAGGCGCATTATCGCGGTGGTCCGGGAGACGGTGGCACGCTGGTAGGGCAGTCCGCCCGTGTCGAATAGGGCGGCGGCGGAGGAACTGCTGGCCTACGCTGCCCGCGAACTCGCCGCCGCCAGAACGAACTCGGCCACGGCCCCAAGAGATCGGTTCCAGCCCAGCTAGGAGGCGGCGAGCAGCTTGTCGACGAGCGTCTGGGTCTTCTTGTCGATCTGGTCTCGGGTCAGGTGCCGGTTCGCGTCCTGCCATTGTGCGATGGCGGCGCGCAGGCCGGTGCGGTTGCCTGCTGCGGCCTCGGCGCGCATCAGGGCTCGGTAGAGGGTTTCGGAGTGGCCGTCGGCGTTGAGGCCGGTGGTGCAGGCTTGTCGGGCGCTGGGGAAGTCTTGATGCCGACCGTCTTGCGTGCGGTAGCTGGCCACGTGGTGTGCGGTGTCGACGATGCGGGCTTGCATGGCGGTGCGCAGTCCGCTCATCCAAGATGCTGCATGCTCGCCCAATGGGGCACCGTCGACCATGGCCAGGGCTCGTTCAAGGTAGTGCAGGCCGTCCTCGCCACGGCTGACCCCCAGTTTCGCGAGCCGCTCGAAATCGTGCCAGTCGCAGCGGACCTTGTCCGAGAGCGCGTAGGGGGATGATTTGCCTTTGCGCTGCGGGACATACAGGTCGCCGTCGACGTCTGCGCCGAGTCTGGTACGCAGGTCCCGCAGCCGTGAGCCGAGCGTCTTCGGTGACCAGGGCTCTCCATCGCCCAGGTCCTCACACAGCCTCTCGGCACTGCTGTGCGGTTTGAGCAGCAGGTGCGCAGCAAGCCCGATGAGGCGGGGTTCCAAGTCTCCGGCGTTGTGCAATTCCAGTGTGCCCAGGACCCGCAGCCGGGGAGCAGTGTCGTCCGGCCCGGCTCCGGCGAGGGTCTTGTCGGCGTCGGTCTTGAGGATCGGCGGGGTGCGCTCGGCAGCAGTGAGAGAGTGAACGGGCGGGATGAGGAACCGCGGCCCGATCCGCTCGGCAGGCTCTCCGCTCACCGAAGTGGGTGCGGGCGGAACGGCTTTGAGCGATGCCTGGCCCGGGTCGCCCGCAGAATCCAGCAGGGCCTGGAACGCGACCGGCTGCGCCTGTGCGGCGTCCGTGTTGTCGCGACGGGTCGCGACGTCCTGGTGCTGGCCTGCCGCGTCGCCAGCGGGCACCGGCCCGGAACGGTCATTGTTGTCTTGCCGCGGGTCGGGGACCGGATGGACGGCAGGGGCTGATTCGGGTACCTCGATGGGCTCCGGTGGGACGTGCTTCCACACGCCCTCGGGTCCCTGTGCGGGTCGGCTGGTCTGGCGGTAGGCGGCGGCGAGTTGAGTGATGGACGCCGCGTCCAGGCGCTGCAGGAGGACATCGATGCCGATGGCACTGACGTCCTGCGGCGCGTCGGCCGAAGCGTTAAGGATTTCCGCGTCGGGGAACAACGATGCGGCGCTGGCGGGCAGCACGAGTACGCACGGGGTCAAGCCGCGGGAGTGGTCGAGAGTTTCGGCGATCTGCCATGCGGTGTCTGCGTCCAGGTCACCGCCGCACAGCATGACGTACGGGATCCCGCGGTCTTCGGGGTCCTGGTGGGCTTCCAGGATCCGCGCGGCGAACGCACCGGCGGCCTGCGGAACGTCGGGCAGGTACTGGACGCCGAACGCTTGAAGTTCGGCGCCCATGGAGCCCAGCCCGGATGCTACGACCTCGACGTGATCCGCATGGGGCCCCAGCGCGAGCTCCGTGGCCATGCAGGCGATCGTCTCGGCGCGGGCGATGGGGTCGCCGTCGACGAGGACGACTTCCCAGGCGGGCAGGTTCGCCAGCACCAGGCTGTTCGCGGTGTCGGTGCCGAGTGTGACCAGTGCCGGATAGGGCAGTTCAGCCTCGTCATCGGGCACCGGAAGGTCGACGTCGTCGGGCAGGTGCCACCAGCCGGCGTGCGCGGTGGTGAACGGAGCTTGTGGGGCGGCGGAAACGTCGTCGGGCAGGACCTCGATGCCGTCTGCGGTGATGCGTGCGGCGCGCAGCAGCGGGGGAGTGCCCTGACCGTGGAGGGCGAGCGCAGCCAGCGCGGCCTGCAGACGCTCGACGCCGTCGGCCCCATCGTGGGCCGCCTGTTCCAACTCGGCCTCTGCTGCTGCCGGCACGATCTCAGGCAGTGTCTGTCCGGGTTTGCGGGAGCGCCGCTGCCGCAGCCGCCTGAAGGCGAGCGTGCCGGTCAGGGCTGAGGCAAGCAACGCGAAGGCCCCCATGGCCGTCCGCGTCGAGACGAGTGAAGACGTCTGGGTGTCGTCGGCACCCTGCGGTGCAGCGGGTGCGCGCTCCTGATCAGATGTCGAAGCAGACGGCGAGGCGGTGACAGGCGCTGACGGTCGGGCAGATTCCTCGGGCCGAGCCGAGGCAGACGCCGGGGGCTCGCTGCGGTGTGGGGAGGGGCGGGATGTCGGCGGCTTGGTCACGCCGGACGCGCCGGAGTCACCGCCGCGATCCGACTCGTCGGCAGAGTCCTGCTCGCCGTGATCTGACCCGCCTCCGGTGCGAGGAGGCTGCTGCGTGCGCGCGTCGGACGCCTGGCCCTCGTCGTTGTGCTGGCCGGCGGCGGAATCCTGGTCGTCGTGCGGCGTGGTGGGGGCGGGGATCGTGATGCGCTGGCCGGGGCGGATCAGGTCCGGATCGGTGATGCGGGGCAGCCCGTGCGGCTGCGCGCCGCGGCTGGCCTCGTACAGCTCTGGCCAGTTGGCGCCATTGCCGGTCTCCTGCTGTGCGATCCCGGACAGGGAATCGCCACGGGCCACGACGCGAACCTGGGCGGTGCGCTCGGCGCCTGCGCTCTGCGCCTGCAGATCCCCCTCCGCTTCCACTTCCTCTTCATCGTGGTGCTGGGCACCGGTCGGCTGCTGCGGTGGGGCCGCCGGGCTCTGGAGTTTCTCGGAGCTGGCACGCGTGGCCTGCGACCGTGCGTGTGCGTCTGGGGGCAGGACGATGGTGACGCCCTTGGGCAGGTACTGGTCGCCGGCCGTCAGCTGGGGGATGTCGTTGAGGGCGGCGATGTCCTTCCAGCGCTTGCCGTCGCCGAGATACTCCTCGGCCAGATCCCATGGCAGCTCGGTGGAGGTGGCCACCGTGTGCTGCCGACCAGTGGTTTGAGCAGGCGGTGCGTGCGTTTGTGCGCTCGGCGTGGCGCCTCCACTGTTCTCCCCAGCGGTGTGTACGGCGGTGGCGGCGACAGCAGGTCCGCTGGTGGCAGCCGAGGCGGCCGTAGGGACCAGCAAGACGATCCCGCCGACCAGGAGCGAGGCGAGGGACTGCAGGCCGCCCAGGCCGCGGATGCGGGGAGCCGAACGCCGCTGTGCGAGGGCAACGACCTCGACAAGGACGGAGAAGGTGAACGCCGCCCACGCGAGCCATCCGATGCCGGTCAGGACGGCAAGGAAGAGCGTGCCGTCGTCGGGCTGCGCCAGCGCACCAAGGCTCCCCGGCAAACTGGCGGGCAGCCGGCCCACCCGTATGAGGAGGTAGGGAACACCGGCGGTCAGACCCACCAGGGCGATCAGGCCGAGCAGCGCGCGGGCGAGGACGCCGAAACCGCGCAAGGGAGCGGGGGTGCGGTGGGCCATGGTGCGGGCTCAGCCTCCAGCCTGGGTCTGCAGATGCGCGGTCGCCGTGCCGGTGACGTTGATGGTTCCCTTGCCGACCAGCTGCGCGAAGTACGTGTTGTAGGTGTCGTGAACTGTGACGGTCAGAGTCCGTCCGTTGCCATCGATCGTCACGTCACCCTGGACACCCGCCGCAGCGAGGTAGTCCTGGGCTGCGGCCTGAGCAGCGTCGGGGTCGATAGTGATGGCGGTGCCCTCGATGGCCTGGGCGGGGTCGAGCTGCTGGCCTGCAGTGCGGGCGGCTTCCTGGGCCAAAGAGGTGGCCCGGCTGGAGGCGTTCAGGGCGCCGCCACCATCCACGAGAAGCCCCATCACCATGAGGAGCGCCACCGTGGTCACGGCGAAGAACAGCGACATCGAACCGCGATCACGGTAGCGCCGCTCGGTCAGCGCGCTGCTCAGCGGCTTGAGCCGAAAGCGAAGCTTCATGGGCGGGCCCGATAGGTGTCGATGGGGCTGGTCCACGAGGCAGTCAACGTCTTGGACCCGGGCAGGCCCGGCACGGCGATGTCGGACAGGTTCGCCGTGCAGGAGATCGTCGCGGTGACAGTAGATGCCTCCCCGACACCTGCGGCGTATCCGCCCGTGTTGAGGGTGACGTTGGACGTGCGGCACGTGATGCCCTCCCCGTCCAGGCTGCGAGTGACCGCATCCTGCGCCTGGCTCTGAGCGTTCGCAGCGTCGCGTTCCAGGGAGGCTGCGCGGGCGGCAGCGTGTGCGGCGGAGTCGACGGCGCCCTCGGCATCGGTGACCCGCCCGAACGCAATCATCAGGCCGAGGATCACGATGAGGACCGGGGCCAGGACGGCGGTCTCCAGCGCATAGCTGCCCCGGTCGCCGCCGAGCAGCCCGCGCAGTAACTCCTGGCGACGGATCATGGGTTGGTCCAGCGCTCGACGGGCCCGTCCGCATGCTGCGTGACGTGCAGCTCGAGACCAGGGACCAGGGTGGCGACGTCCCCGGTGACGGTGATGCGGATCTGCTGGGCGCTGCTGCCGGAGGTCGAGATGTGGGCGCCGCGAACGGAGTTGCCGTAGCGGGCCAGGTACTGCTGGGCCTGCGCAGCGCCGTCGCCTGGGCCGGCGCCGAACTGCCGTCCCGCGTCCACGCCCTGGCGGGCGGCGGACTGGGCGACCTTGCGTGCGTGGTAGTAGAACCCGACCTGAATGGTGGTGAAGGCCAGCGCCAGCACCACGACCGCCAGGGTGGCGAGCTCCAGACTCCCCGTACCGTGGTCCTCGCGCCGCCTCATCAGTGCGGCCCACAGCCCCTGCCACCCCCTGCGCACTTTCTCACCGTTTCCCGTCGACGTCATCTCGTCTGTCCCCACACCCTGTTGGCGGGTCAGCCGCCGTTGATGATGCCGATCTTCTCCATGAGCTTGGCCCGGATGGCCACCACCAGCAGGCCGGCGCCCACCAGGAGGGCTCCGGCGATCACCGCGAGTTCGGCGCTGGTGGACCCCTTGTCCTGTGCGGCGCGCAGCATTGCGTAGCGGCCGCGTATCCATGCCGTCAGCGTCTGGATGTCCATAGGTGTCCGCTTCTCCTGTTCGGGGCTCAACTGGCGAGGATGGTGTTGACGATCGGGATCATGACGAAGGTCAGCATGAGAATGACGCCGAGCGTGACGGGCAGGACCATCGCCGCGGATGCCTCGTTCGCCTGCGCCTTGGTGTCGGTCAGCAAAGCGATCCGCAGCTGGCGTGCTTGTGCCTGCAAGGTGGTGTAGACAGCGGCACCGTCCCCGGCCAGTGCCAGGGTGTCGACGGGGCGCGTGAGTTCGGGGATGTCGAGCTCGTCGCCGAGCTGGCGCAGTGCCTCCCACGGGGTGACGCCGGCGAGTTCGGCATGGTCGAAGGCCTGGCGCATCCGCTGGAAGATCCAGCCGTCTCCGACCTCGGCGGTCTGCGTCAGGGCCTGTCCGGCACCCGAGTTCGCGATCCTGGCGAGCGCCACACGCTCCAGGTAGCTGGCGGCCGCATGCCGCACGACGAGGCGCGCAGCGGCCGCATCGCGCCTCACGTCGCGTCCCGGGGCCAGCCAGAACAGCGCACCCAGAACGAGGGAGACCACGGCCGGGATCGCGAAAGGAAGTGAGGCACCGGCAACGGCGAGCAGGGCCTGCAGCAGCTGCGGCAGCAACAGCCCGTACAGGCACAACAAGACGCGCCGCCCCAGGTGCTCGGCCGCAGAGATCCGCAGCAGATTGAGGTCCTTGTACGGCAGGTGGACGCGGACCCCGAACTCGCCCAGCAGCTGCGCCCCGACCTTCCCGGCGAGCGAACCCGCCGCCCCGGGAGCACTCGTGCCAGGCACCGCTGAAGGGTAGTTACGTGCATCGAGCCGGTCCAGGGCGCTGGCCAGATGGGGCTTGGCCGGCCAGGCGGCGCGCACGGCGAGCCCGATCAGCACCCCAGCGGCGGCCGCAGGGACCACCGCAGTCATCGGGATCACGAGTCGACTCCGTTCGCGGCCCTCAGATGGGCAGGCAGCGGCTCGAGCAGACGCGGGTCGGGATGGGTACGTGCGATGCGCCGCAGCCACGCCAGCGTCCACGCGAACAGGCCCCCCAGGACGGCGAGCACGATCTGCCCCAGCGGCGAGGCATACCAGCTCGACCAGGCCTGGTTGAGCATGCAGCCCATCACCACGACGCAGATCACGATCGACACCTGTCGCGAGGACTTGCGCACCGAAGCCCGGTCGGCCTCAACATCGCGGGCATCCGCGCCCTGCTGATGAATGGTCACTGCGAGGGTCTCAAGCGCCGCAGACAGCCCCGGCCCCTTGTACACCGCATGGGACTGCATGAGCAGCACCACATGGTCACTCACCCCGTCCGCCAGCTCGTCGGCGAACATCGCGAACGCGAGCTGGGCGTCCATGCCCGCACGCAGGCGCTCCGCGAGGGCCTGCACGTTCGCGGCGATCGGCCCAGGCGCTGACTTCACAGAGGCGCGGATCGTCTGGGTCAGCGAGATACCGGCGGTGTGCACCCCCGCGAGGTGATTGAGCCACTGACCGAGCGCCTCCAGACGCTCGATACGGGCCTGGGCCGGGCCACCGGGGTGCAGCACGAACGGCAATCCCATGACCGCCGCCCCCGCAAGCAGCCCCTGCACCGGCCAGCCCGTGTACGCCCACACAATCAGCGCGACGACACCCGCCACCGTGACCAGCAGACGCCAACGCCGCCGCCACGCCTCGGGGAGTTCAGAGCGAAGACGCTGGACCCGCGCGGCCATCCGGGACGGCGGCTTGACCGGATCGGGGACCCGGCCGCGCACCTCACGCACCGCACTCATCACGGCAAGTGCGGCCAACACAGAGCAGCAGGCAGCCGCTAGAGCGAGTTGATTGGTCGTCATCGCGGCCTCACCATCTGCAGGGGCGGACCCCAGGCACCGTGTGGGTTGTCCGTCAGCCACGTGCGCAGGAACTTCCCCGTGCGCTCCAGGTCGTCAATGAAGCTCGGCATGTTCTGAAACACCGCCCGCACCTCCCTGCCCGACGGGGCGAAAACCTCGGTGGTTGTCGGCCGGCCGGCCTCACCGACGACGTCGTGGACTTCGTAGACGTGTGAGACGAAGCGGTGCCGGCGCCCGCCCAACCCGGTCTCGTCGAGATAGGTGAGATAGACGACGACGTCCACGGACGAGGCGATGAGATGGTGCGCGGCGTCGGTGGCCATCCCCGCTTCGGTGCACAGCTGGACCAGTCGGCTGACGATGGCGTGCGGACGCCGCACATGCATGGTGCACATCGACCCGGAGCCACCCGCAGACATGGCCTGCAGCATCGGCACGATCTCCGTGGAGCGGACCTCGCCGACAATCACCCGCGACGCGTTGTAACGCAGCGCCGTGGCGAACATGTCACCGATGCTGATCTCACCGGCCGCCCGCCCGTCGTGCCGCTCACCGTTGGACTGACGCGCCTCGAACGCGAACGTCACCGGACCCGGCTTGGACCCGAGCTCGTCCAGGTAGAGCTCCCGGTCAGACTCGAGGGTCACCAGCCGCTCAGCGGCAGGGATCTCGCGGCCCAACGCCCGCAGCATCGTCGTCTTGCCCGCGCCCATATCCCCGACAACCAAGATATTCAGCCGAGCCTGCACACACGTGATCAGGAACCGCTCCAGCAGCGGGTTCATCGCGCCCCACTGGACCAACTCGCCGGTGCCGTCGTCCTTGATGCGGTGCTTGCGGATGACGACCGAAGGCCGCGCAGTCAGCAGCGAAGACGTGACACGCGAACCGTCCGGCATCCGAAAGCCCACCATCGGCGTGGCCTGGGTCAGGGCGCGCTCCCCGTGCCCCGACAGGCCCGCCATCCGATTGACCCAAGTGATCAGCTCATCGTGGGAATCAGCGACCTTCTCGATCGTGCGCCGCGGCTTGTCGAAATACTCCACATGCGCCCGGACGCCATCCACCATGACGTCCTCGACGCCCTCCTCGTCCAGCAACGACTGCAGCCGCCCACCCCGATACATCGAGTCATAGACGGCGGTAGCGATGCGCGCCTCGTCGTCCCCGCTCAGCGGAGTGTTGCCCTGCGCATACTTGGCCGACCAGTCAGCGACCGCCTCGGTGGCCAACGAACGGGCCAGCGCACGCCGGTCCTCCTCAGCCAAGGTGCGCTCGGGATCGCGCTCGCTCAACTGCGCCGACACATCGGCCTGCAACGCTTCGATGACGTCCCAACCCACACGAAGCTGACCGGGCAGCTCCGCCAGCCGCGGCACCACACCGGGGCCTGCGACGGCGGCCACTGGTGCAGCCGGCAGCTGGGGCGGCCGCCCGGCCGGGCGACGCTGCCCGATCCGATTGGTCAGCAGGTTCACCATGTCGTCGCGCCCCATGGCCGCTGGCGGAGCGCCGTTGCCCCCCGGGCGCTGGTGAGTGTCAGCCACGGGCTGCTCCCCGCTGCGGGCCCAGACGCTGCAAAAGTCCCGCGAGCTGCCCATGAACGGCCGGCGCCGGGAACTGCTGCTGGACTCGCCGGCGCTGCGCCACCACAGCGAGATGCTCGGCCGCGGTGCGGGCGTAACGCAGCAGGTCGCATCGCCCGTACCCCCGGGGCGGAGTGCCGCCCTCGGTGAAGTAGTCGGCCACCGGCGCATCCCACGGCAGGGCTGCGAGGACCGGGGTCTTGAGGGCGTCAGCGATCTGGTGGGTGGTGTACCCGCGACTGCCCCGGGACGTCTCCCGCTCGATCACCAGCAGTCCCAACGCAGCTGAACCGGCGCCGTGTTCGTCGAGCTCGGCGCGCAGCGGGTCGATGACATGCCGGGTCAAAGACAACGACGGCTCGGTATTGCGAACCACGAGGACCACCAGATCGGCCTGGTGGATCAGCGCAACCGGCGTGAGCGTCTGATGCAGCAGGCCGGACGTGAACGACACCCGCCCGGCATCGACATACACGTCGTGCCCGGCCTCCTGTGCAAGAACATGGAGTACATCGGACAGCGCGGACCAAGTACGCCCCAATGCTGCAGCTTGCGCGGGATCAGTCAGCCCGGCCAGTAACTTGCGATGCCCGGGCTCATCCAGCGGCCACAGATGGGATGCGAACGCGCTGGCCATCGCCTCTGAACTGACCCGCTCGGCCGCAGCCAGGTGGTAAAGCCCGATCCCGGCAGTGATCTGCCCCTGCAGAAACCCTGCGCGCAGCGTGCCGCCCTTGGGATCGCACTCGGCGAGCAGACTCGGACGTGGGGAAGAGAGGGTGAGGGCGAGGGCGGAGCTGGTGACTCCGCACGACGCGGCGGAGGCGAGCGCAATGACGGCCATCAGTTCCTCCGCGGTTCACGGACCAGCGCGATCCGGCCCTGTGCAGCGCGCGTGGCGAGCAGTGGCCCGTCGGCGGATGCAACCGCCAGATTCACGACGACCGTTCCGGTGGCGTCCGGGCGCGACACAGAGACGACAACAGCATCGACGGACGACGGCGGGGCATCGCTTGGCTTGGCCTCCTCCGCGCCCTGGGCGGGCGTGGTCACCGCGAGGACCTCATCACCCGGGGTCAGCGTGCCTACCGGGGCCTGACCGCGCTTGACCTGCACACCGGCCAGCTGCTTGTCGTCCCCGAGCCCGGTGCCGGTATCCAACTGCGAGGCCTCCAGCAGGCTGCCCTTGCGTAGCCCGACCGCGGGACGCTTCCCGATCACACCGGCCCGGTCCGCCGCCGAAACCGGGGCCAGCGCGGCGTCGGAAGACACCTCCGCCACCGTCAGATCGGCCGCCGTCAACACCTGCCCAGCCGGCACATCACGAGCCACCGCAAGGACCTTGGCCCGGTCACCGGCCGAGGTGACGGCAGCCGCCGCCCCCAGGGCGCACAACACAGCAAGAACGATGCATAGCGCGACGACCGACCACCGACGCTCCCGTTTCACCGGCGGGGCGGTCGTGATGGGCAGGTCGGGCCGAACCGGGGTCGCCGGGCGTGGGGCAATCGGCACAGAGGATTCCATGACGCAGCGGTGCCTCTCAAAATCCGTACGAACAGGGGCTAGTTGAGGACCTGGACCTCAGCGACCGTGATGTCCACGGCGTTGTCCCGTACCTCGGTGAGCTGACCGGTCTGACCGCCGCCCTCCCAGGCGATCGCCCACGTGGCGGTCGCGGTGACGTGGTACTTCCCGGAAGGCGCCGATGCGGACGGGAGGTCGTAGCGGTAACCGCAGTCCGGCGACACCCTCTTACCGAAGGCCGCCTTGTAGGCCGTGCCGCGCCCGTTGCAGACAACCTTGGACCCGTCCCCCATGGACCACGCGACCTTGCTGACCTTCGCCGTCGCCGTCACGGTGACCTGCCCTGCAGAGGCGGAGGCGACGACGGGGCCCCAGGCATTGGGGGAGTCGTTGGCCCACATCCACACCGGCATGCCGACAACACCCTTGCCCCCAGGCTTGGGTGCAATCCCGATGTCCGGGCCGAGCAGCGTCATCTCCTTCACCGCCTGCAGCGCCAGCACCTTCGGGTCCACGGCCGCAGCTTCGCCGGTGGGTGGCTGCGCGAACCACATGCTTTGCATGTTGGGGTTGTTGGGGCAGTAGGCGTTGTAGACGGCACCATCATCGACGGCATGCCCCTCGCGGGCCGGGTCACCTTTCTGCGGCTGAGGAACGGCGGCCTTGAAGTAGCAGTTGTGCGCGTCGCTCCACGATCCGAGCCCGTCGAGTGAGCAGGGAACCTCGACGTTGCTCTGCAAGCCGTCGCGGCACTTGGGCTCTTTCGATGAACCGCCGCCGGATGTAGCCGACTTGCCGTGTCTGCCGGGCTGCCCCGCGCTCTCCTGCGTATCCGAGGCGACCACCCGGCACTGGCCCCTGCTGTTGCAGACGACCTTGCCCCCGTCGGCGAGCGCGGGACTCTGCACCAGCCAGCTAAAGACCGTGGCGCCGATGGCTGCGACCGTCCATAACTGGCGCATCAGCACTTGCGCTCCTTGTCCGCGACGTCATCCGATACCAGCCAGAGGCCGCCGCGGGAGAGGAGCTTCGCATTCAAGGTGTACCGCTTAGCCTGGTCAGGTGGAGCGACGCTCTTGCCCGTCTTCTTGTTGACGGGCTCCCAGGTATTCATGTCGAAACAGACGCGGAGCGTGGCGCGCTTCGGATCGGCCTTCAGGTCGACCTCGACGTCATTCGGGTCGATCGTCAGCTTGGGCTTGCCTTTGAAGACGATGTCGTTCTGCATGTCTACGAAGATCGTGTCTTTGGTGTCCCGCAGGGCGTTGCCGGTGGCGAACTGGGTGATGCGGCTGCCCTTGAGTGATCCCGCTGCGTACGCCTGGACTTGCTCGTCGTTCATCCCTTGGTAGGCGGCGACCACGGCCTTGCGTGCCTTGGCTTCCTCAGGGCTGACCGTCTTGGAGGGCGCTGGGCTGGAAGGGGCAGTCGTTCCACCCCCGTTTGCGCCCTCATCGGCGGTGCTGCAGCCCGCCACGGCGATGAGTGCGGCTGTCCCCAAAAACAGAATGGGGATCCGGTTTTGATTCCGGATGCGAACGCTGGAATATGCCTGGCGTCGTGCTGGTCGGTGCATGACGTCTCCCCGTTGTGGTGCTGTGCCGGACACCTTGGTCGCGGGATATCGGTGTCTCCTGTGTGGCTGGTGGTGTTGGTGGAGCTGGGGTGATTCTGTTGAGTGACGGAAGACTACTTCTGGGTAAGCAGTGTGTGCACCCCTCGGATCGTTTGGCGTGTATGGCACATTGGGAAATATCGGTCACAACTTGCCTGTGAGTTTGCCAAGTTGGCGCAATTTCACGGTTACGTCTGCGAAGGGTGGGGCTGGCGCGGCTGATCGGAGGCATTGGTTCCGTCGCGTGGCGGTTTCACAGATGAGTCCAGGGCCATGGCGCATGGGTCGGCCTTCGGCACTGTGGGTACGAACTCGAGATTCCGTGCGGCGGCGGCCTCCGGAACGCGGTGTGGTGACGGTCGTCAGCGATATCCCTTCGTGATGCCGGCGTCGGCCCGCACTCCCAGTGGGCGGCCCCGGTCGGTGGCTGCCGCCGCAAGCCGCGACAGTTCACTGCTGTCCTCGAAGGCCTCTCCGAGTCAGCTGTCCGGGGCGGTCACGGCGTTCCATCAACGCTGATGGCGATCTTCGGAATCGGTTCTGGCCGCAGTTCCGTGAAGCTCATGGTCGAGTCATTCGTCGTCTTTCGTGCTGAGGTCTTCCCGGCGGCACCTGATCCACAAGGTGATCTTCCGGGGGCTGGGTATGTCGGCGCGGACGGGTTCGGCGGTGCCGTCGCGGAGGGCGGCGAAGTGTTTGCGGATGGCCTGGACGCTGCCGAGATAGCCCTGCGCGTGGATCTCGGTGAGGACCTGAGGTGCGGTGACGCTCGCTGCCGCCGGTGTCGGTGAAGCGTGCGGTGGCGTATGCCTTGAACGGGCTGAGGATGCCAGTGGGGGGCTCGGGCAGAGGCCAGGAGGATGTTGAGGCCGGTGTCCCGGAAGCGGCGCACGGTCTTGCGGTCCAGTGGAGACGGCGAGTGATGGCACTGATGGTCCAGCGGGCGTCCACGAGCCGGTGGACGTCGGCGTGACGCTGCCGGGGCCGTTCGATGATCTGGGTACGGGGCGGCTCGGCGGCCGGTAACTCGGTGATAGTGACGGCCACCGCCAAGGGCGCGGGACCGATGCGGACGATGAACGGGGAAGCGATTGCCCGCGTTCGCGAGTGCCCTCTATCGTGAACTCGTCGAGGTAGGGGGGCTACTCGCAGTGAGTAGAGCCAGCAGCAAAGCCCGCGGATACCGGCAACGGGCATGGTTATGGACGCGCGACATGGTGGCGTCGGGCTGCTTCAAGTTGGGGACCCTCTTCCTCACCCTCGCGGTCGTGGCGGCGCCGCTCTCCCGTCCCGCAGGCGTCTGGCCGGCGTCCGGCAGTGGCTCCGTACCGCGCACGTATCTTTCCGTCTTTCTTCTCGATCACGCATGCATCGTCCTGGCCCTGCTCGTATTCGGCCTGGGGGCATGGGCGGCCGTTCCCGCCGCCCTGCCCGGCCCTGACGCCGCACTCGCCCCACCCGCCTCCGAGGAGCCCGCCCCACACCCCCGACGGAGATCGCTTCGAACAGCTGGTGGTGCTCTGGTCTGGCTCAGCGCCTGGCTTTTCGTCCTGGGCGGGCAGATGTTCCTGCTTACCGCGCGCGGCGGGTTCACGTGGCTGGTCAATCTCGGAATCGCCCTATGTTCCGTACCGGTGTTCCTGGCAGGACGGGAGTTGCGTCGCACGGCCGACCGACGGGGACGAGCGGTGACGCGGGCCGCGCTCTGGACCGGGTGGACGCTGCACCTGGCCCACTGGCTCTGCAGAATGGCCGGCGCCGGTCTGGTTGCCCTCTCCGTGTACGCGGCCTCGGTCACCCTGGCCCGGCCGGGAGCGGACCGCCTGGCATTCCTCCTCGTTCTCGCGCTCAGTGTGTCCGCCGCAGCCGTCGGTGTCGTCGCCTTCCGGCTCGGAGCGGTCGCCGGGAATGCCGCCAGGCGGCAGTTCGGGCTGGCGACGTCTGGACCGTCGAGGCGCCTGTCGACTGCGCAGAAGCTGCGCGTGGGCTCCATTCAGCTCACGAGCCTGGCGACCGGAACAGCCGGGCTCGCCGTCGTGCTCGTGGGCCTGCGTCTCGCGGTGGGCGACCTCGTGGCGATGGTGTCGCACCTGTCCTCACCGCACACCCTTCTCCTCGACCTCATGAGCCTGTGCGTCGGCGGCTCGGACATCTGGGTAGCGCTGGCCGGCTGGCGCGTAGCCCAGCGATTGCTCGGGACGGGCGCAGGCAATGGCGCACCTCTCCCTCGACGCCGCCGGGTCTATGGCTGGGCCCTGCGGACAGCGAGTTGGGCGATGCGCCTTGCGGGAACGGCCGTACTGATCCTCGCCGTCCTGGGAATGAAATCGGTATCCACGATTCCCGACCTGCCCGGATACCACGGGCCTCCCTGGTACATCCTTCTCGTGATTTTCCTGCTGGTCGGAACGGGCGGTGCCGCGGTCCTGGTATTCGCCTCCGTCCCGACGATGAAGGCGAACCGGTACCTGGCCAATATCGTCACGTCCCCGGAGCACATTTCCAGCGGGTCGTACGTCCTCTATCTCCGGCCGTTCGACCAGGACGCCGGTGCCTCCGAGGCAACGCCCCTCGGCAAGAACCTGAACTTCTTCAACAACCCGGGCACGTGGATCATGCAGTCCCACCGCAGCCACGAGGAACGCATCAGCGCCCTGTTCGCCGAATTCGGGCCGCTGCTGGCGGTCGGCAGCCCCGGTGAGCAGGTGCCGGGCGGCGCGGGGGCGGCGCGTATGTACCTACCGCTCGACGACTGGAAAGGCACCGTCGGCCGGCTCATCGAGAACGCGGGTGTGATCGTCATGGGGACCGGCCCCGGACCGGGAACGCTCTGGGAATACGCCGAGGTCCTCCGCCGCAGACACCCCACACGGCTCGTCCTGCTGGTGACGGACCCGATTGAATACCGACGCTTCAAGGCTTCGAGTGTCGCGGAGGCGGAAGGCGTGCTGTACGAACTCAAGAGCCGATACGGCGAGTCCTGGGAGACGCCCCTCCTTCCTGAACTGCCGGACTACCTTTCCTCTCCAGCCGATCGGGCGTTCTGGTTCAAGTCCATGGTCTATTTCACCAGTGATTGCGAACCTCAACTGGTTTCCCTGGACACCTCTACAGTGAGCGGAAATTTCCGGATGGACAGTTTTGTCGCCAAGAGTCGCCTCACTCCACTCATGAACCATTTACGAAGCATCCTGTCGGGCGCCTCATCGACGATGCCGGGTCAGAAATGACCATTGACGATCCGGGGCGCCGAGCAGCCCTGCGCCGGACCGGCCCCACCGTCCCCGGGCAGTCGGACCCCGCCTCCACCCCACAGCCCACCTCACCCACCGTCAGGAACGGTGATTTCATGGCGGGTTACGCACTGGCCGTCGAAATGGCGGACCGAGTCTCGGCCCGACGCGGTGCCGCCAACAGCTTCTTCTTGGGCATCCAGACCACGCTGCTGGCCGGTGTCGGCCTGGTGGACTCAACCGCCCACCGCGTCAGTTGGTACGCGGCGCTGACCATCGCCCTGACTGGCTGCACCCTCTCCGCCTTCTGGTGGCTGCAACTCCGCAGCTACCAGCTGCTCAACCAGGCAAAGTTCGAAGTCATCAACAAGCTGGAGGAGCAACTGCCAGCCAAGATCTACACCGACGAGTGGACGAGCCTGAAGCAGCGCCGGAGACTACGCCGGTTCAGGTACCTCGAACTGGGCGAGACCGAACGTCTCATCCCCCTTCTCCTGGCGGCCCTGCATGTTCTGCTTCTCGCGGGCAGACTGAGCGGATGACCACATACCTCACCGAAGCGGCCAAGCTCATCCGGAGCCTCCTACCTCCCACCGCCGAACCCCCGGGCGACGACGAGTCGTTGTTCCTTGGGTACGCGGTGCTGATGCGAGCCAAGGGCACCCGGACGACCGCCTCAGACGTCCACGACGCGTGGACGGCCTGGATGCTGAGCCGTGGCAGCGACCACCGGAGCCTCGTTCCCTTCGAAAAACTCTCCGGTGAGGTGCAGGCGTTGGACGCCGCCTACGTCCACGCGATCCACGCGGCGGCCGAACGGTGCGCGGGCGACGCTCGACGCGGGTGAGACTGGGTCTGCCGTGAGTGCGGGTGGCCATCAGATCGTGGGTGGAGCCTGGCAGCGCGGGCGAGGCCCGCAGCAGGCGGATCGGCCAGTGCTGCTCGTCGCCTCACTTGCTCCGTCTCTCGACCGAGCAGGAAGCGGGCCTGGACGATGGCGCCGGCGGCAGCATTTCGCGCTGGCTCTGAGCGGCGTGCGGCGGTGTTGGTCGGCGCCGCCGCACGGCGCGAGTTCCGCAGGGCGCGTTCAGCTCGAAGTTCTGGCGGCTGTTGTTGCTGGGACATACCAGAGGGGGCCGACGCTGGCAGAGCATTCGCCAAGAACCCTCGCACCACTCTGGCCGTCCTCGAACGTTCCACCTCAGTCCCTGACCGGGCAAGAAGCAGCGACCTGGGGACTCCCGCGCCACTCCCGTGATCGTCTCGCAGGCGATAGCGTGCGCCCATGACGTGGCGGGGACCGACATATCGGATGGTGGACAGAGAGAGGATCGATGGGGCCTGGTGCCACATCTGGCGGCGTTATCGAGCAGACAGTGAGTACTACCTCGACGACTTGATTGTCTTCGCGGACGGAGCGATCACCTGCGGAGAACGTACTGACCTGGCCGGCCTCGAGAAGATGCTGGCAACGGGCCGATTGGCAGTGACCAACCCTGAGACTCCAACGCTTCCCGACGAACCATCGAAGTGGGCCTCCCGTCACGGCGAACCGCTGACACCAGAGGGATTTCTTCTGGAAGTCACTGACCGCATCGAAGCACTCAATGAGCGACCAACTGCCGGGCAACGCTGCTGGGATGCGATCCGACGCTTTCAGCAGGAGCCAGCCGAGTCCACCCGAGCACTTCTCCGAGCGGCATATCTTGCGGTTCCATCATATCTTCGGATCTATGTCCTCGGAGATATGGACCTTCAGGACCGTCCCTTGCGGATCCTGCTCACGAACATTGGTGAGGCCGTCGACGGCGATGGCCCGGTAGCGACAGCGGAGATGCATCAGGACGTCCTGGACTACTTCAGCCACGGAAATCAGGGAGTCCAGAGCGAGCAGGAGCGGCGAGCCATCCAGCATGCCGACGATCCTTCAGGGCCCGGCCGACCGGCTCTCATCCTGCACGAAACCGTCTACCCACGGGGGTGGCCTGAGCAGCCGGGTCTGTTCATGCTCCGCAACGACTTCCCTGCACAGATCGTGTTCGCCGGCGAATCCTATGCGTCCGTGCTGCACGGGTACTGGGCGCTGTCGGCAGCCGACGGTTCTGACAGAAGCAGAATCCGGGATGCGGCCTCCGGCAGAGAGGCACACGACCTGGGTGGCCAGGCAACGCACCGGAGTGACTGGCCCAACGTTCGGCTCGCGGTCATGGCAGAGCTCCTTCGCGCGAAGTTCACTCAGCACCCTGAACTCGCCCAGGTTCTCGTTTCCACAGGGGACGCCAGGATCAGCTACACCGGCCTCTCGGACTCACCCTTCTGGAGAGACATCCCCGACGCTCGGGGACGAAACTGGATGGGGCGGTTGCTCGAGCTGACCCGCTCCGAGCTCGTAGCCCAGCAATTGCTCCGGCCCGAGGAACCAAGGTGCTGTGGCTCCAAAGCCGCCGCGTCACGCCTCGGATAGCCCGCAATGGCGTCGACTCCTCGGCCAGGCTCGGCCGACACCGCTGACCGGCGAACGGACAGTGAGCTGGCTCGGCGGCGTCCGCAGACTCCACCGCCGCCACGAAGGCAAGGTCGACCACTTCCTGCCTTCGCGGGTATCGCTGCAATCCGTATCTGCTACGGCCGTCTGACCAGGGGGCGCACCGCTCGCTAGCATCGCCCCTCATGATCGCAGTGGTCGTCACCATCGGGCTGGCGTTCGTCGGCTATGTCGTCACCTACCTCAACAGCTTGCGTTTATCGCAGCGTCAGGAACGTCTTGCTCGCGTGAATCGCCAGCTCAGCGACTTCAACGGTCCGCTGTTCGCCCTCACGGAAGCGAACAGCCGCACGTTCAGCGCGTTCGTGGAACGTCACGCTCGTCCCGGCGGAAAGTCGCCATTCGTTCATGAGCCCCCGCCCACTCCTGAAGAGCTCACCGAGTGGCGGCTGTGGGTCACTACCGTCTTTCTTCCGAACATCCAGGCAATGCGCGACCTGGTCATCAAACACGCGGACCTGTTGAGCGAACCAGCGATGCCGCCGCTTCTGCTCCAACTGTGCGCCCACGTGTCTGGCTATGAGATCGCAACTGCCCGGTGGGCGCAGGGACACCACGACCGGCACCTCTCGGTGGTGTCGTTCCCCAGCGAGGAGCTCGCCGCCTACGCGCTCCAGGGATTCTCCGCGCTGAAGAGAGAACAGGCCCGACTGTTGGGGCAACGGCAGGGGACTTGATCACTTGCAAAAGCATCGAAGGAGCTCAGCGCTTGAGGTCCGGCGTCGCACAGGCGCGTTCGCCTCGGCCTGACTAGCCTGCTCAAGTGCCCGATCAAGAGAGCTATCGCCGTCGTTCCGCTCGTGTACTGCTGATCGACGAGACGGATCGAATCTTGCTGCTGAAGTTCTTTCGCGACTCCGAGGACCCCGATGCCGGCCACGGGTGGATCACCCCCGGTGGGGGTGTTGAGGACGGGGAGACCCTGGCTGAGGCAGCGGTTCGGGAACTGCGCGAGGAGACAGGCCTGTCCGTGTCTCGGGAGGCTCTCGGGCCCAAGGTGGCGGAGACCTCCGGGTATGCAGACCTCGGATGGGCTGAAGGGATCTTTCGGGACGACTTCTTTCACCTTCGGATCGCGGCTCACCGGGTCGATATCAGCGGTCAGGACGCCCACGAGCGCAAATACCATGCGGGGCACCGTTGGTGGACGCTTCATGAGCTGGCTGTCAGCAGCGACACCATCTATCCGTTCGGCCTGGCCGAGCTTGCTACAGAGCTCGTTGCTGGGCGTATTCCGACTGAGCCGGTCATGCTGCCCTGGCACCACTGAGAGGGCAGTCATGAGGCCACCTTCTGCAGCACGCAGGGCTGTTGGGCGTGCATGTTTTCGGTGGTCGTGTCCCGGCCAAGATCACGTTAAGCAAACCTCTCTCCTGAGGCGAGATCTGCTGGGGCCACTCGTCCCCGGGCGCTCCTGGTCCCGGTGTCACCGCCGGCCAAGTAGCGGGCCCTGGCACTCGGTACGCGTCACGCCCTGAACCCGTCCGGGCGAGCACCGGGTGGGGGAACGACGGGACGGTAGGAGGCGTGAACGTCCGCCACGGCTTTGCGCCAGGCCGACTGGGCGGCCGAGCCGTCGCCGGCGTGCTGGTAGCAGGGGTCCGGCTTCCCACCGTCGTCAGTGACCAAGGCGGTCAGCGAGTGGGTGGAGCGTGAGCGGGCGGACGCGACCTCAAGAGCGTGCCGCTGCTGTTCCTTGGTCAGCTCGGACAGCCCCTTGACCTGGGAGCACAGACGGTTCCAGTCGATGGTCGCGCCGAGCCGGGCAGTGTGTTCGAGGACATCGCGTGCCGCGTCCGCCACGGCGTCGATATCGCTGGGGATGGCCACCGGGGCAGACGCGGGGCGCGGGCCGCCGCTCTTTCGCTGCCCTGTGACCGAAGGGCGTGCGGAGGGCTGTGAGGCGGCGTGTGCGGGAGGCTGGGAGGCTTGCGCGGCAGGCGCAGTCGGCGGCTTGGTGGGTGCTGCAGTCGCAGGATTGGTGCGCTTTCTCCAGACGCTGATCTGTTTGCGCTGCGTCTGGGTCAGCCAGGGCCCGGCGACACGGGCCTTGTCCTGCAGTTGGTTCACCAGACGCTGTTGCTCGCCGGGACGCAGGTGGCTGCGCCGCCGGTCGAGAGTGTCCAGGAGGTCGGCGACCGCCTCGGCCGCCTGCCCTGCGCGGCTCTTGCGGCGCCGGCCGGTGTGGGAGACATGGCCGCGCCGCGACGCGGGAGGCGGCGGGGCACTGACGCCAACACCGCGTTCCCTGCGCAGGAGCACGTCCGAGGCGCGGCGCAGCAGGGCGTTCTCCTCGGCGCTCGCGCCGCCGCGGGTGACTGTCTCGGCGCGGGTGAGGCAGTGGCGCAGTTCGCTGCTGGTGTGCTCGCCCTCGACTGCCTGGTGCAGGGCGCTGAACGCGGCCTGGCGGTCATCCGACGCCTGCGGCGCGGCCACCGGCCGGACGGCTGTGCTCTGGGCCGGCACGAGGCGGTGCGGGAAGACAGCAAGCGGGCGAGTGCTGCTGCGCAGGCGGCGGACCTCCTCGACCGCGGGCGTGGACAGACCCCACGGCGTGAGGCGGCAGGCATCCAGGCTGAACCACTCGGTGTGGCCGTGCAGTTGAGTGCCGATCATGACGCGGCGTCCGGTGCTGTCCGTGTCGCAGCGGATGCGCAGCACATAGCCGTCGAGGGTGAGCCGCCGCGGATCGTGCGCGACGTGCGGGCCGAGTATCAGCTGAGTGCCGTCCCCGGGTGCGTCAAGCACGGAGTCCTGGTCCAGCAGAACCCGCAGGCAGCCGTGACCGTCCGGCTCGAACAGCACCTCGCTGCCCAGCCGTTCGGTGTCCTGGGGCAGGTGCGCGCTGGCGCCGATGCCGTGGCTGCCCAGCCAGGCGAGGATCTGCTGCTTGATGTAGAGGTGATCGGCGCCGGAGACGCCCACCGACGCCCTGCTGCATGGGAGACGTCCGGGGCCAGGGACATGGGCGAAATGGGCGACGCGGTCAGCGTAGGTCTTGATGGTCAGACGACCCTTGCATCCGCCCAGCCACTGCCCGCACCAGAACGTGTCCCCGGCGTGGGCCTGGCGGAACAGGATCGCCTGGCCACCTTGCATCGGCAGCAGGACGGGTATCTCCGATTCCGCACTGCCCATCACCGCGGTCTGCACAAGGCGCTGGTCTTGAGGCACGCACGCCACCTCCCATACCGATTGGTTCGTGGTCTGCAGTGTCCTTCCCTCCACGGCGGCCGCGGAAGAGCGCAAAGCGGGGTGCGCCGGCCAGGGGTGAGCTCAGGCGGCTGGTTCATCGCGGACGCCAATGAGCCCCCGACTCATGGCGAGGGCTCAGCCGAACGGCGCAGTTGCGCGCGGTGCTACCTGGCGAGTGTCACCTTCACCGGCGCGTTCGGGCAGCGGGCAGCGTTCTCTGCAAGCGCCGCTTGCTCTGCAGGGTCGATGGCGAGCTGCCAGCGCACCTTCACGACAATCCAGTCCCGCACGTACGCGCAGCGGTCGCCCTCAGCCGGCGGCATCCACGTCGAGGGGTCCTGGTCGGCCTTGCTCCGGTTCGACTTCGCCGACACGGCGATCAGGGAACGATCGTCACCCAGGTCGTTGGCGTAGGCCTGGCGCTCTGCCGCGCTCCACTGTGAGGCGCCCGAGTCCCACGCTTCGGCGAGCGGCACCCGGTGGTCGACATCGAGGCCACTGGCTCCGTCGATGTAGTGGTCGTCGTACTCCGAGTACCAGCGCCCGCCGGTGAGCTTGCACTTCGGGCCCTGCTCAGGGGTCATGAACGCCTCAGCCTTGAGGACTTCCGCCCGGGTGTTGCAGCCGTCCTTGTCGGCATCGATCCAGTGCTTGAAGCTGGTGCGCTGGTAGCCGGTGCGGTCCTCATCCTTGACCGGCAGCGCCTTAAGGGCGAACCGGATCGGGGTGGTGATGACATCACCGGGGCTGCCGAACGGGCCGGGCGCCGCCTGCGCGGCAGCGGTGGGGATGGCGAGCGCCGTGACGGCGGCGAGCAGTGTCGCGGTGAGGGCGAAGGTGCGCACGAGACTCCTTGAAGATCGCGAACAGAACGTGATCTTCGTAGCGAGTTCGTGGCACGCGACGTGCCGTACACGGCGCGTATGTCACTCGTGCGAGGGGTAAATCGGATCACCGTGGCAGCCGCTTAAGACCCGTAGTGGCTCCCACAGCTCCTTTCGACGTGACGGTACATAGCCGAACCTGAGATCCACGCCGGGGGCGACGCGGGCATCCGCGCTGAGGTCGCCCGGCGAGCACGTACGTCTGACGGCGGAGCCCGCAGGGGCAGGGCATCGGCGTACGCGGACCCGGCCGCCGCAGGGGCTGCTATCTCATCGGCCTCGGATCCGTTGCTGACGGCGTACGGTATGTCATCGAACTGGACGTGCCCATACCGCCGTTGCCCACCTGGATCGCATCCCCGCTCATGAAGGCTGGCCGTGTCTGCACCTCGTGATGTTGAGGCCATCGCCCGGGCTTCCGGGTACGTGAAGCACGGCATCAATCACTGGGCGGCACCTTCGCCGAGTGCGTGTGCCGCAAGCAGCCCTGTGGCGGCGTCGCCGGCGACGACCAGCGGCGGGAGTGCCCGGAGCACCGGGCGTGAGCCTGTACAGGTATGGCACTGGGCTGTGGAGTGCCCGGCCCGGTGAACGAAGGACGGCCCCGCGCGCGGTTGCGTGGGTGCGCGGGGCCGTTGGGTACGTCGGGGGCGGACGTCCTGGCGTCGACACTGAAGAGGGCAACTGATCTGATTCACGGGTGGTTTGGGGTGCTCGCTGTGACCGAGGCGACGGCGGATCGTTGCGTTGGCGTGCGCTGGTCGCGTGACGAGTTGGGCAACCCTGTTCGAGGTGTAGCGAGGCCCCGTCGCGACGGGGGATGCACGACGGGGCCTCGTGGTCAGGTTAGGTCAACCGCGGTCCCTCGGCTTGCTGGGACGGGCTTCTCCTCAATGCCCGGACACGGCTGTGTCAGGGGCCACTAGCTTGTACCGGCGGGCGGGTCGGCGTAAACGCCCTGCAGCATGCCGGTGGCCTGCCCGACTTCAATGAGATAGCCGTCCGGATCGCGCAAGTAGCACCGCAGCTCGGCCTTGCGATCGATGGGTGGCGTGAGGAACTCGGCGCCCTTCGCACTCCACTCTCGGTGACATGCCTCGATGTCGGCGACACGGAGGTTGAGGAAGCTGCTGACCGTGCTCGGGTCGGTGGGCGGGCGCAGGGTGACGTCTGGCTTGTCCGGGGTGGGGCCGCCGCCCGGATTCATGATGATCCATCCATTGGCGAGCTTGATGGTGCAGGGGTTCTCCTCGAGCACGACCTCACCGCCGAGAACGTCGGCGTAGAAGGCGCGAGATCGGGCTACGTCGGCCACTGTCAGAAAGTGAGTGAGGAGGAGCCCGGAATCCGGGGCAGGAAAACCGTCACGTTGCATGCAAGGCCTCCAGGCAAATCGGATGTTTCCTTGCATAGTGATGGATGGATGTCCGTGAGCACGCATGAACACGGCCGGGAGGGGAGCCGGCGGTCGGGCGTCAAGACTCATGCTGAGGCAGCACCCCAGACAGTGGTGAGAGCGCAGGTTCAGTCACTGGTCGACGGCGCGCTTTCGGGGGCGCTCAGCATGGCCTGCGGCAGGTAAGCAGATTGGACGCGCAAGTCCCAGCTGTGTACTTGGACTGCCAGGGCGGCCAGGGCGATGGTCTTGTGCGGCAGGAGGCTGCGGGGCGCCGCATCGCAGGGTGCGCTCTCCCGGTGCTGGACAAGACGATGCTCCAGGGCCTGTTCGAAGGCCAACTGGTCATCCTCCAAAAGCACATGCAGGAGGCGCTGATCTGGCGTCAGCGCATCGAGAGTATCCAGCTGCCGCTGTGCATCGGCGCGCACGCCGGCATTCGGCTTGCACAGCGTCACCGACGGCCAGTGACGGGGCAGATGCCCTTCGGCCTGCGTGAGGTAGCCGCACAAGGCGTCCATCTCCGCCAGCTCGCCCGGGTCCGACTTCGATGCCCGCTTCGAGTGCGGCACACCGTTACGGATGTCAGGCGCATAGTCGCCGCGCAGCAGCAGTCCGATGACCAGGTGCTGTTCCCAGATCATGCCGCTGATCACAGACAAAGCGAACGCGTCCAGCCAGGTCCTCGCGGTCGCCGCCTGCTCCACCACAGCCTCGAAGTCGGTGTCCTCGCTGCTGAGCTTCTCGTCAATGAGAGTGAAGGAGATCTCTTGGTCGCCGTTGGGGTAGCAGCCCAGGCTCAGGAGTCCCAGAGCGCACTCGGCCGTGGTGCGCAGGACGATGTGTGACGGGGCAGTGCCGGGCTCGGGTTCCGTCACCGTGCGGGCGGCTATGTGGTCGAGGAGCTCGTCGCGCATTCCCTGCAGCTCCTCATCGGAGTAGCAGTCGTATTGCATCGTGTGCCAGCGGCCGCGGGCCCGCCGCCAGATGTTCTCCAGTGCCTGTTCGATCCGCGGCTCACTCACGTCATGCCGGGCTACGTTCTTGATCGTCATGAGCGACATCCTGGCAGCCGCCACCGACACCGCATGTATCCGGCCGTGACCACGCCTGAGGAGCCTGGTAGTTGCAGGGAGCAGCTCCGCACGGCTGGCGAACCAGGCAGAGGTTGAAACTCGAGCCAGGGCCTGTCCGACGGGTCGCGCCGCCGGCCCCGCATCCGACAGTGCTGTCACCTGAATGGCGCAACATGACGTGCCACCTGCATGGCGATTAAGCTGATTAGTGCCCCAACCGGGACAATCCGTGAAAGGGGAACTAAATGCGCATTCGACGAATCCTTCCCGCCGTCGTCGCCACGGCAGCCCTCGCCGGACTCGGCCTCACGGGCGTCGCCAGCGCCAGCGCCGCCGCACAGGGTGCCCCAACCGCCGTCACGCCTTCTGAGTGCAAGCAGGCCGGCGGGATGCCCGATCTGACGGACAACCTCTGCAAGGGCGGTATGCACAACGGGGAGGCGGTCGACTAAAACCCCACAAGGCGCCCCGCAGACACGCGCCGCGGGGCGATCCGGCGCAAGCGCAGCCGGGAGAGTCGCAGGGACTGCGCCGACGCTTCATCGAACGAGGCCCGAGCGGCCGGTGGCATGGAGTGTCAGGCCGCCTTGCGGCCCCATGCGGTGATCAGCGGTGCGAGCATGAGGTCCAGGTCGCCGTGCGCGAGGTTCGCGAGATGCGTCTCGATTTATTCGGCCGTCGCCAGTTCCGCGGCCAGGAGCCGGTCGCGGACGTGCTGGACGGTAGCCGCCTCCAGGACCGCGCACGCGCGTGACGCCATAGGGAAGTAGGCCTCGGCGCCAACGTCCGTCGGGCCTGACTCACGCAGCAGCCGGGGCAGCGTACGACCGTATGCGAGGTCCGCCCCGCGCTCGGCCATCAGCGTTCGGATCCGGGTGCGCAACCGGTTCGCCAGGGCTTCCTCGGGGCCGCGCTCGTCCGGGCAGGCGAGTGGCTGCAGGCCTGGGTCCCCGTCCTCGATCACCAGCCGTCCGCCCGGCCGGAGCGCACCGATCATGACACGCATCGCGGCCGCGCGATCCTTCAGGTGGATCAGAACCAGCCGGGCGTGGACCAGGTCGAACGTCTCCGCCGGCGGTGGGTCGCGGATCACGTCGTGCCGGCGTACCTCGAGCGCGCGCCCGGCCGCGGGCTCGGCCCACGACACGTCGATGTCCGTGGCCAGCACCCGGCCGCTGGGCCCCACGCGCTCCGCCAAGTCGCGTGGCACCGAGACGCCGCCGGCACCGACCTCCCAGCACCGCCATCCTTCACCGAGCCCCAGGTCGTCGAGGTGACGAAAGGTCCACGGGTCGAACATCTCGGCGAGCGCCGCGAACCGTTCGCCGGCCTCCGGGCGACGGTCGTCGAGCAGATAGCGGTTCACCGCAGCAGCATGGCCCGGTCAACGCCTTTGCAGGTAGCAGGCGTTGACGAACGTCACGGTCGGCTCGTACTGCGGGCCGTCGCCGAACGGCAGGAGACGTCCGTCGACATCCAGGACCAGCAGCGGGCGTTCCCTTGACTCGCTCATGCCACGACGACCTGTTCACGCTCGACCAGGACGCCGCGTTCGAAGCGGGCGCCGCTGCGGACGAGGGCGGCGAGGCGGGGTGTGGTGATCGCCCGCCGGCGGGCCTGTGCGGACCCGGTGAGCTCGAAGACCATCGCCAGGGCGGCAGCCGAGCTGCCGGCGCCGCGGGTGACCCAGCCCCTCAACTCGACGGTTTTGAAAGTGGATTCGATCGGATCGGTCGTGCGCAGATGCACCCAGTCGTCCCTGACGGATCATTCTGCGGACCAGATGGTGTGCAAAGGCCGTTGCGTGGATGCCGGCACTACACCGAAGATCCCTGGATGAGCAGCAGCACGTTCGCCGACCTTTCCCACAAGCCAGTTCTCACTGGCGAGAAGGCTCTGTTGCGCCCCTTCACCGAGGCCGACGCGACCGCCATCGCCGAGATCATCGAAGACCCTGAGGTCATCCGCTACACCTTTGAACCCTCCGCTGAGCTCACTGTGGAGCGACTGCGGGCCTGGTACGGATCACGTGGTGAGCAAGCCGACCGGCTTGATCTCGCAGTTACCGACCGCGAGACGGGAGCTGTAGTCGGCGAGGTCGTCCTCTATGACTGGAATCCGGCTCACCGCAGCTGCGTCTTCCGGACCCTGATCGGCCCTGGCGGGCGGGGCAGAGGGCTGGGCACCGAAGCCACACGTCTCATCGTGGGCTACGCCTTCGAGCAGATTGGCCTGCACAGAATTCAGCTGGACGTGTACTCCCACAACCACAGAGCACGGCGGGTCTACGAGAAGGTGGGCTTTGTTGAGGAAGGCACGCGACGGCAGGTACAGCTGCGTGACGGTGCATGGCTCGATGAGGTAGTGATGTCGATCCTCTCCCACGAATGGGACGTTCGAGGCAGATGAATCACAGAGGTTACTCGAGCTTAGCCTTCTGGGATGTACACGTACGAGGAACTCACGTCGTCAGAGCGCCAGGTGTGGGATGCCTACCCCGCTGGGCACCTGGTGGACTTCCGGACGGGTGGTGCGCAGGACGCCCCCGACAACGGCGAAGATTGGGGCGTCGAGCGGACGATCAGGGCTACCGTCGTAGCCACCCTGCTCCTCGGCGGAAATCCAGGACAACCTGGAAATGTTCCTGCGTTGCGGCTCGCGGGTGCCCGAATCAGTGGCGCGCTCGACCTGAGCGAAGCCGAGATCGGGCACGGGATGTGGTTCGAGGGGTGCTGGTTCGAGCAGGACCTCAATCTGTTCGGAGCCGAAACCCGGACGATCGAGATCACGGACAGCAGGCTTGCGGGACTCACCCTGACCATGGCCCGTGTGGCAGGCAGGGTCGTCCTTCGCCGCACGGTCCTGAACGGCAGACTCTCGTTGATGAACGCGCGCCTGTCCGGCGAGCTGAAGCTCAGAGACGCGGTCGTCTCACACCCCGGCGACTGGGCTGTCTTCGCCGGCGGGCTCGTCATGGAGGCCGGACTGTTCTGCCGTGGAACCACCGTGCACGGCGGTATACGTCTCCCGGGCGCTCAACTGCCCGGCGGCCTACACATGGAACAAGCGCAACTACACCACCCCGATGGCGTGGCGCTCCTCGCCGACCAAGCAGTGGTGAGCAGCATGGCGCTGTCCCAGGGCTTCACGGCCGAGGGAACGGTCAGCCTGCGGGGCACGCAGATAACCGACCAGCTCACCCTCGACGGCGCCACCTTACGGGCCCGCGGTACGGCGCTGGACTGCGCCCGAATGCAGGCAGGAATCTTCGTCTTCACCCCGGCCGAGCCGCCGTCCGGACAGGTCGACCTGCAGAATGCCCAGGCCGTGACCGTCCACGACCAAGAAAGCTCCTGGCCGGAGACTGTGCGACTGCAGGGGTTCACCTACGGTTCCTTCCATGAGAGCGGTGATGTCCACGCGGTGTCGGTGGAGCGCCGCCTGGCATGGATACGACGGCAACCCAACTACGCCGCCCAGCCCTACGAGCAACTTGCCGCTTGGTACCGGGTGATCGGCCACGACGACGACGCCCGACGAGTCCTGTTGGCCAAGCAGCGCCAACGCAGAGGGACCCTCGGCCTGCCCTCCCGCCTGTGGGGCCACCTCATCGACGCCACCGTCGGCTACGGCTACCGCCCCTGGTTGGCAGGCGTGTGGCTCGCCGCTCTCGTACTGCTCGGGACCACGATCTTCGCCGCCCACGCACCCCGGCCGACTCAACCCGGCCAAGTTCCACCCTTCAACCCGTTCGTCTACACCCTCGACCTGTTGATCCCCATCGGTGGTCTCGGCCAACGCACTTCCTGGTACTGGATGGGAGGAGCGACTGCTTGGCTGTCTTACGCCCTCATCGCCGCCGGCTGGATCCTGACGACTGCGGTACTTGCCGGTATCACCCGCACCCTGAGCAGGAACTGATCCTTCTAGCGGCCAGTTGGCGGGGCAGAGGCCGCGGGACGGGCACAGCTCAAAATGGAGGGCCGTGCCGCGGCATCGGCCTTCGGTGCCACCGCGCTGATGATGAGATCGCCGCGGCAGTGCGAGCGCTGCGCGAGTCACTACGAGCAGCACGGCCAGCGATGCCGCTCTGCTGAGCGAGAGCCCAGGCAAAGCGCTGTTCGTAGATCGCCGTCACTTCGCCCTTCGCTTGTCCGGCGAGGGGCGTTGCACATTCGGCAGGCCGCCCCGCACAGCGTTGGTCGGGGTCCCGGATCAGGAGGCCGGCAACTGGCCCAGGCGGCGTCCGCGGTCGGCGGCAGCTGCCACGAGCTGGGCCAGTTCGCCGTCGCCCTCGAAGGTCCGGGCCCTTCCAGCCGGGAGGGGCTGCGACGGAGGTGAAGCTAATCTGGGTGCGGTAGCGGGACGCGGCTCCGTACAGGGTGTTCAGCGCAGTCAGTGCACCGACATTGAGGGCGCCAATGCGCACCAGCCACACATCGCGGCCCGGGTCAAAGAAGCCGACGGAACGCAGGAGTTCGAGCTGTGCGTGCCAGGCTGGTCCGTCGGCGGGTGCGGCATGACAGGTGGCCTCCAGAAGCCACCGGGGTGAGGCCGTACGGGAGGACGTAGTCGTGGTGCTGACCGTATCCGGCAGCACTGACAAAGAGGCTCTTCAGACGGTGGCCCGAGCATTGATCCGGCGTGGGTCACCGCAGCTGTGTCGGATCCCCCGCCCCGGTTTGTTCATCAGGCACGTCTACGAGGAGATCGCGCCATACGAAGGGCATGGCAGGGCGGATCGCTGGTACGCCAAGGTACTCAGCTGAAGGCCACGAAATCGAGATCCAGTAGCGCTGTGACCTCAAATGCACGGGTTAAGCACGCGAACGCCGACGGCAATACGCGAGGGCCATTTCAAGCCAACAACACCAATCAAGCCCACAGAGGCCGAAAGTTGCGAGCTCAACAATTATCGACCCTCGCTACGCTCCAAAGCGTACGTAGCGGACGCAGGGAAGATTTACGCCATCTTTAATGTGACATTGACTTTCACTGGAGCTTCACTCATGATCAAGCTCGAACTTCCACACGGGGAGTTTCATGAGGGGGATCCATAGTGAAGAAGTTTGCCAAGTCAATAGCCCTCGGTTTCGCGGGTCTCGCCCTTGCGGTGAGCGGCTCCACAATGTCTTCGGCCGCGGAGGCGCCCGAGGCGACGGGGAATCCCTATAACGCCACCATCGAGTACCACACGCGTGGCGATGGCACGCAGCCGCCCGCAGAGCTGGGTGACCCGAAGGAATGGGGTGTGGCGGAGTTCGAGATGGACCCCTCGGTCATCCGCCCGCAGGTCGAGGCGTGCACCAACCCGGACAGCGGCGGCAAGTGGTGCTACGGCTGGTACCTCACGGGCGCGGCCGCAACCGATAAGTACTGCTACTCGAACTACGCTCACCAGACGAAGACCCACAAGTCTTCGGTGAACATCGCCAATGTGACGGTTTCCAGCGGGTGGGTGTCCAAGGGCTCGACATCCAACGCCCACCGGACCACGGGCGCCGCGTACACCTGCAAGACGTACTACGCTACCAAGTAGTAGCGGTTCACTGATCCGTTCCAGCGGGGACCGTTGACCGGATCAAGAGTGGTCGCTCATAGGCCGTGGAGCCACACGTAGGCCGTGGAGCCACACGGCCCATGAGCGACCGCGCGTCGCGATCCTCGGTATCGAACCCCCCACGGAATGAGGGTCTGAAATCGCCAGCCTTCTGCGCACCTACGTCATACCAATCGCGGCATCTCTCGGGACCGGGCTGCTGCTTGGCCTCATCGGCCCCGCCGCCGGCAAGGGAGGCAACGGCCTCTGCATTGCCCTGAGCCTCATCTTTTCCGGTGGGTGGCCCTGGGCCTGCTACGCATTTTTGGTGGGCTATTTTAGCCTCGCTAAAAGAATGTCCGCCCTACTGTCTTTCACAGGACTAACGGTCGCCGTCGTAGCGTATTACACGTTCAAGCACCTCTACCCGACCGTTCCACCGGGAACTCACGGTACGGTTGGTGAAGGATTTTCCTCGGGGATTTTCCTCTGGGTACTGTTCGCCCTTATTCTTGGCGCACCGATGGGTCTCGCAGGCTACCTTGCCCGACGGCATGACTTTTTCGGCCTCCTGTGCCGAATCTCCGTCCCCTTGATCGCCTTCTTTGAGACCAACATGCGTCTCCGCGCCGAGGCAGACGGGCAAGGCCCCGTTGTCATCGCCACCTGGACCACCGTCCAGTACGCATCCGCCGCAATCGTGCTGGCCCTGATCGGCCGCACCGTCTGGACCTCTGTGCGGAATCGGCGCGCGCCAGAGAGCGACGACACCTACCACGCGATGAGCCCCAACGAGCACGTCTAGCACCCGTTGCGGGTCATTGAGCCTCTTCCAACCTCGCGGTGAGGTCCGCCAGTTGGCCCGCCCTGCAGCATGAAAAAGCTCCTGGTAGACGGTGTCACGACCAAGATCCACGTTCCCCGCCAGGAGCTTCGCTTGCTTGTCTATCCGTCGGCGATCGATCTGTCCACCCGCACCTTGCGGTACCCGACCGGTCAACTCGCCGCTCGCAGACGGCAGATCGACACACGATGGAGACGGCTGACCGCGGGCCGCCAGGCCCTGCTCGCTCTGGCGCACCTGAGGTGCGGTGACACCTCCGCCCAACTCGCCGCCGGGTTCGGCATCGGGATCGGGATCGCGACCGTGTACCGCTCATGCGCGAGGCCGTCGCCGTGCTGTCCCTGCTCGCCCCGTCCCTCGCCGAGGCGAACAATACGGGAGGAGGCGTTCGTCATCCTCGACGGCACACTGCTGCCTATCGACCGCATCGCCGCCGACACCCCGTACTACTCCGGGAAGCATCAACGACACCGCTGAACCTCCAGGCCCTCACCGACCCGTTCGGACGGCTGCTCCGGGCCTCGTCGGCGCTGCCCGGCTCGACTCACGATCTGACCGCAGCCCGACAGCACGGCATCATCGAAGCCCTCGCCAAGGCGGGACTCAAATGCTGGGCGGACAAGGCGTATCAAGGAGCCGGCGGACTCGTACGGGTACCGTTTCGGGGCCGTCGCCTCAAGAAATGGAAGCGCCGCCACAACACCACCCATGCCAAGATCCGCTGCGTCGGCGAGCAGGCCATGGCCACCCTGAAGGGCCGGCGCCTCCTGCGGAAGCTCCGCTGCAGCACCAACCGAATCCCCGATGTCGTGAAGGCCGTCCTCGTCCTTCACTTCGCATCAGCGTGAGATTGGAAAACGCTCAGTTTCCGTCCGTATCGTCATTTGGCGATCTCCCAGATGTGTCCGCCGGGGTCACGGAATGAGGCGGTGCGTATGCCCCAGGGCCGATCCATCGGGCCGTTCAGCAGCTTCACACCGCGCGCTGCCAGCCTCTCGCACGTCGCGTCCACATCACCGACAGTCAAAGTGAGTTGGAACCGGGAACCGGCGTCGGGGGCTCCAACTGACGCAGGGTCAATCAACCCTGGCGCCTCAGCGCTCTTGAGGAGATTGATCAGGGTGTCGCCGAAGCGGAAGACGGCGGAATTGGCGTTCTCGAAGTCCACCGGAAGGTCGAAGACCTCTCGATAGAACACCTTGGTCGCTTCAAGATCTTCGGTGAACAGAGTGATAGCGGTGATGCCACCGGGCCACGGACGTTCGTTCATGATGTCAGTCATGGCCCCGCATGATCCTCTGGCTGACCTTTGATGCATAGGGGCACGGTCGAAATGTCGCGAAACCGGATCCGGATAGCCTTCCGTTAACTTGATCTTTAACGTCCGTCGTCGAATGACGGGTCGAACTTGATCACTCGGTTCGGTAACCGGCCCGCGCCAAGACGGGGCCAGCGACCGATCGGTGACTACACGCCGCCAGAGAATGCCATCGCCTCGGCGCTGACGGACGTCTGCCTCGGTCTCGTGTCTCTGGGTACCTTCTGTCCAACAGGGCTTCGGGCTTGTGCTTTCCGTTGCGGCAACTTCTACGGTCGTGTGTGTGGCCGGAGAGACCGGCCCGGCGAGGGAGGCACCGGCAATGGCCTGGTCGATCGCGGAGGTGGCGCGGATGTCCAAGGTGACATCGCGGACGCTGCGGCATTACGACGAGATCGGCCTGCTGCCGCCGGCATGGATCGGGAGCAACGGTCACCGCTATTACGAGGAGGCCGATCTGCTGCGGTTGCAGCAGATCCTGCTGATGCGGGAACTGGACCTGGGGCTGCGCGAGATCCAGGCGGTCCTGGACAGTCAGCTCGACCAGGTGGCCGTGCTCCGTGAGCATCACCAACGGCTGCTCGCGCAACGGGACCGGCTGGAGACGCTGGCCCGTACGGTCGGCCGCACCATCGCCGAACTGGAAGAAGGCAAGGACAAGGGCCATATGACGAAGATCAACAGGCCGGCGAACCTGTTCGAGGGGTTCCAGCCCCCCTCCGAGGCAGAGGCCGAGGTACGGGAGCGGTGGCCGCAGGAGTGGGAGCAGTCCCGGCAGGCCGTCGAGGCGATGACCTCCGAGGACACGGAGCGCTGGCAGCGTGAGGTGACGGCGCAGATGATCCGTATGGCGGAGTTCATGGTGGCCGGCACGCCGGTATCCGATCCAGCGGTACAGGCCGAGGTGGGCGCCAACTACCAGGGCATCTGCCGGTTCTGGACCCCGACGGCGGCCGCGTACAAGGGAGTGGGTCAGACCTATGTCGATGACCCGCAGATGCGGGCCAACTTCGACAAGATCGCCGACGGTCTCGCCGTCTACCAACGTGATGCGATGACCGTGTACGCCGATGCCCGGCTGAGCTGACCGCATGCAACTGACGACCTCGGGAGCGATATCAACTCCCGTACCCGTCCGGCGGCCTGGGCCCCTGTGCGATCAGGACGCCCGTGGGAGAAGTGACGCCGGTCAGGCGGATCACGGTCGCCGCAGACTTGACCGGCGCGTCTGGGTCAGGGAGTGGAACGCAGCGGCGGTGCCTGCCACGTCATCCCCGGCGGCTGGAGCAGGGGCGAGGGCTCGGGGCCGGGTTCATCGGTGTCGACGACCCCGGCAGCCGTATGGTCGAAGTCGGCGGGCCAGCGGGTGTGCTCGCTGGCCAGGGCGCCCCTCAGGCGTGCTTCGGCAAGGTTGGCGGTCCTCAAGTCACAGCCGCGCAAGTCAGCCATGCGCAGGTCGGCCCGGTGGAAGACCGCGCCGTGGGCGTCGGCCTTGCGCAGGTTTGCCTCGCGCAGGTCGGTCTCGGTGAAGTCGGCGTCACGCAAGTCGGTTTCGACCAGCTTCGCGCCCCGCAGGTCGGCCAGAATGCAGCGAGCCCGGCGGAGAATTGCAGTCGTGAGGTCGGCGTGCCGCAGGTTGACCGAGACCAGCGACGCCTGGGTCAGATTGGCGTGGTAAAGGCCCGCCGCCTCCATGCAAGCGCGGTCGAAGTTGACCTCTGGGAACCACAGCCCGTCGCAGTCGGCCCGCCGCAAGTCGGTGATGCTGAGATTGACCCAGGACTGCTCCCGATGCTGGCACAACACGCCGAGCGCGGTCAGCGCCACCTGGGCGTCGGCGGCGCGAGTCTCCAAGGGCGCGATTGCATTGATGGGCACGTCTGCCGCCGGTGATTCCGGCCCGACGGGTGGCCAGGGCAGATGTGTACGCAGATACGCAGCCTGGATGGAGATGATGGCTTCCCGGTCGCGGGCGGACTGCTCCGCGATCCGCCACAGCGCGTGCAACCCGCCGATGCGCACATCCAGCTTGTCGCTGCCCAGCTGGTCGACGGCCCGGCTGAATCGGTCGGTGACGTAGCCCTCCTGGGTGGCGCGCAAACTGTCCTGACTCACCCGCAGTTGCCGCCACGTGGCGTACGCGCCGAAGAGCACGACCAGGCCACCGACCACCTGCAAAAGCGTCGTACGGACATCGTTCACCGCCTTCAGCCGATCCTGCGCGGCAACGCTCGCCCCGGCGAGATCGTGGTCGACCACCACACCCGGCAGTACGACGAACACCGTGCCCAAAATGACCAGCCCCGCCGCCCCGGCCAGCAGAGCTGCGACTACACGATGCCTGACCAATCCATCGCGCCATGCCCGCCGCACGCGATCCGGCTCCCCCATCCCCATGGGCACGAGAGCCTAGGCGCCGTTCAGCAGACGATCAAGAGCGTCATGCCGTCGGCCCGTGACACGAGAACAGCCATACGAGGCCTGTGAGTTGTGACGTAAGCCCGGGACCGTGCGGCCCGTTCCCATCCTGCGCTGTCCGGCATCTCTCGGCACACTTCGGCGAGCTGCTCCAAAAAACACGCGCCCCCGGTGGCAGGCGGCGCGGGAGTCGGCGCTGCACGAACAACGTACCTGTGACGTTGTCCAGCGGCCCCGGCATGACGTCTTCCAGCGGCCCCAGTAGATGGGGCTCGCGGGTGCATTGAGGGGTGGTGACGGGGCGAAGTGTCCCCACCCCGGCTCTTGCGGTGAGACGGTTCCTGTGGTCTCCGGCAGGGGCCGTGCTGTGGATGTCTATGTCCAAGCAAGAGCTGTTCGCCCGGATCCGGCGGGACAGCTGGCAGCGGCAGATGTCGATCCGGGCTCTGTCGCGGAAGTACGGCGTCCACCGTCGGCTCGTACGCGAGGCTCTGTCCTCGCCGGTGCCCACTCCGCGCCGTCGGACAGTGCGGACGTCACCTCGGATGGAGCCGTACAAGAAGACGGTCGACGCCTGGCTGCGGGCTGATCTGGAGGCCCCGCGCAAGCATCGCTTCCAACGAGGCGTTCACCGGCTGGAGCCGGACCTTCACCGACCCACGGCTCTGCGCAGCGATGGTGGACCGACTCACGTTCAACGCCACCATCATCGAGACCGGAACCGAGTCCTACCGCCTGGCCCGCACCAAGGCGCAGAAGAACGACGCCGCGAAGCACACCGTCACGACGCCACGGAGTAGCTGAGGTCCGTCGCGGTAAGCGAGGCAGGCATCAAACGCAGCCACATCGTGCCTCGTTCGCCCGGATCACCGTGCAGGTAGTGCACGAAACGCTCGTCCCACAGAGCCTCGTCCGCCCCCAGATAGCGAACAAGCTTGCGCCGCCCCCGCGGCACATCGAAGGGCACAAGCTCGGCCTGGCCCCGAGCGATCACCTGCCGGACACGCCCCGTCACGAGATCGCACTCGTCCACCACGAGGGCGACGTTCGGGTCACCCTTCACCCGGTCGAACAGCCGGGCCCACGGGCCCGTCAAGGTCCAGAAGGCTCCCTCTTCCCAGAGAAACCAGACAGGACGCACCGTCGGCCCGCTCGTCGCGATACGAGCGGTGAGCGGCCGCTGCAGGAAAGCGTCCACATCAAAACCAGAAGATTCCACATCGCCAATCTTCCGCTTCCGCCGGTCACTTCACCACCGACCTACGACCTACGACCAAAGCCTCAAAGAGTGTTTTGTCCTGGTGAGGTTGTTTGGTTCGAGGTTCAGGTGTTGCGCCAGTTCGGGGTGGATTCGCGGGTGAGGCGTCGGCTCATGAGGTCGATCATCGCGACGTGGATTATGGCTTCGGAGCGGTGGGGGTGGGTTTCGTAGTCGCGGGCGAGGCGGCGGTGGTGCATCAGCCAGCCGAATGTCCGCTCAACAACCCAGCGTCGGGGGATGACTTTGAATCCTTTGACGCCGGGGTTGCGTTGGACGACCTCGACGTCGATGCCGAGTGTGGCGCCGTGGTCGATGGCTTTGGTGCGGTAGCCGGAGTCGGCCCATGCCTTGGTCACGCGGGGGTTGGTGGTGGCGATGTGGGACATCAGGTGCATGCCTCCGACGTTGTCGGAAACGCTCGCCGCGGTGACCCACACAGCCAGGAGCAGGCCGAGGGTGTCCACTCCGATATGGCGCTTGCGGCCTGCGATTTTCTTGCCGGCATCAATGCCCTGGCCGGCCGCGGGCACGTTCGCGGAGGTCTTCACACTCTGTGCGTCCAGTACGCATGCAGTCGGCTCTCTGTCGCGGCCATCGGCCTCGCGCACGAGACGCCGCAGGAGACCGTTGAGTTGGTCGAAGACGCCTTCTTTCTGCCAGGCGGCGAAGTAGCCGTAGACCGTTTCCCAGGGTGCGAAGTCATGCGGCAGGTAACGCCATGGAATGCCGGTGCGGTCGACGTAGAGGACGGCATCCATGATGCGGCGCAGGTCATGCTCGGGTGGTCGGCCGATGGTCAGGCCCTTGCTTTTCCGGTTGGTCCGCCAGGTGGTGAGTGTGGGCCCGATCAGTTCCCAGCGGGCATCGGAGAGGTCGCTGGGATACGGGCGGTGTCGTGTCATGTTTCGGTAGTACCGGCGAGCAGGTCGTCTCCACAGGGCGCAAACAACGTCAAGCGGGGGCGCGTTGGGATCAGACGGGAGCGACCAGTGAGAGTCGGCCCTTCGGAAGATGACGCTAGCCCCATACGCCGCGTTGAACTCGTCTACCTCGCACATCCCTAGCCAGCCCGCACCCCAAAGCGCCACCAAACAACCTCACCAGGACAAAACACTCTTTCAGACCGCGTTTGAGATCTGGCCAGCCCAGGTTGTGTCGACGCGTTTGTTGTGCTCACTGTTGGCAGATGCCTCGGCAGGTCACCAGTCAGCTGAAGCCAAGTTCGGTGAAGGCGCAACCCCCGCGTTCGACGTAGGGCAATGCCTGCCGGGATATGAGCCTCGGAATCTGCCGGAAGTACTGCTGGAAGCCCGAAGCCCGGAACTTCAAGTCAAACGTGTGGCCGTCGATGTGCCAGAGCGGACAGTGTGCAAAGTCCGGGCGGGCATCATTCGGCACCAGCCGGTGCACCCTGTCGACCTCCAAGTCCAGGGCTAGCCCCTTAAAGTCGAGGTCGCCCTCAAGGTCGAAGACATCTTCGAAGACGAGTGTCGCCGGAGAGACCCAGAACGAAAAGTGTGTTGCGGGCGGGACCGGGTGGACCCAGCGGACGATGTAGTCGAGGTCGAGGAGAAGACGCGGCAGGATGTCTTTGGTCGGTTGGACGGACAAGCCGTGGATGGTGGCGTCATGCCACCCCATGTCTTCGAAATCTGTGTCGCTCCATGTGCTCTTGGAGAGACCTGAATCCTCGTGGCTACCGTTGCCCATGTCCGAATCCAACCAGACACCTCAACGGAAGCACTCACAGGCCAGGCTTGGACGAGAGGGGACGGGGTCCTGGGCGTGAGGCTGGCCGGCCTCGAGTGAGTCGACGGACCATGATGCCGATCATCGCCCAGCGAATCATGGTCTCGGACCGGGCCGGACTGGTTTCGTAGTCGCGGGCCAGGCGCCGATGGGAGGTGATCCACGAGAGTGTGCGCTCGACGGCCCACCGCTTCGGCTGGACCTGGAAACCGCGCTGGCCCGGGGCCTTGCGCACGATCTCTAGCTCGCGGCCGAGGACGGTACTGGTCCACTCCACGAGGCGTCCGGCGAAGCCTTGGTCGGCCCAGATCTTCTGCACGCCCGGGTGTTCCAGGCGGATCCACAGCAATGAACGCTTCGCGCCGTCACGGTCCTGGATGTTCGCTGCGACCACGTGCACCGCCAGAAGCAAGCCGAGGGTGTCCGTGACGATGAACCGTTTGCGGCCCTTCACTTTCTTCCCCGCATCGAACCCTCTGGTTCCCATGGGCACTGTGTCGGCAGACCGAACCGACTGTGAATCGATCAGGCCCGCGCTTGGCTCGGTGTCGCGCCCGACGGCATCGCGCACTTTGTCTCGCAGGGCGTCGTGGATGCGCTCGACAGTGCCGTCGTCGTGCCACCAGGTGAAATACCAGTACACCGTCGGCCAGGGCGGAAAGTCCTTCGCCAGCTGCCGCCAGGCACACCCGGTCCGCACCACGTAGGAGATCGCGTCCACGATCCGCCGCCGCGGGTGCTTCTCTCGCCGCCCGCCCTTCGGTCCCACCCTCGCCGCTGGCAGTAACGGCTCGATCAACACCCACTGCGCATCCGACAGATCTGACGGATACCCGCCCTCAGAACCACTCACCCAAGGCTCAACGGCCTCTCCAGCCAAGGGATACGGCAGATCTCTAACGCGGTCTCAGACGCCCCGAGCCCCCCCGGAGAGGAGCCCGAAGAACCCCTCAAGTGGTCCCAGCGCAGGCCATCCCCGGGGCCACTTGAAGACGTCCAGGAGGCACAGGATCTTCATCTACTGGGGCCGCTGGAAGACGCCATGACGGGGCCGCTGGACAACGTCACAGTCAAACGGCGTGGCAGAGCCCGCAGACGGGACGCTGACGCCGGCGGACCCAACCAGCGGCTTTGTCAACCTTGTGCGGCTGTCTGGTTCTTCAGTTGAACGGTTTGCTGAGGGCAGTGACGCCTGTGGCCGGCGTCGCCCTGGTACCCGGTGTGGCGCAGGCTGGGGGCGTGGTCTGGCCGAGCTGAGCGCGCACGTGGTCGGTCTGGGCCGCAGCGCGGGTGCTCTGTTCGGTCAGTGGGCGACTGCCGGCGCCTCTGTGTGCGGCGTTGACCAGAGCGGGGACGGCCCTGGGGCGGGCCAGGTTCTTGAAGTCGTCGTCGAGGTGGATGCCGTGCAGGCGCAGCGGGCCGATGCGTTGGCCGTTGACGGTGAACGAGGCGTAGTGCTGGTAGCGGGGCAGCGCGATCACCTGCTCGGGGCTGGGCTTGTCGCCCCACTCTGCGGTGATCGAGGCGATGACCTTGCGGGAACCGGTGGTCGTGGCGAGGGATGAGGAGTTCTGCAGGAGTGCGTCGCGTACCGCCTGCGGCAGGCGTCCAAGGGCCTGGGTCATGCCGTGGATGCGCACCTTGAACTTGCGGAGGTCTTCGAACATGGCAGCCAGTGACTCGGGCGCGCTGCCGGCGATGGTGATCAGTTCGTCCAGGTAGGCGCGGAAGGGGACGCGGTCACCGGTCGGGGTGTCTCTTCGGGAACGGCCGGCACGGAGCAGTTCGTGTGCGATCAGGGAGGACAGGAGGCGGTCGGTGGGGCTGTTGCCGGCCGTGCAGACCCACACGATCCGCCTGTGGTCCATGGCGGTGCGCAGGTCGAAGTGACTGATGGGCTGACCGAGGAAGGCGTAGTAGACGGGGTTTGCTGCAAGGCGGGCGAGCGGGTTGAGGATGATGCCGAACGCGTCGAAGGACAGGGTGGGGAACACCGTGGTCCACCAGCTGGTCGTTTCCTCGCCGAGGTCGCCGAGCACGGTGCGAAGAGCCTGGGCGCGGAAGTTGTTGTCGGTGAGCAGGGCCCGGATGTGGAACACAGTGGCCTGGGCCTGAGGCTTCCCGTTGCGGCAGGCGCGGCTGTTGAGGGCGGCCAGGACCTGGACGCAAGCGGTGAGAATGGTGATGCCGCGAGGGGTCTGGGTGTCGTCCCAGCTCATGCCTGCGGCCAGGCCGTCGACGACGGAGGCGACGACATCGTGCCGGGACCGGGTGTGACTCATGTCGAGCAGATTCCAGCTGCCCACAAGACCCGCGCCGACGCCAGGATTGAGGTCGATGAGCTGGATACGGTCCATGATGTCTAGGTGGGCGAGGTAGGGCGCGGCGCGGTCCCAGGAGTCGCGGTGCGGGTCCACATACAGCAGCCCGCCACCCGCGTGAGCGACCATGATGGCCTGCGCGAGCGCGCGTTCCGTCTTCCCACCGCCGGCCTTGCCCAGCCCAGTCTCGAACAGCGTCTCCTCCTCGTAGGTAGCGATCAGACGCCGCGTGCCATCCGCCTCTACGACGGCGCCCTGCAGCAGCAGTTCGCTCATCTTGTCGGCCTCGAACGTGGGAAGCTGGGCGGGCAGCAGCGGCAGACGGCAATGCACCGTGGGCGGCTTGAGCAACCCGGCGAGTTCCGGCAGCCGGGCCAGGTTCGCGCGCGGCGGGCGACAATGACCGCAGTCCCACCGGCGCTGCCAGCCCGACTTGAACGGCCACTGATCGGGCCCCCAGCACCAGCCCAGCAGACGGATCCCGCGCGGCACAAGTCGCACCTCACTCGTGAACACCTGCAAGCCTGCCCCAACTTGGGACGCCAGCGCCCTGGCACGGCCTTCCTGATCGGACGCGCAGCGAATCAGGACCTGCACCCTGGCCAGGGGAGCATCGCTAGCGAGCTTGCCGAGGGCTTTGTCCCGGTCAATACGCCGGACCTGCGGCACCACCACAGGAGCGGTCCTCATGTCGCCGCGCGCGAGAGCACGCAGGGAATCAGCGGCCGCAGTGGCCTCCCGGCGCGACCACCGAGAGACGACACCGGCCTCCCTCTGCTCCTCACCGCGCGCCCGCCGAACCAGCTGCAGCCGCTGCAAACGCAGCGCCCACCGCGGAGCGGGCTGCACATCGACACAGATCTCCACCAGGTCACCGAGCTCCGCCTTCAGCGCGGACACGGCGTCCACGATCGGCTGCAGCGGATCAGGGTCAAGGGGCACCTTGCGCAGGTAGGCCGCCGGATTACCGCGCAGCACCATCTCCGAACGCACCTCGAACTTGCGACTGTCATCCGGGACGCCGGCCGCCCGATCCAGGGCACTGATCGTCACCGCGTCACCGAAAGAACTGGTGCGCAGAAACTTCTGCGCACCCGCAGGCCCTTCCAACTGGTAGGCCAGCGGATGGTGTTCGTCCGAACGCAGCCGGATGCGTATCGTGCGGCTGCGCTTGGGCGCCCACCAAGGCAGCGTGTTCGCGGCCTGCAAGACCGCCATCCCCTGCCGCAGCACCCGTTCCTCATCCGGATCGAAGTACGGGGCGGGTGTCACCTGCAGCACGCACCGCTCGCGCGAGGCCTTCGCCGCCACCTTGCGCACGATCACCTCCCACCCGGCCCACCCCGCCAGGACCACGGCAAACAGCGCGTACCAGTGCACGAACAACCACCACAAGCCGTGGACGAGCCAGAAGGTGACATCGACGGCGTCGGGCAAAGCGAGGCCTGTCATGACGTGGTGGTGAGGGGCAGGGGAGTCCATGTGCCATCTCCTCGAGCATGGTGGAAGACGATGTCCGTGACACGGCCGGCCGTGTAGGTCCCGCCGCGGTCCGCCCCGGCCCACACCAGATGCACCACCGCCCGGCCCGCACGCCTGCCCTGGCGGGCGATGACAGCCTGGATACGGATCCGAGTGAACGCCGGCGCCACCACGCCCGCACGCCCGGCCTTCTGAGGGAAGGCAGCAGGGAACTGGCCGCGACCGAGACCGGTGACGTCGGCGAGCAACACCTTCCTGCCCATGGCGCGAAGGATCGTCTCCTCCTCGCCAGGGAGGTCGGCAGGCCAGGAACGCTCCAGCAGCTGCTGGATAGCCCGGTCACCGGCCACCCCCTCGCCCCGAGGCAGCAACTCACCGGCCGACCTGGAGGCTGCCCCCGACGCAGAGACGGAGCCCGAGGGCCCGCCGGCAGGCTGGACGCCAGAGGGTGGGGACGCTGCACCGGGCCTGCCCGCAGTCGAGGCGCCGAGACTGGGCACGTCCGCCGCGTGGCGCGGGCCAGCGGAGGGAGTGGTGGCTGCAGAAGACAGGAGCAGCCAGCCGACCACACCCAGTGCTACAGCCACGGCAAGCAGCAGCCAGGCGCCGCGCGGACTCGGGACGTCGTCAGGAGTCACAGGAGCCTCGCACCCCCGGCATACCCAGGCATCGCGTCCACAGGGTCGAAACGCACGACAGTGCCCGGCCTGGCAGCGTTGATCATGCGGCCGCCACCGACGTAAATCCCCACGTGATCGATGGTCGAATCCCGACCCGGGATATAGCCGAAGAACACCAAGTCACCCGGCTGGAGCGCACCTTGACCGGCCGAGGCAGGGATACGCCGCCCACGGCCGGCCTGCGCAGCGGCAGTCCGCGGCAAGCTGATCCCAGCTCGCGCGAACGCGTAGGTAGTGAGTCCCGAACAGTCGAAACCAGTGATCGAAGAGCCCGACTTTCCACTCGGTGAACAGCACAACCCCCTCGAGGGCCCCGACACGGTGCCGCCACCCCACGAATACGGCACCCCACGCTGGGCGAGCGCGGCCCGAAGCGCCGCGCGGGCCTTCCCCTTCAGACCCGTCAGGCTGGCACCTCCGCCGGAACGGGCGGCATCCGCGTACTGGTCGATCCACTTCGTGACGTTGGCTACGTACTCATTGCTGTGGTTGTACTGAAAGATCGCAGCCCGCAGCTGACCGGCCTTGCCCAGATCGCGGCCGCGCCCACACAGATAGGTCGCGGCCCCGAGGGCGGCATCGTCCGCGTTGTGCGGATCGCGCACGCCGTCCTTGTTGCCGTCCTGCCCGGTTGACTCCCAAGTGGCGGGCATGAACTGGAAGGGACCCACAGCGCGTTCGCCCTCGGCGGTGCCATCCCACTTGCCGCCATCGGTGTCGGTGAACACGCTCGTGTTGCCACCGGCCCCGGAGCCGTTGAGCAGGACTCCGTAGATCCGCGGTCGGATGTCCCCGCCCCTCGCGATGGCGCGTCCGGCGGCGTGGTTGGACTCGACCTTTGCGATCCCGGCCAGGACGGGCCAGCGCACGCCCCGGCATCGGGGAACCTTCGTCCCGATCAACCGGACGGCGTTCTTGTAGGCGTCGAGCATGCGGGGCGGGATGTCCGCACTGCCGCCTGCCCCCGCCAGCCCGATGTCGCTTTTCTCCTGTTGCTGGGTGAGGGCCGCCAGGGTGCTGGCCGCGCCCGAGACCGGGGCCGTGCAGCACACGGCCAGCCCCAGCAGCACGCCGGTGACACAACCCCACTTGATCCATCGGCGTGAACGCCGCCTGGAAAGTGTCCCGTTCACGAATTCTCTCCGTCCTCGTCATCGCTGTCGTCTGCCGGCGGGCGCGGGTTTTGGGCGTTGCGCTCCTGGATTCGGCGGAACATCTCCTGTGCCTGCCGGGAGGAATTGGAGGAACCTGCTCCGCCACTGAGGCGCGGCCGGGACTGTGTACTCGGCGGCAAGGTGCCGCTACCGCCCGAAGGCGCCGCGGGCGGAGGCGCTGCGGGTGAGTGAGCCGGAGAGGTCGCGCTAGGTGCAGCGGATCGAGGACCCGCCGAAGGCCGCGCCCCCGACCCCTGCCCGGCACCGGCGGCACCGGGGCCTGTGCCTGGGCGCGGACCGGCCATGGGCCAGGACGTGGGTCGCGGACTGCCTGGCTGCCAGCCGCTCCCGGACGCTCCGGACGACGCGGGCGGCGTGGAGCCGCCAGTCGGCTGCAGCGTGCCGCGTGCTGTCGACGCGGACGCGGCGGGAGGGGGGAGACGCCGGCTGCTCGCCGACGCGTTCTGAACGCCTGCCTGGTTGATGAGGTTCTTGGCGCCCTGGGCTGAGCTGGCCCAGCCGCGGCGGTCCTGGCGCACGGTATTGCCCCACACGCGCAGCTGCTGACGGGTGTCGTGGGTGGCACGGCTGGCACCTGCCTGCGTCGTGCGGACGGTTGTGGGCAGGCCCATCGTGGAGGCGTAGGCGAACCGTCCGCCTCGGTGGGCGAGCCGGTATCCGCGCAGCCTGACCAGCCGGTTGTGAGCCCGGGTGGAAAGCAGCGTGCGGTCGGTCTTCTGGTCGTGCAGGACCTCCCCGGTGTCGGGGTCGATGACCGTGCCGTCGTCGTCGCGATAGCGGTCCTTCGGCCCGCCGCCAAGCCTGCCCGAGCCTGCCTGCTTCTGGCCTCCGCCGTTTTGCGCCGCGTTGGGGTCGTCGCCTTCAGCGGTCGGCTTGCGGAGCTTGGCGAACGTCGCCTCGTCGGGCTTCTTGCCGACCAGCAGCGAGAACGCGCCACCCGCAGCGAGCCGGGCCCCGACGACGGCCGCACCGATCGGCGCCAGGCCGCGGGAGGCCTCCGCGTTCGCGTCGGCCAGCAGTCGTGCCGGTTCGCCCGGCATCCCAGACCCGTCGGTGAAGCCACCGAGCACGCCCTGCACGAGTCCGGCCGTGCTGAGGCCCGTCCTGCCGCGCCCGCGCAGTGACCCTGCGGCGAGATAGCCACCGCCGCCTACGCCGCTCATGGCGAGCGCGGCACCCAGCTGGGAGTCGCCGGCCATGTGGCTGCCGCCGATCTTCGCGTACCGCATCCGCAGCGTGAGGCGCTGGCTGAACGACGTGATCACCATCAGGAGGCGCCGGTGGAAGGCGAGGCCGACGATGGCTACGACATCGATGAGCAGGAGGCGCTCGGCCAATAGGTCCGGTCCGTTGGTCAGGATGACGTCGATGGTGATCCCGACGGCCGGGATGAACGTGGAGATGGCGAGGATCGCGGCCATCGAGATTCCGAACAGGGCCAGCCATTTCCACACCGCTGACCTGCTCGGGCCGGGCAGCATGCCCCACACGAAGCACACCCCGCCACTCGCGGCGGCCGCCGCGCACACCGCCGTGATCCCCACGAGCACCATGGCGGCCGACAGCAGCAGCGCACAGATCAGTAGGGCTGCGATGAGCACCATGACGACGGAGGCGACGCGCCACCAGGTGGGCTGCCTTGCGTAATCGGCACACTCCTTGCCGACCGGCCCGGCCTTCCTCAAGTCTCCGAGGAACGCGGCGAACTCCTGATCCTCCTGGGAGACCACCGGACTTGTGGTGGCGTCCAGTAGCTGCTCGCCGACGGTGAGGCTGGGCAAGTCGGAGTGAGGCGGGATCGCGTCATCACCCTCGCGGCGCTCGCAGTACTTCCGGCCAGGGCCCTTGATCTTCTTGCAGATGTCGTCCGTGTCGCTGCTTTGTGCCGGCTCCAATGGCTTGGGTTTGTAGGCGCCGGACACCCACATCAGGTGCACCTGGTAGGCCTTGCGGTCGGCAGGGTTGGACGGGTCGAGGATCCGCCCGTATTCGAGGAGCATGAAGGGCTTGACCACGAGGGAGTTGGTCACTGCGTCCTGGATCGGCTTGGCGATCTTCCGCGCCTCAGGGGTCTTGGCGTCCTGGGCGTCGTAGCAGGTCTGATACGCGGGCCCGGACACGGTCGCGCACGGGTCGTCCGAGGAGATCTTCCCGCCCCAGGAGTGGGCGTTGACGGTCTTCTCGGCGATGTCAGCTGCGGCCGACTGGGTCTGCAAGATCGGACCGTCCTTGCCGAGGAGGAAGTTCGGCGTGACGAACACCGAGGCGGCCAGCGCACCGATGACGAGCGTGAGTGCGATCTCACCGATCCCCTTGGCGTGCTTGCCGCGCACCACCAGCACCAGCCCGAACACGAACGCCCACGCAAGCAACATGCTCTTCAGACCGAGATCGTCGACCACCGTCTCGGTGTAGACGTCCGACAGATGCTGCGCCGGCTTCGTCAGCAGCTTCAGCAGCGGGAAGCGGTAGGCGACCTGAATAGCCCAGCACGCCAGCCCGACAAAGACCCGGACCACGGTGAACAAGCCGCTGAGGATCAGCGCCTGCCAGTTCGACGTGAACGAGAAAATGCTGCCGCCCTGCGCGCCGAGTTCGTAGCCCTTGAGGGAGACGCCTTCGGAGGTGTCCAGCTCGAGCGGGGACAGCAGCCCGCCCTGCGCGCTCGCACTGTTGGCGGCGTAGGCGACGGACGTGTTCACCGTGAGGAACACCGTCACCAGCAGCGCGACGAAGCCGGCGGCACGCAGCGTGCCGCGATCCGGGCGCCACATCACAACCCCCGACGACGGCGGCGGAGGACGAAAAGGGCTGTGATGCCGACCGCCAGAACACCCAGCGGCCACAGGACGCCCCGCGTGAACGTGCCGCTGGCGCTCTGCGGGCCCGGAGCACGCAGGCAGTAGTCGTGTGCCGGCCCCACGATCACGTCACACACCTCTGATCCCTTGGACGGCGTGGGGGCGGGAGCCTTTCCGTGTGCAGCACCTTGAGCCGGCGTCGTGACGCGGTCGCTGGGGGAGGCGGCGAACGCGTTCCCGGTCTGCGGCCACCAGCCGGAGGGGACACCGGGCTCGACGATGACGCAAATGATCGCGGCAATCAGCAGGGCGATCACGATGCCGGTCGCGGTGCAGCTGGCAGCCGCGCGGCGGCGCGCCCACAGGCCCGTTGTCATGCCGACACCTCCTTCGTCGCTCGCGGCGTGGCGACCGCGGTGCGCGGGCTCTTGCCGGGGGTGGTGGTGATGTGGTCGGCGATGCGCTTCACGGCGGGGATACGGACCTTGATGCGGCCGGTGTTCTGTCGCGGCCCCGTGAGGAGGATTTCGCCGGCACGTTCGGTGACACCGACGGGGGACAGGTCGGTGGTCACCAGACGGACCAGGTCCTCGTCGCGGCCGTCCAGACCGATGAAGTCCAGGCCGCGGCGGGCGCGCTCACGATCCGCGGTGCGAGCGAGGGCCTTGTAGGCAAACAGCCCGCGGTCGGGGCCGAGTTCCCTCTCGTCGTGGGACCCGGCGAACAGCCCGGCGTTGTGCTTGCGGCCGTCGTGCAGGATCTCGTGCACGAGCGCGGTGCCTTCGGCGGAGCTGGTCAGCCAGTACAGCTCGTCGGTGACCACGGCGCAGAAGCGGGACGGGTCAGCGAACGCCGCCTGCCGTGCCATCGCTGCGATCAGATACAGCACCGCGCGGCCGATCAGCGCTTCGAGGGGCTGCTGGTGGAGGATCTCCGGGTTCTCGAAGGCCTGCTTAGGCGGCAGTGTCAGCCCGGCCGTGGTGATGACGATCAGGTCAGCTGTTGTGGAGCCGTTCAGGCGGGCAATCGGCAGGCTCGGGTCGAACACCATGGCTGCGAGCGGGCTGCTGGTGACCAGGCTCAGCATCCCCGCGACCGACGCGGCCGCATCGCTGCGCTTGCCGGTTGCGGCCGCGGCCGTCTGCACTAGGACCTGTATGACCTTGGCCATTGAGGCGTCGGGCATGCTCGCGGCCTGCTCGACGGCGTGGTGCAGGACTTCGCCCTGGACGCTCATGGCGCCGATGCCGAGCTGAAGGGTCAAGTAGTTGAGCGCGTACTGGCGTCCCTCGGGGCCGGGGAACAGACGGAGTGGGTCGATGGACAACTCGGCCTGCGCAGCGTCGATGACCTGACACCGCCCCGCAGCCGCCCCCTTGGCGAAGGTCGCCCACTCGCGCACCGGGGTCCGGTCGATGCAAATGGCCCGCGCCCCTCGGTCGACCACCGCGCTTTCCAGGCTCTTCTGCAGGACGCTCTTGCCGCCACCGAGATCCCCGATGACGGCGAGTGAGGCACTCGCATCCTGCTTGGGTGCGTCAGCGACGTTGATCATCACGGGCCGGGGAGTGCCGCAGTCCAGGTCGAAGCCGAGCAGGACACCGTTCGGGTCCCCCACCTCGCTGCGGGCGAAAGCACCGGACATCGCCCAGTCCTCCGCCACCTGGTGCTGGGTGAATTCCCTTACCGTGAGCGGACAGACACTGCCGGGCAGCCCAAGAGCGAACAGATCGCTCTGCAAGCCGACTGGCCGCACAATCCGGTAGTCGACACCGGCCAGCAGCTTCTCCAGCGCACGTGCCCGGGCATCACACAGGGCCGATGTCGGTGCCCACACGGTGAGCACCGTGATGGACTGCACCTCTACCTCGGCTGACGTCCGCGCGAGGCGCGCGTCCATCTCGCTCAGGTCCCGGGCCGCTTCCGGGATGTCGGAAGGCAGACCGGTGGGGCGGGCGTCGTACTGGTCGACCTGGTCGACCAGCTCGGTGCGCTTGCGCTGGATCTTGCGCCGCGCCTCGGCGGCCTCCACCAGGGTGAGACTGACGGTGAAGTCGACCGGAAAATCAAGGACGTCGAGCTGCGCGAACAGGTCAGCGGCCTGCGCGGACAGCGCGGGCGGGCATTCGGCCAGCACCAGATGCGCCTGATACCCGGTTCCCTGCGGCGTCTCGACCTGCAGCCACCGGCGCTGGATCGGCGACGTCGCGTCCTTGACCCACTGCCGGCCCGTCACACTTGAAGAGCCGCTGCCCCGCTTAAGGAGTCCCCCGAACAGTGCGTGCCGGGCGCTGGCTCCTGCTGTCGCCGCGCGCGGTGCGCCGCCTTCCTCGAGGCGGACCTGGCCGAGGTCCGCGTAGCTCGGGGAGAACAGCAGTCCGTCCCGCACCCGTCCCGCATACAGTGCACTCGAGGCCGCCTCGGACAACAGGGGCTCACTGATGCCGCGGTGCAGTGCGTGCTGGATGAGCCAGACGATCTCCGCTGGACGCGCCGGCCGGAAGGAAACCGCACCAGCCATCTGCGCCTCGATCTGTGCGGCCTTCTCACCCGCCCGGGCCACATTGGTGTCACTGACCGGCGACGGCTTCAGCCCCAGAGAGTCGGACAGTTCACCCAGCGCGCCGATTCCCAGGCCGCGTGCGACCATCCCGCGCCCGCCCCTGGCGTCACGCGAGAGAGGCACGGCCAGCCACAGCGTGCGGCGGTGCATCTCCTGCCCGTCCAGAAGGTCCAACGCGGCCTCGACGTGCTCGACCCACGGACCGGCTTCGGGCATCAAGTCCCCGGTCTCGTCGTGGAGGCCTTCGAGCATGAGCCACGCGACCTCGGACGGGTCGACTTGCGCGCACACCCCGAACAGCCGCGGCTCACCCGACAGGGAACGCACCAGCTGCGTGATGCGCTGCAATTGCTCCTCGCGGACCGCGGCGGGAAGGTAGGCACCGGTGACCGCCTCGCCGCTGTGGCCGGGCTCGTCCGCGCCAGGGTGCAGGCGGTACACGGCCCATGTGTGGTCCTCGGCCGACCACAGCAGATGCCCGGCTATGTGGCGGATGGGAACACGCATCAGTTCTGCTCCTTCGCTGCGAGGAGAGCGGCCTGGACCGGAGAGAGCGGACGGCGCACGGCGGCCGACGCGGACTGCCGTGGTGCCGGGCGGCGGGCGGTGCGCCGCTGAGGCCGGGCGACGGTGACCCGTTCAGTGACGGCCGAGGGCTCGGCCTTGGTGAGGGCCTGCAGGGTGAAGGCGCCGGAGAATGCCTGGGGGCGAGGCCCGCGGGCGGCGCGGCCGCCGATCCGCCCGCCTGCCGGCTGCAGCAGCCGGAGCCCCACGCCGAGGGCTGCGCCCACCGGGGTGCGACCTGCGATCTTGTGGCGGCGGCACACGAAGATTGCCACCACCCACAGGACGACCGGTACGGGGCCCAGCAGCGACCACCAGTACGAGGCGGTGCGCACCAGAGCCAGGCCACCGATCGACATGACGCCGATCTGCACGGCGTTGTAGGGGCCGAACCAGATCTTCCAGTCGGCGAACTTCCCGATCACCCACGGCAGACGACGCGCGCTCGTGTAGAACCGGGCCGTGCGCACCGGCTCGGCCGCGCTCACGACGCCACCCGACCCGGCCCGGGCGGCGTCTCGGCGCCCGGCTGGTAAGGCACCTGGAGCTGGGCTGCTCCCTTAGCCGGGTTCTTGACCTCGTCCTCAACCTTGTCCGCGAGGTCCTGGCGGGCCTGGTAGATGCCCAGCGCGAGCACCATCAACAGCAAGGCTCCGACCCCGGCCTTGAGACTGAACCGGGTGATCAGCACGTAGAGGACGATCAGGAGCAGTACGACGGCCAGGCCCTGCGTGGCCCAGCCCTTGAGCATGCCGATCCAGCTGTTGCCCAAGTCGTCGAGCTCTCCGGCGAGCACCACCGAGTGCAGCGTGTTCACTTGGTCGCACCCCCGCCCGAGGTAAGCGCGGCGATCTCCCAACGACCGCCACGCGCCGCCAGGGTGAGCTCATAGGACAGCGGCCACGTCCCCGACTTCGTGTGCGCGCTCACGCTCGCCTCGACGTGCACGCGGGTGCCGTCGGAAGCGACCTGCTCACCGGCCGCCGCCTCCTCCCGCGCGCTGACCACATCGACGTCGACCTTGTCGGCGAGGGCGGGAGCGACAGCGTCCAGAGAAGTCCGCGGGGCAAGGTAGCGGTCGACGTCGCCGCTACCGCCCAAGTACGCCGTCAGGAAGTCCCCGACCGTGTCGGCCAGCGGCCCATCCGGCACCTCGACCCGGTACACCGACGGCTCGGCCTTCGCAGCAGCAGGCGCGGCCACCAGAGCAGGAGTGCCTGTGACAGCGACCGCACCGTCGGATTTCGATGCGGTGACGGGTACGGCGAAGTAGCGGACGCCGTCGGCGTACTGGGCGGCCACGGTGACCGACCACTGGCTCCCGCTGCGCTGCACGCTGCGTACCGACCTCACCTCCTGCGGCGCCTTCGCACCGTCGGCCGGCTCGGGCAGCGCGACACCGGGACCGAGGCGAAGCGCCCGCATGGCGCTGGCGCTGTCAGGGGCGTCGGCATCGGATCGCAGCCAGGCGTCAGCGAACTCTGCGACGTACCCGGAAGGGTCGGCCGCCGCCACCGCAGAGTCGGCGTTGGGGGAAGGCGCCGGCGCATCCGGGGGGACCACGGTCACGGCCGGCTGGGTGAGCGCCAGAGCCAGAGCGGCGGGCCCGGCCAACAGGCAGGCCCACACCCCGGCCCGCCCGAGACGGATGGTGCGGCGGGTGCGTTCGAGGTCGAGACCGGCCGCCGTCGGCGGCGCCTCGAGGGCGGGTGCTGGCATCTTCGATCTCCCGTGGAGAGAGGGGGAAGCGGTTGATGCCATGACTCAACCCAGCAGGGCGTACCGAAAGGCGTACCGGTTCGGGCAGTCCGGAGTTGCGAGTCAGTCACGATGCACCGGTACGCCCGTACCGGTCGCCGGGACCACCCGCGCAGTTAGCGCCCTCCACCCGCTCACCGCGTGTGACAACACCCGTGCTGCGCACCGAAGCCTGGCCGGCTGCGCAACACAGCTGACGCAACTGCGCACCGCGTCGCAGGCCCGCTGCGCACCCGGTTCACTCGAAGGCTCGAACCACTGCGCAGCAGGGTAGGCGGACCACCTCCAGTTGCGCAGTTGGCGCCCCGCCTGAGCGCACTGCGCAGCCCGGCGAGTGACGATGCGCAGTGGCCGCGACGGTCCCGGTGAGGCTGCGCAGTCGCCGCGCGGGAGGCCGCGCACACCGTGGTGCGCAAAACCCACACGGCTCCCGTGCAGCATCAGAACTCGTTGACCGACAAGGCGTACCGGGCCGCTCCACACGTCGAGGAAGGGCGTACCAGTGCGCGGAGCACCAATGCGCCGCCGTTCGGCCTCGCCTAGGCAACAGGCCTCTGACCTGCCCAGTATGGGCGTACCAGCGCGACCGGTACACCCAATCTCGCGCCCACGCCACAAGCCCGTCCCGCTCCAGGGCCCTGCACCTCGCGCACCGTCGCGCGCCACCTGTGCCCGGCACTGCTCGGCGCAGACTCCCCGTCGGACCGGCCTGTAAGCGGGAGTTGGAGACCCCAATCCGCTTCCGGTGCTCGGCCTGCGCAGTTGCCTCGCCGGAGACCGGGGCTAGCTGCGCACCATCACTGCGCAGGCGACTGCACAGCCCGTGGTGTCCCTCGACTGCGCAACTGACCGAGCCGCTGCGCAGTATGTCGCCAGCCGCTGCGCAATCGACTGCGCAACAACGGGCGGTACCCAGTCGCCAGTACGGCCGTACCGCCCCCTCGTGACAGAACGTGATGGAAGCCTGATCCCAGTACGCCTGGACCGGTGCGCCTTTCGGTACGCCCTGGCGGGTCAACTCCGGCATGGACACAAGATCTGCGGCCGGTCATGGCTGCCGGTCCCGGACGGACGGAGTGCGCAGTGAGCGGAGCGAGGAATGGGTTCGGCGGACTGATCCAGCGGGGCCCGATGGCCGTCGACGTGATCGGCAGCCACTACACGACTGTGTTCAACCAAGCAGTCCGCGACCGTCGCCTGTCCCGTCGTGCACGCGGTCTGCTGGTGGAACTGCTCAGCCATCGTGACGGCTACGGCGTCTCGTTCGGGATGCTCCTAAAGGCCGGCCCCGAAGGGAAGGACGCGGTGACGGTGGCGCTGCGCGAGCTGGAGAGGCACGGCTATCTCCACCGGGAACGTGAGCGCGACGCACGGGGGCGTCTGGGGGAGGCCCGCTACTACTGACCGACATGCCGAACGGCGTCGAGATCGTTGCTCAGGCGCCGTGGGCCTCCCCATCGAGGCACCCTGGCGACCGATGGGAGAGCGGGGAGACAGCACGCCCGTATTCGCGCAGGTCACAACCAAAGGCGGAAAACCCGCCCCTGGACAGCGGTCCGCAAACGCCCAGGTCAGAACCTAAGTCGGATTTCCCTGCGCAGGCTCAGCCTGCGCAGGGAAATCCGCCACATAAGAAGAACAAGTTCAAGAAGACCAACCAGCAGAACACCAACTCCCTCCCTCCCTCCGCGCACCGGGCGCGCGAAAGCAGGGGAGGGACGGACGCAAAGACGGTCGGGCGGGCCCCGACGCGGCCCGCGAGTACGCCGTCAGCGTGTGGGCCTACGGCATGCGCACCGCCGAGCAGCTGAGTGAGAACCTGACCGACGACCTCGGGGAGTGGGACATAGCCCTGGCCAGCCTCCAGGCCGTCCGCGAGCACCTGGCCGAGCGGACCCGTTGATGCGTCTCGGTTGTTACCAGGGCAAGAACGTGGCCGTACCGGTCTCCCGTGCCGCGTGCACCGCCTCCAGGCGCTTGAACGTGCGTGGACTCATGAGCGTCTGCCACTCGCGCATGGGCGCGACTCGCAGCTCCGTGTGCTCCTCCGGCTGAAGTCTGATCGCCGCGATCTGCTCGTCGGTGAGCATGCCGCCGTCGAAGACGAATCCGACCCTCGCCAGCGGCCACGAGCCGCTCCGGGCCCCGAAAAGACTCACCAGGAGCCGCTGTTCTCCCTCGTACGTCAGCCCGGTCTCCTCGTGGAACTCCCGGACAGCCGTGTCCCACGGGTTCTCGCCGACGTCCGTGTTACCGCCCGGGAATTGCCACTCTTCCTCCCTGCACACGGACAGCATCTGCACGGGGAAACCGCGGGTGTCCGTGATGTAGAGGCACCCATACATGGTGGCCTGCTCGATCGTCTGGACGTACTCGGCCGGCGGGAGCCAGTTACTCGGCATGCCGTCCTTCGAGGGCATGAGTCGGTCCGCTGGACGCTGCTGAGCCTGAGAATTATTCATCTGGTGACGTTTCGCTCTCACTCTTTGGGTGTTTGAGGCGGGTCTTGCGTCGCATCGGTTACTTCAAATCCCGCACTGTGAGATAGGACGCTACTGCTGGGAGGGTCGCGGCATCCACAGGAACATGTGCTCGGTTAGCGAAGGGCGTTGCATGCGGGAGTCCGGACTGAAGGTGGAGAAGGCCGTCGACCGCACCAACAGGCGGTTCGGTGCGGGCACGGTCGCCCCGGCCACTTTGCTGGGGAAAGCCTCGTAGGCCAACTAGTGCTCTGACCGGGAAGGTTCGCCGGGTTGCTGGGAGGGTGGATGACGTACGACGACTTCCGACGGAGATCCGACTCATAGGATCTTGAGCCCAGGCACGGATGTCGGAGGGCAACGATGGAAGAACCGCGGATACGCCTCGGCAACGATGACGTGTGGCTGGAACTGGCTCGAATCGGTGGCGACAGCTGGCAGGTCACCGCAGATTGGTGCTCGTGGCTGTCAGCTGACTTCACCGCGGATCTCAGCGCTGCGGAGGTCGTGGACTTCGCGGCCCGCATGGTCTCTCACCTGCGCTCGTCGGCGGGTGGACGCTTTTCGGCGGCGGTGACTCCCGGTCGGAACAATCCGCTGACGTTGAAGGCGGAGCCCGTCGGGGACGGTTTCGCCTTTTTCGTGCGCCTGACTCCCAATGGCGACGACGACGTGTGTCATTTGCAGATGGAGATCGATCCGATCGCCACGTTGGAACTTCGCGAGACGTTCAGTGCGCTGCACGGGGCGCTGGTGGTCTGACCCCCGAGGCCTCTTGGTCAGGCTGCCGTCGTGAGTGGGCGTCCGCCCCAGCGGATGCCCTTCTCGCTTCGGATGCGGGTGCGTTCCTTGCGTTCGGCGGCAAGGACGTCGTGGTGGCGGGCGTTCGCGTTGCGCCAGCGCAGGTAGGCGTGCAGGGCTCGGGTCTGCACGGGGTGGTTGGGATAGTTCGAGTTGGCGATGGTGAACTGTCTCAACGGTCCGAAGTGCGCCTCGATCGGGTTTGCCCACGAGGCGTAGGTCGGGGTGAAGCACAACTCGACCTTGTGCTTCTTCGCCCAGCGCCGGATGTCGGCGCCCTTGTGGGCGGACAAGTTGTCCATGATCAGGTAGATCGGGGCGCCGTCGGGCCGGGCGGCGCGGATCGACTTCAGCGCGGCCAGCGTGTTCGCGGCACCTTTCCTGCGGCGGTTGACGCCCCACAGGCGGTCGTCACCGACCGAGTAGCAGCCGTGGAAGTACCGGACTCCGTGAGTGCGGTGGTAGGTGGCCGGCACCCGGTCGGGACGTTTCCGTTCGGCCCAACCCGAGCCTGCGGTGGGCCGGATTCCGAGTGGTCCGAACTCATCGAAGGCGAACACTCGGTCGGGGAAACGGTCCAGGACCTCCTCGATCCGGTCCAGCTTCGCTTCACGGTCCGGGTCGGGGGATTCCTTCCCCGTCTTGGTGCGCTGGAAGGTGACACCGCGGCGGGCGAGCAGGCTGCGTAACGCCTCTCGGCCGATGCGGATCATCCGACCGTGCTTTTTCCGCAGGTAGGCGACGAGTTTGCGCAGTGACCACCGGGTGAACGGCTGGCCGAGCTTGGCGGGGCGGGTGGTGGCCGTCTGCACGACGAAGTCCTCGTCGTCAGAGCTGAGTAGGCGGGGACGGCCTCCCGCCCACCGAGGGTCCAGACAGGCCAGGCCGATCTCGTTGAACCGGTGGATCACATCGCGCACGGTGTCCTCGTCGGCCTGCACCAACTGGGCAATCACTGGCACCCGGTTGCCGCCGGCAGAGGCCAGCAGCATCATCGCCCGCCGGTAGCGCACCGAACTCGTGCTGCCCCGGCGCACGATCTGCTGCAGCCGCTGCCCCTCCTGGTCAGTCAGTCTGCGCACACGGACAGGCTCAGCCACCGCGCCTCCAGCGGTCGGAACGGACGTCACCGCACATCCAACCGCCACGACCACCAACCCGGCGAACATAGGCGGTCAGAGCACTAGGGATGACGCCATGACGACCGAGCACGACCAAGAGCAGCGGCATCTCGAGGCGGCGACGGCCTACGCGGTGAACGGGGACCGTGCGGCCGCAGGCGCCGAACTGGCCCACATCTACGACAAGGGCGCGAGCCACATGTACCGGGTGTGCGTCGCGCTGGAGGAGACAGCGGCGGCCCCGACTCCGACTGCGCACTGCCGCCGAGGGGCATTGCCCACCGAGTGCTGCGCAACCTTTGCCGGTCGACTCTGAGCGACCCGAGCGCCCTTGCGGCCACCGGGAAAACGCGTACCGAGCGGCCAGGGCGGTGGGGCAAAACGCGTACCAGGACCTGAGCGACCGGTTGCGTCCTGCTGACCATGGGTACGTCTGACCAGCCTGTCACCTGGGTGTTCCAAAGACCGGTACGCGTTTCAGTACGCGCTTCTCTGCCCCCGCAAAACGCGTACTGGTCGCCAGATGGCATCGGGCGCGGCAGTCGCTGCGGCGCCCTCGAAGCCGGGCGGCGCGAAATCGGGTCGCGACCGCCGGTACGCGTTGGAAAACCAAACGCGTACCGGCGCAGGGAGTGCGCAGTTACCGCGAAAGAGCACCCGCGGCGCTGCGCAACCTCCGCTGCGCAGCCGCAGCGCACCCTGACTGCGCACCCCGGGGTCCCCGCTGCGCAGCGGACGATCAGGTCGTGCTGCGCAACCATCCGCGACCCTTTGCGCAGGCGGAGACAGGCGAAGGTGCGCAACGGCTGCGCAGTGGTGTCCGGCAGCGCGCCAGCCGAGACGCGTACCGGTGTGCGTACCGGTCGGTTGTGACGGACTGTGATTCAGCCGTGATCGCGGGACCCCCCTCTCGGTACGCCTTTCGGTGCGCCCAGCCGGATCAACTCCGACAACGACCAATGCTCCGCAGCCCCGTCCGGGAATGCGGATTCCCGGACGGACGGAGCGAACAGTGAGCGAAAAACATGGGGGATTCGGAGGAACGATCCAGCGCGGCCCGATGGCCTGCGACGTGATTGGTGCGCAGTACACCACGGTCTTCAACCTGGCCGTGCGCGACCGGCGACTGTCCCGTCGCGCGCGGGGCCTCTTGGTGGAATTGCTCAGTCATCGCGACGGGTTCGGCGTCTCGCTCGCCATGCTTCTCAGGAACGGCCCGGAGGGTAAGGACGCGTTGACGGTCGCACTGCGCGAACTTGAGGCCCACGGCTACCTGCACCGCGAGCGGGAGCGCGATGCACGCGGGCGTCTTGGGGAGGCCCGCTACTACCTGACGGACATGCCAGCGGGGGTCGAGATCGTCGCGCAGGCACCGTGGACGACGCGACCGAGCGACACAGACGGGGGCGCCGGGGGAGGCGCGACCCTGGTCTCACGTTCTCGCAGGTCACACCCTAAGCCGGAAATTCCACACCTGGATGACGGCCTGCAAACCCCCAGTTCAGAACCTAAGTCGGGTTTTCCTGCGCAGGCTGAGCCTCCGCAGGAAAACCTGCCCCCTAAGAAGAACAACCTCAAGAAGACCAATGAGGAGAACACCAGCCCCTTCCTTCCCTCCGCGTCGAGACCACGCGAGAACAGAGGAGGGAAGAACGCGACGACAACTCGGCGGGGTGAGAAGGTGTTGTTGTCGATCGCCCGTCACCACCCAGAGCTGCACGCCGCGCTGGCGACCGGCACCACCCTCGCCGACCAGGCGCCGCTGGCCGGCCGCCTTTTGGAGGGCGGCGTGAGCCGCGAGCACATCCGCGAAGCCCTCGTGGGCCGCCCATATCCCGCGCCCGAGCAGCGAACCCATTCACTGGCCGCCCTCGTCGCAGCGCGCCTGCAGCAGCTCAAACTCCTTGCTGTGGCCGCCGACCGAGCCCGCGACAACTGGAAGCCGCCGCAGAAGCCAACTGGAGCACCGGCCCTGGGCGCAGCGACGGTGGACCTGATCGTGCCAAAACCTGAGTGCCCGGGCCAGGACGGCCTGTGCGGGCGTCCCGTGGACGCTCCAGGAGATCTGTGCACGCCATGCGCCCGCTTCGCTGCAAACGCGGGCCTAACCGCGTGATCAACAATGAGGCAGGAATCGAGGCTAGGGGAGGGCTCATGGTGGCGACGATCGGGCGGCCGCCGTGTGGGACGCAGCAGCAGGGTGGTGCATCGGCGCCGCGCTGCACCGGCTCGCCGTGCTGCCAGATTCCGTGGCGCACAACGTACCCCGACAGGCATCAACTGCCGACACCTTCGAGGCGACCAACCCATGTACAGCAGTGGCAGGGCCGCCCGCCCGGCCGGCCAGATCGACTTGAACCCGCCACCCCTGACACACGGATCGCCGATCAAATGGCCATGTCGGGGAGGCGTTGATGGCATCAAAAAATGCGCTGTGGCCCTACGGGTCGACGGCTCCGTTGCGCGAGGACATCCTGCGAGTGCTAGGGGTGTTGAAGGTGGCCACAGCGGAGCAGATCCAGGAACTCACGCGTCCACACCTGACCTACCGCCACCCGGCCCCGAGCAATCGGGGCAGCCGCACGGCCGCACACCGCAACGCCGCCCTGGACCTGGCGCGTCACGGCCTCGTGATCTCCGAGGGCCGCAGCCGAGCCGGCACCAAGCTGTACGGGCTGACTCCCAGCGGGCTGGAGGCGGCCGCCCTCGCGCTGGAGCGGCCGATAGCGGAGATGGGCTCCATCGCGCGGGGCGCTGCCTCCCACGGCGCCGCGCACGCTCTCGACGTCAACGCCACCGTGCTGGGACTGCTGCAGCCCCGACCCACGCAAAGTGCCTACGATCGCCTCAGCCCTGCCGATCAGGCCGTGGTGGACAGCCGGCCGCAAGGTCTTGGCAGTCTGGAGGCGATGAGCACCGAGGTCGGTCTGCCGGTCACCGGCACCGACGCGGAGCCGGGATACGGCTCGGTGCAGTCCGACTTGGTCGTCTGCGACCACGGGCACCAGTTGCCGCTGATGTTCGTGGAGGTCGACCGCTCCACGATGGTGCCCGAACGCGTCGTGGCGAAGATCCGCCGCTACCAGCAGTACGTCGAGCGCCGCGACAAGCAGGGGCGCCTGTGGTGGCGCGCTCGCTGGCACGTGCCCGAGGATCAGCAGCCAGTGGTCGCCTTCGTGCTGAGTGGACGCAGCGAATCCAGCGTCCTCAACCGGGCTGCGGTCGTGATGAACCTGGTCGACAGTCTCGATCCGTCGTTCCCGGTCGTCGGTACCACCCTGACTCGGCTGCATGAGCGTGGTCCGTGGGGCAAGACGTGGTGGAACGCAGCTCGCGGCGGCAGTCCTCAGTCCCTGGACCAGGCACTGGACCCGCCTGCATCGCTGGCCATGTGACGGCGGTCTGCAAGCCAGATGAACAACCCAACTGCCCGCGTTGGTCGTGCAGCTGGACGGAAGGCTAAGGGACCAGGCGGCCGACCAGAAACCGGTGATGGCCATGATCGAGCGGTTCACAAAGGAGTGGTAGTGCCCGGGCGAGGGAGGCCCAAGGCCTGTGACGACCCGCCCGGGCACCACATCCGCTGCACCTGCACTGTCGACAAACTAACCCTCAAAGCCACTGGCAAAGTCACCCGCAAAACGGGCCTCAAAGCCCCTAGTGCACCTCCCGTTACTCGAAACAGGGAAACGGCAGGTCAGATAGGCCGGTGCGGGCGTACCAGTCCTGCCGACAACCCCTCTCACGCACACTCCGGCCTGGCAACAGAAGTGGGGAAGGAAGAAGGAAGAGAAAGAGCAGACGGCAGGACCGGGCCGGCGCGTGCGTGCTCGGGGTTCGGAGCCGCGATTTGTCTTGTTGCGCGTCGGCCGGGGGCCTCGCGCTCGCGGCCCGATGAGACGGGCCGCGAGCGGGAAGAGGGCCAGAGGCGGGGTGCATCGCGCGCTGCCTGGACGGAGATCTAGGCGGGGCGACTGATGGTTGGGGAACACTCCGACGGGTGCCTCCAATACGCCGGCGGCTGCGGGATCATCCCTGCAGGTGCGGGGTGGTCCCCTCCAGGAACTCCGCGACCGTGGGGTCGAGTTCGTATTCCCCGCACCCGAAGGGATTTTCCCTGGGACGCGCTGCGGCCGTACCCGGTGTCGATATGCCCCCGCGCCCGCGGCGGACCCCAGAAGGCGGGGCCTCCCCAACGGCTCTCGAGCGGTCAGGCCTTGATGTCGAATTCGCCTTTGCCTGCACCGTCGAGGAAGCAATTCCACACATGCTCAGTGACGACGAACGGGGGGTTGTCCAGGTCCTCGTTGTCTCGGAGGGCGATCCGGCCGTCGCCGGTGAAGGCCACCTCGAGGCAACCGCCCTGTCCGGAGGATGCCGAGGCCTTGAACCAGTTGAGGCCCTGCAGGTAGTCGGGTTGAGAGTTGTTGTTCATTGCTTCTCCCTTGTGGCGTCCCTGAGTAGTGCGGCTGAATCGTCGGGATCAAGTGACCGCGCTCGTAGCAGATCGAAGGACGCCGAGAACCTTCTGAGGTCGACCCGCTTGTTGAGGTAGAGGTTTCCTGCCGGGCTGTCGACGTAGACGACTGGAGCAGCCTCTTCGAAGTCGAGGATGGAGAAGGCGCCGCCGAGGCCGGGGTGAGCCCCCTTGCTCATCGGCATGATCTGAAGCGTCACGTTCGGTAGATCCGCCATCTTGAGCAGATGACGAATCTGGCCCTGCATGACGGCCTCGCTGCCGACGGGCCTGCGGATCACCGTTTCGTCCAGGATCGCCCAGAAGTCCAGTGGAGGCTTGTCCTCTGTCGTGAGGAGTTCAGCTCGACGCATTCGCACGCTCACGAGATCGTCCACATCGATCGGCCGGTTATCCGGCCATGCCGACAAGATGGCGTGGGCATAGTCCGCGGTCTGCAATAGCCCATGGATCAGGCTGGATTCCCAAGCGCGCTCCGACAGGGCGTCAGTCTCAAAGGCGAGAAGCGCGCCTAGACCGCTCGGCAGCACGCCGCGGTACGTGTCCCACCAGGCCGAGGACTGCTCCGACTCGGAGGCTAGGTCGAGCATCGTCTGTACTTGCTGCTCGTCCTCGACGCCGAGCAGTGAGCAGAGTGACAGCACCTCGTTCTCCAGGAGACGCACGCGCCCCGTGCCAGTCTCCAGTCGGCTGATACGGGTTTCGCTGCACTTCAACCGCTCGGCAAGATCCGAAGCCTTCAGGCCGCGGGCCTTGCGCAGTCGCTTGATCTCCGCGCCAAGCGACCGGCGCTTTGCTGTCGCTGACTGGGGTGGAGCCATGCGTCGCCGCCCCTTTCGTCGCCGCTGAACTTGCGCACCTTCTTGCGCACAGTCTGCCCCACTACCCCTACGAGCTGCACCCATGAGCCATCTCCCATCGCTGAATATTCCTCACGCATGTGCAAACTTGCCGCGAACTTGCTGCGCACTTGCGCAGCAGGTGCGCATGGCGTCACTGTAGAGGCAGATGGATACGTCAGGTAGCGGTCCGGTCGCACTAAGTCGACCAGGCCGCGGGCGATCGGGAGTACTTCATGTCACCGTCCTCGCAGGTCAGGGGCCAGCAGCCCGACAAGCCAGATATCTCAGGCGACGTTCGCGCCCGCGAGCACGACGGCCTGGGCACGTCAGCTGAGGTTTGGGAACGGATTCGAGGCAACGCTTGTGCAAGCTGCGGGAGTACGAAGGACCTGCAGCCCGGTGGATTCGCCTACGTCAGGGCTCGCGGATTGCTCGGCTACGCGGTGCGGGTCTGCTCCAACTGCCCCCAATCTGTAGGGGGCGCGCAGTGATGGCCGCCTATGGCAGGGCTGAGAGCTGGACGCCCGGCGCCGAACCGGGGGAGGGGCTCCAACGGGCCTGGCTCTTGGGCCGCTGCGGCACCGTACGGATTACCGGCGCGGAAGTCTTACGCGTCAGTGGCACCGTGGCCGTCGCAGCTCTGGCTGTGCTTGAGGCGAGCGGAACACCGCTGGGACCGATCCTGGCCAACTGCGCCCGCTACGCGGCCGAGATTGTCGTCGCAGCGGGCACACGGGCTACCTGGCCTGCGCTGCCCGGCACAAATTGCGTTGAAGATGCCGAGATGTGGTGCCCTGCACCGGAATTCACGGCCGCCAGCCGTCGCCACACGGGCGGTCGAACGTGGATCTGCGCCCCCGCCCCCGAAAGGCCGGCCACTACCGACAGCGATGTGTTGTGCGAGGCCATCACCACCGCACTGGTCACGCTGGCGGCGCCTTGGCTCTCCCCCACGCGACCGACATGCTCGGGAGGGGCGCGCCTCACATGAAACCGACTCCTCCTGCGCGCTACGACGCCACCGCACCACGTGACCTCGAACCGGTCCAGCCGGTAGGCCTTCCCACAGCTCACCCTCAAGTCGGCCCTTGTCCTCCGCGCCGGCGCAGGGTGGCCTTGCCTGGAGCTTCGCGTTCCAGCGTGGCCCACGCCCGCGCGCACACGGTCGATGCTCTGCGCGAGTGGCAGATCGCCGACGACACCGTCGAGGTGCTCCGGCTCATCGTCAGTGAGCTCGTCACCAACGCCGTGGTCCATACAGCGAGTCGGACCATCGAGATCACTGTGTCCGTCACCGACACTGAGGCCAGCGTGACCGTCACTGACCAGGGACTGTGCGGAACGCCCGTCGCACGAAAGGCGCGTTCCGAGGAAGAACACGGACGAGGCCTGGCCCTCGTCGAGGCCCTGACCACCCGATGGGAGTCCACACCGCTCTCCGACGGGACCCGAGTTGAGGCCGCGGTCGCTCTGCCTGAGCAAACGGCAGGCGCGCTGTGACAGGGCGAGAGGCTCCTCACGTACCTGCCCTCCGCGCGCCGCGGGCGGACCGCCCCTTGGTCGTGGACCGGGCCCCGCCGCAGGGAACTCACGACCGGCACTCTCCTCAAGCGCCTGTTCCGGGCTCCTTCTGGTGCGTTGCTGCCGCTCATCTCTGCGACAGCCGCATGCTCTGGATGGGCGGACAGGCTTGCTGGACGCCTGAGCAGGCGCTGGCCTGGATCGGATGGCGAGCCGGACACGTTGCTGACCAGCTAGATGACCATCTGGCCCGCCCGGTGCGCGCATGGATTCAAGACCACGCCGAGCATCAACGGGCGATCGGACAGCTCGTTCGCGGGATTACCTACGCGTTCGTAGTCTGCGACGGCAGCGTCCAGTTCGTCCTGGCGGCCACGCCCGGCGCCTTCGACCCCAACGGTGACGGTGCGCCATAAGGCGCGCCCTGCAGTGGCGCCGCGGACTACGAGCACCTGGCCGCGCAGTCAAGCTGAGGGCATCCCCCAACTGGCGCTCGATGGCCAGCCGGTCAGCGCAGACTGGGACCCGGATCTCGCCCCTGCTATGAATGCCCTCGGCGTCGCGCTCCACGACGAAGCCACCGTCGACTTCCTGGTGGCCGACCTGTCACACCAGGCGTAGAGAGCCTCGCATCTGTTGTTTGTGACACAACCCCCGGCCGATTACGCACTGTTGCTGTATAGGTACCCGCGATAGCCTGCGGAGGGCCGTCACGGCGCCACCGGGGATACGGGCAGGACGCGAGGGGGATCGTGGAGCAGCGCGACATGCGAGGGCACTACGCGGGGCTGGCAGCCGAGTATGACGAGCACTGGGTCTACGACTCCGACTATGTGCCCTGGATGGCCAGCCAGATCGCGGAGGCATTGCAGCTGAGCCCCAACGACCGCATCGCCGACATCGGGTCAGGCACCGGACTGTTCGCCCGGGAAGTTGTCAGGCAGATCCGGCCACATCACCCCCTTCTGTGCGTCGACCCGTCAGAAGCGATGCTCAGCCGACTCGGCACACCGCCGTCTCCAGGTTTGACCCCGGTCGTCGCTTCGGCTGAAGACATCGCGGAGAAGCGCGTCGACTTGCCGTACGGACAGTTTGATGCGATGTGGCTGAAAGAGTCTGTGCACCATGTGACGGACCCTGGGCATACGCTCCAGGGCCTCGCCGACTCGCTGGCACCCGGAGGTCGGATACTGGTCGTGATGCTTCCGGCATCCATTCAGTACCCGCTGTTCGAAGCGGCCCTCGCACGCTTTGAGGAACTGCAGCCGGATCCGGCCGCCATCGAGGGACATCTGCGTGCTGCCGGGCTGGAAGCCTCGCTGACCCACGTCGAGCACGAGCTGCGCATCGATCGGGACAAATACCTCGGTATGGTCCGTGCCCGCTACATGTCCCTGCTCTCCACGTTCAGCGACAGTGAGATCGAGAAGGGCATCGAGGAGATACGAGTCGCTCATCCTGAGCCTGTCCTGGTGTTTCCCGACCGGTTCGCGTTCGTCCTCGGGCGGCGGCGAGAGGAGGGAGTGTGAGCACCGTGGTCGACGAGCGGCTGAGGCGGCTGCGGAGCGAACTCGACGACCACTCGCGGATCGCCGACCGATTAGGGCTCGATCTCGAACGGCCGCTGCGGTCCCTCAACGACGGTTACCCCGAGAATGCAGTCGCTCTGATCGGGAAATTGACGGAAAAGCTGCTCAAGCAGCTGTGGCGCCATCACGGCATTGAGGGCGACCCGTCGACGAAGGCCCTGAACGACCTTGTCAAGCGCTGCCGTCCACATATCCGGAGCAGCACGGTCGTGGACGCGTTGGAAGACATCCGGCGGCTGCGCAACCGATCCACACACGACGGGTACGACATCAGCGACGAGGACGGGCTGCTGGCGGTCCGCCGGCTCGTCGACGTACTGGTCTGGTTCACCGACACCGGAAGCGCGGCGCTTCTCGGTGGTGAGCCGGACATGGCGCTCGAGGTGGCACGCAGGTGCGAGTTTTTGGCCGGGCTGTACGTCACCCTCGGCTATCGCCAGGCCAAGCGGTTCGTCCTGAGCTCCGACACGGTGTACTTGCTGTTCTGCCGTGAGTCGGGGATGCGCCTGGAGTACGTGGAGCTGATGCTCTCCAAGGACGCGGACGATCTGGGTACCGTTCTTGCCTCCAGCGGGGGTGAGTTGCTGCGCACCCGGCTGCCCAAGCTCACCCGGTTCGTCATCTTGGACGATGTCGGCGGCGGCACGGCGACGGGGCCGCTCCATCAGATGCTGGGTGTGGATTTCCGGATCGTGCGTTACGACGGCTTTGTCGACACCATCGTCAATCTCGAAGCCCACCTTGCCGCTCTGGCCACCCCGGCCCCTGCCGAACCACGCATGGCCGTGACGGCGGCGGTCATGACCACCGACCCGTACACCGGCGGGTCGAAGGTGGTGCAGTCCGAAGATGCGGCTGAGCTGTTGACGCGCTTGGCATGCGGGAGTGCGAACGTTCTGGTCACCGGTCGTCCGGGCAGCGGGAAGAGCACCCTTCTGCGCTCTCTCGCCCTGAGCCCGGGCATCCGCCGCTTCCGTTTCTACTTCGACCTCGGTCTCAAACCGAAGGACGAGCCGTTCTCCGAGTACGCGGCGCGCCTGCTGGCGCCGGCCATGACAACCGACCGCTCTCGTGCCTACGACCTCTTTCTCTACCTGATCCGTTCCGGGGTCGCACTGTGCGTGCTCGACGCCGTCGACGAAGGGGTCGAGGAACCAAGCGCGGCCGGGTTCCTGCGGCTCTTCACCGACCTCGCCGCCGTGCTGTCCGCCGAGTCGGCGGTGATCATGAGTTCCCGCGTGTCTTTCCTTGCTGACTCGCCACAAGTGCGTCAGCTGCTGGACAGCGGCGCGGGGCGTTCCGAGCAATTGGTCGAGCAGATGTACGCGAACGGCGTCGACCCGGCGCGCGTTCCGCACTTCCATGTGGTGCGCCTGGCCGAGCCCGGCGCCACACCCCTGGAAAGGCACCTGGCCGCCGAACTCGCGCTGCCGTCAGGTCAGCCGCTCGCAGACGTCCTCGGCACGCACATCACGCGGGCCTTGGCCGAGCGCGGGCGGCCTGGTCTGGAAGAACGGTTACCCGCCGCGTTCGGACAGGCCTTCCTCACCGATCGAACGGTCTTCTCCCTCCTCGACGTGCACCGGCTACTGGGGGCCGACGCCTTCACGGACGGGAGTTTCGGTCTCGACACGTGTGTCCTCTCCCCGCTACTGCGGCCCGCCGGTCCGGATCACGTCGCCTTCGTACACACGGCGTACCAGGAGCTGCTGGCGGCCCGGTACCTTACCGAGGCAGTTCACCGTGACACTGCAGCAGACATTCCCGGCGGCGCCTTCCTCACCGAGCAAGTGCGTGCCTTCCTTGCCCAGATGTCCGGCAGTCCTAAGACGGACGACTGCGTGCTACGCGCAGGGACGTACCTGGTCGGCCCGGCCGAACGGCTGCTGATGCGGCGGGTCCCGCGCCCTGTACGTTTCGACCGCCATGCCGTGACTGTCGCACGCTATCGCCGCTTCCTCGACGCCCTTGGCGCGGACGGTACTTCACGGTGGGACCACCCCGACCAGCCCGCCCACGTCACACACCACCCCTGGACCGACCGGCTGCGACGGCCCGACTACTACGAGAACCCGCACTACGACGCCCACCCGGCGATCTGCGTCAGCTGGTGGAGCGCCCACGCTTTCGCCTCGTTCGAGGGTAAACGTCTGCCGACGGTCATCGAATGGGAGGCTGCCGCACGCGGCACGGACGGGCGGCTGTTCCCCTGGGGGGACATGCCCGACGAACGCCACGTCAACTGCGCCGACTCATGGGTCGGCCGACCTGTCGTGACGTACCAGGCGTGGTACCGGGACTTCGCCGGCGACGCACTGCGCCATGCCGGGGTGACGCCCGACGGCGAACGCACCGGCAACCACTCGCCGTTCGGCGTACGCGACATGGTGGGCAACTGCTGGGAATGGACCTCTACCAGCCTCGCCGACACCAGTGAGGCTGTCATCTGCGGCGGCAGCTACGACAACCCCATGCGGGCGGTGCAGACCAGCACCAAGGGCATCTACCGCAAGCGGGGTGGAAGCAACGCTGTCGGCTTCCGTTGTGTGCAGGACATGACCGACAGCTCCGAAGCAGAGGAGACGACCGCATGACGGGCGGCGGAGCGCGCCACGGAACTATCGTCGACAGGCGCCCCAGCGGGGGAGGACTCGGCGGGTCCGCCGGGTTGTACATCGTCCGGGACGACGAGGACGAGCGGTACTACGGCTTCGACTACCGGCAGATTGTGACCGAGGGATTCCGGACCGTCCGCACCGGCGAACGCGTCCGCTTCCATGTCCACGCCGAGAGCCCCGACCGGGCGGAGTTCGTCATCCGCCTCGACCAGCCCGACCCAGCCGAGTACTACCGGTGACCGGCAGTGTTGTGCAGCTGGACGATGTCACCGGGGCGCGCCAGGAACTGACGGTTGTCCTGCCCGTACGGCTGCTGCGTGTTCCCGCCTGGCCCGAGGGCCCCTTTCCGTTTGAGCTGGGCAGCCGCCGCACCGACGCCGAGACCCGATCCACCTACTTCGCTCCGGCCTCCGCGCGCGCCCTCTACGGGACTCCCGGGCGGCCCTGCCGCTGGTACCTCCCGCTGGACATCAAGCATGACGGGCTGCATCTACTCGGCATGGAACTCCTGCGCGCATCCACGGTCCGCCGTCCCGAACACGCCCTCGCCGTCTTGCACTTCACGGTGGAAAGACCCCTACTGCCCGTACTGCGGGCCCTGGCCGGACGGCAGCCGAACTCCGCCGATGAACCATTAGTCGGGCCGTTCGACCCGGCCGGACTTCTCGCGGGCATCGCCGACGTACGGAGCCTCAGCGCACCGTTCGCCATCGCCCGGCCCTATTCCATTGCCTTCATGGCTCCAACAGCACAGGACGCCCCCGCTCTCCGAAGTGGCCTCGAAGGGGAGCTCCCTGCAACCGCGGACCGATGGCTGTGGCGATTGGCGTCACGCTCCACGCCGGAAGACTTCCCCCTCCCGCCGGAAACCGCGGCCGAACAGCTCAAGGACGTTGTGCGGATTTCGGCGGACTGGAGCGCCCTCGTCCTGCGGCAGGGAGCTGCCTTCCTTGGCCATCGTGCCGACACCGGCAGTGGCGATTTCTTCGAGTTCGGCGCACTGCACTCTCGTACCGTCTATCTCGACGCGCTGCTCCTCGGCGCGCTGCAGCGAGATCACGTCGACGAGCTCACCGACGAACTCTCCGAAGTGTTCACCTCCTCACGACTGGCACGCCGCGTCGCCACCTTGGAGAGAAACATCGCCGTCTTCCGCAGCACCTACTGGCGGCAGCACCTCACTGCTCACGGCGCGGCAAACGATCTGCTTCTCGCCTTCCAGAACCAGCACCGACTGCCTGCCCGCTTCCACGAGATCCTCGCCGAAGCCGCCGACTACAGCAGGCTCGTGCAGACACAGGAGAGTCAGCAGATCAGCGGGGCTCTCGGGGTCCTCACCGTTCTCGGCCTGCCGCTCGGCACCGCGCTCGGCATCCTTCAGGTCGTTGACGACCACTCCTTGGCACACCTGCTCGTCGGAGTCGGTCTGTCTGTCGCCGCCACTGCGGCAGTCCTGACCACCCGGTACGGGCGACTGGTCATGTCTTCCCTGCGCGGCAGCGACGGAAAAGCCTGACGCACATGGCTACTGTCCTCCTTCGGCTGCAGCTCAGCCCGACCCGCAAGGGGGTAAGGCAGAACTCATCGACGATGTCTTGCACTTCAGCGGGGCCTGGGCATGCGCGGAGTGGCCATAGCCGAGCGGCCTTATCCAGGCCGGCGCGTCCTCCTGTACGTGCGGCGTGGCCTCGGGCCGTTGACTTCTCTGCCTCTCTGCAGGGGCTCCTCCGGCGGCTGCTCCCGGACAGGGCCGGCAGGCCGGGCCCAGGACGTCTGCGGCTGCAGGTGTCCTGGGCCCAGGAAGCCGTGTCAGTGCGCCTGGTCCCGCCACTGGGCGGTTGCGGCCCGCACATCGTCCAGGGTGGTGTAGTACGCCTGCAGCCGCTCGGTGACGCCGCCGTGGTCGAACAGGAGGTCCCCCCGGTCGCGCAGCGCCTCTGCTCCGCCGCGCCCGAGGATGGTCGTGCTGTCCACGGCGGACTGCACCTTCATGGCGACGCGCGCAGTCAGGTTGGCTTTGATGTCCCCGGTGATGACCTGGACGCTGGGACGCTGCGTCGCCAGTACGAGGTAGATGCCGAATGCCCGTGTCAGCTGCCCGTACCGCTGAATGAGAGTCATGAAGGTCTGGCGTTCGCGCCTGCCGAGGCTGGCAGCGAGGTCCGCGAACTCGTCTACGAGCACCACCATCTGAGGCAGGTCTTCCAGCGAGTTGCCCATTTCATAGAACTCTAGGGCGCTGGTCGCTCCCGCCTCTTTCAGTGTGGTGCGACGCCAGGCGATCTCGTCCTCAAGTGTCTGGGCCAGAACGGTGATTGCTTCGGCCGGGTCGGTCACGATGCGATGGTCGACTAGATGCGGGAGGTCATCGAAGGGCATGAAGTCGACCTGTTTCGGGTCCACGATCAGGACCCTGAGCTGCTGCGGGCTCCGTTCGCGGGAGAGGCAGCACAGAAGTCCCCGCAGCAGGACGCTTTTGCCGGAGCCGGTCGCCCCGGCAACCAGCAGGTGAGGCAGACGGGCGAGGTCAGCCACACGGACCTCGCCGCTGGGAGCTACGCCGAGAAGGAAAGGCAGTGCTCCGGGTTCGCGGACCGCCTGCAGTTCGTGAAGCGCACCGGCCAGAGGGACCACGACGCGTTCACGGCGGGGGACATCGACGGTGAGGTAGTAGGGCTCCTGGTCGATCAGCACGCCTTCCGCGACCCCGATTTCCCTTCCTAGGTCCAGGGCTTTGCTGCGCACTCCTGCGATGGTCTGTTTGCCGAGGAGGCGGGTCCGGTACCGGATAACGGATGGGCCGATCTGGGCGGCGCCAGTGGAGAACGGCGCCAGGTTCAGCTCGTACTTGGCTGCGGCGTCGTCGAGTTCGGCGGCCTTGGTCTCGACCTCGCGGGCCAGGCCTATTGAGAGCGGGCTGGCGGCAGGCGGCATGCTGTCTGGATTGTCAGCAGCGGAGCCGTCCGTTTCGGGGCTTTCGCTGCCTTGGGGGGCAGGTCCCGGGGGCGGCTCGCTGCTGTGGGGCGTGCCGACTTCTGGCGGGGTGGTGTCGTCGGGCTGAGGAGGGAAACTGATGCGGTTCCACTGCTGGGAGCGGCGCAGCGGTGTGCCCTGTGCGAGCTGCTGCAGTGCGGGCGCGCCGAGCCGGACGTAACCCATCGGGGAGTGGGTGCCGCCGGGCAGGCTCTGACGGTGGGGCATTTCCGGGTTGTCCAGTTCCAGGCTGATTACGTCCCCGTGCAGCCACTTGTCTGCGCTGGTGAACGACAGGGCCAGGCCGAAGTGGCCGGATGCCACAGCTTCGGCGATCTTCTCGACCGCTGTGGGTGCCAGTCCGGGCAGGCCGAAACTTGCGTTGCGTGCAGCGCCGGTGCGGATGAACTCCGCCAGGTCCCGCAGCCGGAAGGGCCGGGCAGCACTGGGGTGGTTGTAGACCTGCTGGAGCCAGGTGCGGGTTGCCTCGATCTCGCCGCGTGCTATGGCCAGGTCGGGGCGCCCCGCGGTGGCGAACTTGACTTCGATCAGGCGCCCGCGCAGGTCGATCCGACCGTCGCCGGTTTCATGCACGCGCAGGTAGAGCAGGTCGTCGCACAGACGGACGGAGGGCCGTTTCACTCCGCTGGCTTTGAGGAGCCGGAACAGTTCTTCGAGGGACAGCAGCACACCGCCGAGATCGCCGGGGCTGTCGACAGGAGCGAATGCGCTGTCCAGATCTTTGAGGGCGGCGATAGCAGCCAGTACGCCAACCCGCTCGCGCACTTTGTTGAGGGGCAGGGAAAGCAGGTCCATGTTCCAGCGGCCGCTGACCGCGTTCCCGAGGTCGATCAACCCGGCCAGAGCTGTGTCTTCGAGCTGTGCTGCTGGCGCGAACGCACGGGTGAGCGCTGTGCGGTAGGGCTCCACCCGTTCGGTCACGGTGATGCTGTTCAGCCCGGCCTGCCAGTAACTGCTGCGGTCGTCGAAGTCGACGATGCTCGGTGCATGGCCCGGCTGCGGTGTGAAGGCTTCCGGTCCAAGAAGCCGGTCGGCGTGCGTGGTCCACACGCTGGCCGAATAGATGCCGGCCATGGCGTCCGGCTCGATGACGGTGGTGGTTACCTGAGTGATGCCTGGTGCCAACTGCCCGTGCGGCTGCCCGCCGACGAGTTCGAGGCAGCGGGTGAGCAGCGGGCCGAGCGGTCCGCTGTCGGGACCGATGAACAGCCCAGAGGCGAATGCCATCTCGTTGGCGCCCCGGCGGGCAGTGCGGCCCGGCGCGGCGGCGAGCCCGCTGATCCAGGCTGTGGACGCGCGCTCGGTCAGTTTCGCGGAACGCGGCTCACGCTGGGCCGGTGAGCGGAAGACGAAGGACAGGTGCGCAAATTCAGGCTCCTGTTCTCTGGGCACGCATCTCATGCTGGTACGGCTGCGCACGAGTTTGTCGACGTCGGCATCGTTGTCCGGCGCAACGAGCTTCGCGAGCTTCTCCGGTACCCGCCCGTCACCCGTGTATACGGTGATGTCCAGGCCGGGCCGGTACTGGTCGGCACCGGGCATGCGCTCCGCGGCATAGAACGTGCGCAGGGCCTGTGCCGCGCTGCCGCCGTCGCCGGGTTCATGGAGCGCGACGGCAAGGCGCTGGCGGGGGTCCTTGTAGTGGCCGAAGACGGAAAGGAACTTCTCCAGCTGGCGTGTGATGGTGCGCGGGTCCCCGCCGCCCAGGGCCAGAGAGGAGCCAAGTGGCCGGTAGCGGCGCCACAGACGCGGTGAGCGCGGATCGGTTTCCCACCAGCCCTGCGCATGGTGCAGCAGCGGCAGAAGGAAGGCGGGTGTCAGGGCGTCCAGGTCGCGGGAAGGGAGCTGTGCACCCTCCCGCGCCCATCGCTCTGCGGTGTCGGCCAGTTCAAGTGCCCAGGCGACGGTGACCGGATTAGTGGGAGCGAACCAGCACTGCTGAGTGGATTCGTCGGTCACCAGATCACACAGGAGCAGGCGGTTGTACTCCGGCTGGTAGCGCTCCGTTATGGCTACAGACAACAGGAGTTCCTGGTAGGCATCGACGTAGGAGCGGGCCTCGTCCCTGCCTGTGCCACAGAGCAGCGCGTGGACGGATCCCTGCTCGGTGAGGCTGGCGAAGAATTCGGCACGGGCATGTTCGAACGCCTGCACCAGGGTGGCGTCGAGCGAACTGAGACTGAGGGCTTCCAGGACGCGGTCGGGAACCAGCTTGGGGGTACGGCCTTCACGGGAGACTGCGGAGGCCAGAATTCCGGGCTGCTGCAGCACCGCCTGCTCAAGGGCCAGCCCGTTGAGGTCACGGTGCAGGGACTGGCTTTCCAGCTCCTGGAACAGACCCCCTTTCTCTCGGCTGAAGTTGGGGGAGCCGCCCCCCGTGAAACGCAGGCTTCCCGTCTCGATGCCCAGGTTGCTGCGCGCCCGGGCGGCAGCGAAGGCCAGCAGCGCATGAGCTGCTGTGGGAGCCCTGCCCTGCAGAGGGCCTTCCCCGGGGTCCGCTTCCTCTTCATCGCCGTCGCCGGTTTCCCCGGTGAGTTCTGGGCCCTCAGGCTGTTCTGACGGGTCCTCTGCCTCAGGAGCGATGTCGGAAAGCAGGGGGATGGGCTGCACGGTTCCCGCATACTCAGCCGTTACCTGGGTGCGCACACCGGGATCACTCTCGGAGAGGTCGGTTTCCGGGCGGGCGTTGCCCAGGACAACGCCGTCCGGGCCGACTGCTGCGATGCCAGGCGGGTCGGTGGCGACGAATGCCCCGCTGAGCCGGTCGATCACCAGGCCCTGCTCGACCGGGAACCAGGTGCCCTCGCCCCGGAAGACAGCGAGGTCCAGCAACTGCCCGCGGCCCAGCTGCAGTTGACCGAAATGCCAGCCAGTACTGCCCGCCCCGGGGACATGCAGACGCACGACGAGTTCCGCCTCGTCCACGGAGGCCGGCTCCATCTCACCGCCGCCCCACCGGACACCTGCCGATGCTGCCGTGCCTTTCGGGTTGCCGGTGAAGCTGACGGCCACGGAGACATCGTCCAGGCCAAGCCATGCGGCTACCGAGCTCCCGCGCGGGAGAAAAGACCGCACTCCGTGCAGTCGTGCCGGGGCTACGAGAGCGGCTTTCGACTTGTCGGGCCGGGAGGGAAGGTCGCCGAGTGTGAAGCCGTTCCAGTCCAGCCCGCTCACGCCGCGGGCGGCGAGCACCTTCTCCACTCCGGGCGTCCGTTCGCCGGCGTAGCGCACGAGCTCGGCTGCGAGGTCCCGGTCGGGGCGGGACCATGTCTGCAGCCAGTGGCGCCACTCGCGGGACTGCTGCAGCCGGGAGGCAGTGGGTGCCTCGTCCGCCAGATACGGTCCCAGGCCGGCGAGCGCAGAGCCGGCTTCCTCGGTGCTGTGCCAGGGGGCTTGGGTGAAGGCGGCGAACCTGTCAAGCAGGGCCCCCTCGCGCAGTGCTTCGGGGATGACGGCCAGGTCATTTGCAACAGTTGCCACAAGTGGTGCTGCCGGGCCTGACGCCCCCTGCGCGATCTGTTGGACCAACTGCCGCCACTGCAGCTGGGGAAGTCCGGCTGCGTCTTGCGCGGCGGTCAGGACCGTCTCAAAGGGGTTCTCATCGAGCACTAGCAGGACATGGGGTGTCCCCGGAGCAGCATGTTCAGTGAAGTCGGTGCGCAGGGTACCGGCATAGCCACGAAGGCCCCGGTTCCCGCCGGAACGCCCGTCATCGACGAGGTAGGGAATGAGCAGCGCGTTGCTTGCAGGAAGGGCTGCGAGTGTGCGGCCTGCACCGACCGTCACGTGCTGGCTCAGGCCGGCTTCGAGGGCGGCGAACACGGCCGTCGGCGTCACGGCGTAGTGGCTGCGCAGGTATAGGCGGCGGTGAGCAGTGCTATCCGCGGCTGCGGCGGTCAGCGCGGAGGCGATCGCGGCGGCGGCGGTGGCGTCCTGGGGGCCGGTCACAGGGCTTCCTCGTTACTTGCGTCGGAGTGGTGGACGTATGCGCTTTCGCCTGCGTCGGAGTAGCGCCGGAGCATCCCCAGACGGGACAGCGCCGACTGCAGAAGCTGCTCCTCCGCCTGGTTCTGCGGTGCGAGACCGTACCGGCGCAGCCCTTCGAGGAAGCGTCCATAGGACAGCAGTTCGCTTCCGCAAACCAGGCGCACGAGCAGGTGAAGCATGTCCTCGTCTACTTCGAAGAACGTGGCGGCATTGCCATTGCTGGCGATGAGGCGGCCGGTACGCACCTCCTTGGCCAGCTGGTGCACGATGTCGCGCCCTTCGTGACGCATGGTGGTCCTGCGGGACTCCAGCAGCGCCAGCCTCAGCGCGTGCAGCCCGGGAAGCCCGGTCTGTACCTGAGCGCCCATGGTGCTCTTCTGTCGCGTCTGATACCGCTTGCAGACGGCCAGGAGCCGCACGACAGCATCGAAGCGCAGGCGCAGTCGGGAGTCCGCGGCCAGGGACGCGTACAGGCCCTCCAGATCAGCGGGTGCCAGGACCGGTCCGCCGGCTGCCTCAAGCGCCCGCCGCGCGAAGTTGGCCGTGCTGATCGTTACAGGCAGAGGCAGCAGGTAATTGCTGGTGAGATCGCGATAGCTGGTCACACAGGGATCAGTGAGCCTGACAGATCTGAATGACCCCGAGCCGACACGGAAACGCATTTTTGCAGAGAGATCGCATGCTCCAGGTGATCCGCAGCACTGGACAGCGCAGGAGGCACCGGCGGGATCAGCGTCCTTGCCGCCGTCAAAGAGCGCAACGCAGCGGTCCAGCCGCAGACTCAGGACAAGACCGGCCCGGTAGAGGCGGGTGGTCAGGTGCAGTGCCAGCAGCAGCGTCAGCTGGTGAATGAGGTCGCGCCGGGGCAAGTCGAGAGTCAGTACTTGCTTGAGGTCACGGCGGAACTCGTCAAGCGAGGGCGTGCAGAACGGACCACCGGCTTCTTCAAGACGATTGAGGACCTCGCGGGAACTGCTGAGCAGGGTCTCCGCGTCAAGACTGGAAACCCGCGGGGCGATTACCGAAGCGATCTCCAGGACCTTCCTGTCCAGCCGGGTCAGGTCCCTCTCGTCACTGAATATTCCCAGCACCTCGTCCAGCAGTTCCCGGTCGACTTCTCCGGTGGCCCCGCTCAGCAGAAATGGCAGGAGGGTGCCGCGGAACATCTTGTAGCGGAAAGCTGTCTTGCCGCCAACCGCCTTCTCCTGCCGGAAGGACAGCGGCAGTTGTGCATGGAGCGGGAGCAGATAGAACTTGGAGTTCTTCGTCCCGCCTCCGGTAGCAGTGGTCCAGAACTTTGACCGCATAGCGGCCGCGAGAGCATGCCGCTGCTGGGGGGAATCCCCGGGCAGATCGCTCTCGAGAGCGTTACGCAGGACACTGTCCAGAGGCTGCACCCCGCCAGACGGTCCCGCGTCCTTTACGATGCCGAACAACAGAGTGGGGCGGGCCTCACCGTGCGGAGTGTTTGGCCACACGGCCGGGGCCTCGTGCAGCATCCACCCTTTGGGGTCCTGGGGTACGGCCATGCCCGGAGCACCGCGCACGCAGATCCGGTCCCCGTCCAGCGAAACGCCCTCAGCTGCACCGGGCAGCTGGTCCGCCAGCGCCTTGAGGTCCCTGGGATCACTGGTCATTCTCAGGCCACCTTCTCAATCTTCAACTGCTCCTGGCCGCGGCGATGGCGGGGCGTCACGACGAAAGCTGTGCCGCGGGCATCGTCAGTGACGAGCAGCGGCAGATCGGTGTTATCAGCCTGCTGCCTGCCCAGCCGTTCGGCGGCATAGCGCAGCGCATGAAATCTCTCGATGTCCACGGTCGCGGGAAGGGCGCCCTCGGCTGCCATCTGCAGGAGCCGGTAGAGAGGAAGGTCCAGATCGATCACTGACTTGCCGATCTTCAGACGGGCTGTCAGCGGGCGCAGCCCGACCACACGGGACCCTTGCCGATTGAAGTGCTGAGCGCGCTGCGGCAGGACTTCCACGTGCTCATCGACATCGACCTGTACCAGGACACGGGCATCGCGGCTCTCTCCCAGGCTTTCCGTCGGGAGATAGCTCCTGCGCTCCGCCGTCTGTCCGAAAGCCTGCACCAGCCCGTCGGACACCACCTGGATCACCTGCTCCCGAGCATCATCCTGCATAGACACCGCCTCCTTGAACTCCTCGGGCACCACTGGCCCGAGGGGCAGCCGTCCCATGAGCCAGTGGGCGCGCACAAGGCCACGGGCACCCTCGCCAGCTGAGCTTGCCGCCAGAGCAGACGCCGCGGTCGTAACGGCTTGCCGCGCCTCGCCGTCCGCGGAGCCCAGAAGGTCCTCCAGCATCCTTGCGTCCTCCGCGGGCAGGATGCCGGCCGAAGCAATGACCGTGTGGGTTTCGCTGCTCGCTCGGAACGACGGATCAAGTGCCTGGATCTCCCTGGCCAGAGCGCCCTGCGCCCAGCCGAACACTCCGTTAGGGAGCAGCGCCTGCCAGACAGCGGCTCCGTCCTTCTCACCTGCAAGGCCGGCCACAGAATTGCAGGGATCCCCTTCAGCGCTGATTCCGCCGAGGGCGAGTTCACTGACGCCGTCCCACAGTTGCCGGGGAGCGACGTCACGCCCCCGCCGCATGGCGATCTGTTCGACAGCCTCGTCCAGTGCCGCGCCAATCTGAGGGTCAGCAAGCAGCTCGGCATTGGTCCGCGGTGCACACCATGCCTTGACCGCGCACGTCCCGCAGCGAGCCGCGCCCGCCAGCACCCCTCCGGGCAGATCAGGGTGGAAGCCAGCCAGCATCCGCCGCAACAGCCGCCCCTCGCCGCCGGAAGTCGGACGCTGGTCAAGGTCGACGACCAGCACAGCGGCGCCAAGCTCTTCCCTGCGGGCCTCCGTGAGACTCCGCTTGCCGGGAACACCGAGAACGTGAAGGGCATAGGCGATCACGTCCGCCAGGGCGGGCTGCCCCCGCTCGGTGAACTCACGGTGCAGCTCCAGCAGCAGACCGGTATTAGCCGCGATGACTGTGAGATCCCCGGCAGGCGGAACGCCGTTGCTGAATCCGGCGAGAACTCCGGCCAGTCGCTCGGTCTGCCGCTCGCTCGGGCTGTCCGCATGCGTCGCATCCTCCACGACACGGCTGATAGTCCCCTGCGGCAGCCTGCTCTGCAATTGGCGGATCAGCGCGCTCTTGCCGCCGCCCGCACTGCCCGTCAGCAACACGAGCCGGAGCCCGGTGTTCTCGGATACATGGGCGACGAGTGCCTCGTCGAGGTCAGTTGACACATACATGGCCTGTTGGCGCGGTGAGATCCGGTCAGTGGCGACCACGCTCTCCTCTCCCGAGGAGCGCAGTGCCACCAGGGCCTCCAAAGGACTTGGCAGCGAGCTGTCGAAGGGGGCTGGGGCTGTACTCACATGTTCTCCTCGTCGTCCGGGATTAGCTGCAGGTGCAGGCCGTTGAAGTCAGCCAGCCTGTACGCGGCCAGCCATCCAGGGATCAGTAATGAGTCAGACACCGCTGCCACGAGCCCGCCGGTGTCCGGGTCCCACGGATCTATCCCGGACCTGAACGCAGCACGCACCGCCTGAGTGAGGGGGCCCGGCGGAGTCAGAAGGATGCCGGCCAGCTCGCTCGCTTCAACCTCAGCGTCAGTGCCGTATGGCCAGTGGCATGTGGTCTGCAACAGGATGTGGGCCGACCCGTGAGCGATGAGGAAACGCCGGCCGGCCACGCTTCCCTCCCGGCTGCCCGGACCGGAGGCGGGAGCCGGCGCCGGGTCAAGTCCCGCCTGCCTCCGGACAGCGCCCCACAGACGGCCCACATCCACCCCCGGTTCCTCACCGGTGAGCGCAGGAGCAACGGCAGACAGCGCGACCTGGGTCATGTGCAGCCGCGACAGAGCCTTGCGGGCAGCTGGAATATCAGCGAACGCGAGGCCAAGGCGCGCATCACCAGTCAGCTCCCGGACTTCCGGCAGCGGAAATCCTCCAGCCGCATACAGCGCGTCCCCGCAGGAGAGTGCTGCACTCAGGCGCTCAAGGCTCTGAGTACTGAGCCTGTGCGCGTAACGCCCGCTCTCCAGCCGTGACAGCACGCTCCGGTCGATCCGCGCGGCTTCCGCCAGCTGCGCGCGTGTCAAGCCGGCTGCTGTGCGAATCGCCACCAGGGCGCGTGCGAAAGTCTCAGCGGGCGACTCGGCCCGCTCATCACCAGCCATGGACAAACCGTGCCAGGCTCCCTGCGAGATCTCCATCTAGTTCTGTGTTTTGTGCGCATCAGACACAAGCATCGGCGTGCGGGCGCGCCGAACTTTCTACCTGCGGTGGGGGAGTTGCCGGGTTCATCGGCGCACGAACTTCCTCAGCGCCCCTGATGCTGCTCCCCGCAAGCGTGCCCAGACAGGGCTCTCAGCACTGGTCCTGGCCTCCGGAGCCGCAGTGCATCGCCGGAACATTGGGCTTGCGCACTCTGTGGACTGGGACGCCGCAGGCGATCCACGCGCAGCGATCTACAGATGGGTGCGCTCCGGGTCGTCCCACGGCTTGAGGGTGCCGACCAGCTGACTGCCAAAGCAGGATGCTCTGTTCTTGCCGGGGCGGCCCTTCGGTGGCAGGAGGAGCACCCGCCGCCTTGGGGTGCGTCGCCCACGCACTGCAAGTCCGGGTGGTCAGAGATCCGGGGGCCGTTCCCCGGTGACTTGCTGCCCCTTGGAGTTGTTCGCACCGGCCATTCGTTCAAGTCGGCTGAGGCGCTCGGCCATCGGTGGGTGGGTGGAGAAAAGCCTGGACAGAACGTCGTCTGGCCGGAATGGGTACGTGATCAGCATGTGGCTCATGGCCTCCAGGCGAGGCTCCGGGGGGAGAGGCAGCGCGCGGGCACCGGCTTGGAGTTTGCGAAGCGCGGATGCGAGTGCAAGTGGGTCGCCCGTCACATGGGCACCTGCTACGTCCGCCTCGTACTCCCGGTACCGACCGATGGACAGCCGGATCATGGCGTATGCGATAGGACCGAGCAAGATTGCGAGAAGTACTCCGAATATTCCCGTCGTGGCGTCACCGTCCTTCGAGCGCCCTATGGGGATCAGGCCGAGGATGGGCAGGAACATCACCGCCGAGGCGAGACCGCCCAAAACCGTGGATGTCAGGATGTCTCGGTTGTATACATGGCTGAGTTCATGCCCGATGACGCCGCGCAGCTCACGTTCATCAAGGATCTGCAGGATTCCTTCCGTAAAACAGACGGCGGCGTGACCGGGATCGCGACCAGTGGCGAAGGCATTGGGGGCCTCGGTCGGTGAGATGTAGATGCGCGGCATGGGTTGATGCGCAATGGCCGAGATCTCGCGCACCATGCGGTACAGGTGCGGCGCCTCGAACTCGCCGACGGGGCGAGCCCGCATGGCGCGAAGCGCCAGTTTGCCGCTGTTCCAGTAAACGTAAATGCCGGTACCCAGCGCGGCGACGGCGCCCACGATGATGCCCGCGTGACCGAACGTGCTCCCGATCGCGGTGGCCAGCGCGAATAGGCCACCGAGGAGCATCACGGTCTTCAATGCATTGCGCTGGGCACGCCATCGCTGGTGAGGCCACCGGGTGGCCGTGCCCTCCGCGCCTGCGTCCGCTTGTTGTCTGAGCGCACCTGTACCTGCTGCGATAGCTCTCCTGTCGCCTTGCGGAGCGGGGAGGGTGACGCTCAGCATGGCCGCAATGACGCGACGCGACAGACTGTAGTGATCGCGAAGTTGGCCACGCGTGGGCGAGACACGATGACGTTTGCCGAGTCCAAGGGCTGTTGATAGGGCTCTGCGACCAAAGTTCCCGGATTTCACACCGCCTCCTGCCGTCCAGGACCAGGCTCCGGCGTGCGATGGGGGCCTGCCCCGGAGGGCGACTGATCCGGCCTGTCATCGAGGGAACCTTCAGTTCTATGCACTGGTGAAGGTGGAGAGTCGGGTGCAGGCGGGCCGGCGACAGCGTCGCTCACGCTTTGTACTTGTCCGATCTGGGCCAGTAGGGCGGGTGCTGAGATCCCCACCGCGATGGCCGCGTACGCACCATCAATCTGTCCGGTACTGCCGAGCATCGCAGCGGCGCCAGCGCCAAGCGCGGTATGAAAGGCTGCTGCCAGGCCATCTGGCCATGGATCGACAAAGTCCCGGAACGATGGCACCTCGGTGGCTCCGCCGGAGGGGTTCTCTTGGCGATGCCTTCGGCGAGCGGTTCGCCACTCCATCGTTTGGTTGTAGAAATCCACCAGAGCCCGCAACGACCCACCCGCCGCGCCCAGCAGCAAGAGCGTCAGCGTGTCCACGGGACCCCCAGCATGGACTATTCAAGTGGCCTTCTACGAACACTACTTGAGGCAAGGATAAGGGCAGGTCCCAGTGCATCGATCACTTGGGAGGGAATGTTCTCCTGACCTAATCCAGACGTTCTGACGACACCCGCTGCGCGTGCGCATCGCAGCCACCGTCGACGCTCTGCATCACGCCGCTCGCCCGCCGCCTGGCAAGCCTCCTCGTCCCCCCGCCGGCCCTGACCTCCCGCGCGCACGGGCCCTCCTCACGGAGGCCTTCACCCCGGGGGCTGGCATCACGCGGTACCGGTGCTCGCCGCGATCGACTCCGATGCCGTCCTGTGGGTACGGGATGTCGTCTTCGCTCACTTGGGATTCAGCGACTGAGTATCCCACCCATCTCGGGCAGGACTCGGTTGGCGGCTTCGACGAGGATGAAGCGCAGCCACTGCCCAGCGCCCGCGAACGAGCCCTGAGCTTCGGCGCGGACTATACGGGGCGAACCCCCACAGCGAGCCGGTCATCGCGTCCTGCTTGCCGTGCACGGCCACCCCGTAGACAACGACGGCGTCTTCGATGCGTCGACGGCGGAGGCCGTTGGGGCTCTTGAGGAAGAGCTCAACTTGGCTACGGACAGTGTGGTGGGGGCCCGGACCGCGCCCGTGCCCGCTCGTGCGAGCGGCGATGGCTGCCGCGAAGCGCCCGGGACCACGCCCGCCGCTGCGCCCCATGTCCCCGCCCGCGCCCCCGAGTGCGGTGCGGGCGACACCGCCGGAGCGACCGGACGGCCACGGAGGGTCTGGCGACCGGCACAAACTACGTCTGGACTGGGAGAAGTTGCTGGCCGCACGGCTGCACGCGGTGAAGGTCCGCCCCTACCTGGCCGACGCGCTCTTCGCGCTGCATGTGGTGGAGGACCGTGCGGTGCCGACGATGGCGGTCGACGCGCACTGGCGCTGCTACGTGTCGCCCGGATTCGTGGACCGCACACCGCTGGAGGAGCTGGCGGGCGTCTGGGTGCACGAGGTCTCCCATCTGCTCCGTGACCATCACGGGCGCGGCGAGCGGTACGCGCGGGAGCATGAGGAGTCCGGGCCGGGCGAGCGAAGCGAGATGGGGGTCCCCCCGGCCGAAGGCTGGGGGAGGCTGCGTCGGAACATCGCCGCCGACTTCGAGATCAACGACGACATCTACGGTGACGGACTGCCGCAGCCCTTCGGGGCGGTCGTGCCGTCGCTGCTGCGACTGCCCGACGGCCTGCTGATGGAGGAATACCTGCGGACGGCGTCGATGTCCGGGCTCGCCGCGGAATTGGCCTGGCTCGACTGCGGCAGTGGTGCCGACGGGCACGACCGGCCGTGGGAGCTGGGGCCCGACGGGGCGAACGGACTCACCCGCCAGCAGCGAGACGCGGTTCGCTTCCGGGTCGCTGAGGGCATCAAGGGCCGGCCCGGCGACGCGCCGGAAGGGTGGCGGCGCTGGGCCGACGAGGCGTTCCAACCACCGCAGCCGTGGCGGCAGTTGCTGGGCGCGGCAGTCCGCTCGGCGGCGAGTGCGCCCGGAGTGGGGGAGAACCACACCTACCGGCGCCCGTCCCGCCGCTCGGCAAGCGTCCCTGGAGTGGTGCTGCCGAGCCTTCGCCGTACGCCGCCCCGCGTCTGCGTCGTCATCGACACCTCCGGCTCGGTGAGCGACGCCGAGCTGGGCAGCGCGCTCCTCGAGGTCGCGGCGATCTCGCGGGCCGTCGGCGGGCGGCGCGACCTGGTCTCGGTGATCTCCTGTGACGCGGCGGCCGGCGTCGCCGTCCCGGCCGTCGTAAAACCCCTCGTCCCAGGTCCTGGCAGGACACCCTGGCCCGCTCCACAGTGTGTGGGTCGACGGCGGACGGGATCGAAGCGGGGGAGAGTGGTGAGTTGAGGTGGGTGGACGATGTGCCGTTGGAAGGCGAAGGTCTCTTCGCCGCTGATTGACCGACCGTCGGTTGACACCCCGCCCATCAGCAGACAGAGCCACCACTGCAATTCATGATGCCGCGGTCAGCGGAAAAGTCCAGGTTCTAACGAGTGAACCCAGCCGTTCCGCGCGTAGCGGCCGATGTGACAGCGGGAAGGTCATTCCACACCGGACAAACGATGGGCAGGAAGCATCCCGATGCCGAAGTTCCTCATCCGGGCCACCTACACGCCCGAGGGCACCAAGGGTCTGCTCAAGGAAGGCGCGAGCAGCCGTCGCGCCGCCGTCGACCATGTCGTCACCAACCTCGGCGGGCAGGTCGAGGCCATGTACTTCGCCTTCGGGGAGGACGACATCGTACTTATCGTCGACTTCCCCGACCCGGTCTCCATGGCGGCCGTCAGCCTCACCGTCAAAGCCAGCGGAGCCCTGCACACCCCCGGTACCCGGAACCGACCGTGCCGCCTACCGCCGTCCGTAACCGACCAGGCAGTGTCGCCTGACATCACCGGCTGACAACTCCTAAAGCGGGTGTCGCAGATTCGAATCCTGCCGGGGGCACCAGGCGAAAGGCCACCTACCGATCTTGGTAGGTGGCCTTTGACATCTGCTTCTGACATCAACGGGGTCGGTCACTGACGACCGGGACGCCTCTTCCCAGGCAGCCGGTCCATGTGGCTCATAGCCTCGCGCTGCGTGTCCTGCACGACGTGCGTGTACACGTCCATCGTGATGCTGATCTGGGAGTGCCCGAGGATCTCCATCACGACGCGGGGCGCGACTCCGGCCGCCGGGAGAAGGGTCGCCGTGCCGTGTCGGCATCGTGGAGGCGGATGACCTGGATGCCGGCGGACTCGGCGACGCGCGTGAACGAGCGATTGATGTTGCGCGGCTCGACCTGGCGGCCGGTACGAGTGGTGAAGACCGTACGGGCACGAGTCTGATCACGCCCAGCCCGTGGCTTGGCGCATCGCTCAAGGTCAGCCGCGGTGAAGTAGTTTTGGCACCCTACGGGGAGTCGGCTTGTCGTCACCCCGGCTGATCACGAGAGGCCCGGGCGCGCCCCGAGGTGTCAGCCGATGCGGGCCTGTCCGTACGGCACCAGTCGGACCGGGCCGGTCAGGCCGTACTGCTGGCGAGCGAGCCCGCCGTAGACATCGGGGTCGCTCACCCGCAGCCGGTTGGCGAGGGTGGATGCCACCTCCACCTCGATCGTGTTGTCACCTCGCTTCAGCCACGGGCCGACGTCCACCACCGGGTTGATCTGGTCGACGGGGTCGAGCTGTCTGCCGTTGACGGTCACGCGGCAGGTACCGCTCGGCGTGCCCAGTTCCAGGTAGGCGCCGTATCCGCCGGTCCATGGCCGTTCCAGGGTGACGGTGGTGCGATAGCGGCCCACCCCAGAGACGTCCTCCAGGCCCTCCAGCTGCGACCAGGGCGCCAGAGCGTCGAGCTTCAGGTCGTGCCCCGTCACGGTGGTCGTGGTCGGGGCACCTCCCGGTCGCCAGTCCTCCACGTGCAGCTGCCAGGCCGACAGCACCCTGGGCTCCGGCACCTCACCGATCGTGGTGCTGACGGTCGTTGTGGAAGCGTCCTGGGACAGCACGGTGTCGAAGGTGACGGCGGCTGAGTGGCGGACCGTCAGATCACCGTTCACGAACTGCACGGACTCGGCCTGGCTGCTCACGGCGTGCGGCTGTTTGCCGCCGCGGTCGCCGAAGAGGCCCGGCCGGCCGATGGCCACGAGCAGCGTCTCGGCGGGGTGGAGGGCCACGCGCAGCTGGATGGAGTCGCCGTCCTCCGCATACCGGCCGATGCGGCGAGCGTTTCCGGTCCACGGGTCGAGTAGATAGGGGACGCCGTCGTATCCGGTCCGGCGCAGAGTGACCTCGTGGTCTATGGGGGCGACCGGTGGCTTCACGTTCTCGGCGTGCTTGCCGTTGCACAGGTAGTAGTAGTCGACGCCGTTGGCGACCCGATGGGCATTGAGTAGCGTGGAAGCAGTCGCGTACCGGACGTCCGGCTGTACACCCAGGTCGGCCAAGGCCGCCGGGACGTCGGCCTTGTCTGACACCCTGCGCACCCGTGGCTGGGTGAGCAGCTCGCCGATGAGCGTCCGCAGTCGCTCGTTCTCGCCGTCGGCGGGCAGGCCGGGCACCGTCGCGGTGTCCCAGGCGCCCAGCATGACGATGGGAAGGCCGGCTTTGGTGAAGTCCAGGAGCCGTTCGGCGTCCCGCACCCGGAGTGTGCAGGCGGAACCGGAGAAGAAGTCACCCTCGATGAACAGCGCCTTGTAGGCGGGGCCTTGGGGAGCGAGCCGGCCGCCCGAAACTTTCGCGCCCGGCAGTTCCAGCAGTGGGGCGCTGATGAACTGGTGGGCCCAGCCGAGGGGAACGCCGCTCGCGGTGAACCACGAGGCGCCGATCCCGGTCGCGGTGTACCCGGTCTGGCGAAACACCGCGACGTCGGCTCGGGCGGTGCCGGACTGCAGAACTTGGTGGATGCGGCTGAGGTAGCCGGAGATGTCCGGGACATGCTGCCAGGTCGGCTGCCGAGGTCCCCAGGATTCCCCGTAACCGACCTTGCCGTGGTAGGGGGTGAACGCCGCGTAGCCCGGCCACTTGACGCCGGGCGCCGTGGCGTACGAGAAACCGTGCACCACGGTCTGGTTGACCCCGGCTGCGTAGGCTCCGCCCATCGTGGTCAGGAACTTCTGCCATGTCGTGTTGTAGGCGCCTCCCGTGTAGGCGCCCGACTCGCAGGACAGGATGGTCTGGCCGGCCATGTCGCGTCCGCCCGCCAGGCAACGGTAGTCGTCGAGGTTCTTGAATCCGAGTGATTCGCCTTCGGGTATGTCCAGGATCGAAGCGGTGGTGATCGCGTCGGTCTGCAATCCGTACGGCTGCATCCGCAGCTTCAGGCCGAGGGAGTGCGCCCACTTCTTCAGCACCGCGACATGGTGGTCGTCGAAGAGCCTGGAGACGGTCTCCCAGAAGTCGTGCCGGACCTGGCGGGTGAGTGCGGCGTCGAAGGCGAAGACCTGGTTGCTCTTGTTGAGGATCACTGCGGGCAGATACGGCTCCAACGCGTAACCGCAGTGCTTCTCGAATGCGGCGGGCAGGCCGGGGGTCCACTGGAGTGCGGCGGTCTCGATCTCGAGCGAGTCCTCGAAGAGGGCGCCTCCGGCCTTCTTGAGTAGCCTGCGGACCGGGGCGGTCAGGATGTGCGCTTCCCAGAAGTCGATCACTGCCTGGGCGCCGGCCTCGCTGAAGTGGTCCACGACGTACGCGGTGGGGGAGGTGTGGGGACCGGACTCCGGGGTCTGGCCGGAGCCGCGCAGCCAGTAGGCGATGAGGACCCATTCGCCGTCCGGCGGTGCGGTCCAGCTGATGGATCCGTCGGCGACCTGGTCGGTCAGATCGCGCACGGAGGAGAAGCTGAGTCCGGTCTCCTTGCGCGTGGAGTTGGCGGTGTCGACCCGCGCTGCCTGTACGAGGATCAGCTGTTGGCGTGTGACGCCCGACGCGGCGGCGACGAGGGGCGCCGGGACTGGTCCCGTGTAGGTCGCTCCGCCGGCCACCTGCACTGAACCATGAGCGAGTTCCTTGACGGCGGCCTCGCTGTCCGCAGTGATGGAGGGGACTGCCGTGGGCCAGCTGGGACCCGCTGTGAGGTCGATGGTGATCCCGCGTTTGGCGGCCTGGTCCAGGGCGGCCTCGACGCGGGCCGTCCACACCGGGGTGCCCCAACCGTTCTCGGCTACGTGGAGCACCGTCTTGTCGTCCAGGCTGTGGGTGACTGCGGCGATCTCCACGCCGCCGAACCCGGCGTCGGCGATCTGGTCCACCTCGCGTCTGATCTCGCGCGGGTCCACCAGGCCGTCCGGCCACCACCAGCGGAACCTCGGCTGCACCGGCCGTCCGGGGTGCGCGAGCCAGCCTGTGCGGTCGACCTGGGCCGCTGCGGACGCTGGGGTGGCCGCGGACCCGGGGGAGGCGGCCAGCGCGGTGCCGGTTGGGGTGCTCCAGGCCAGCGCGGTGCCTGCTCCCGCGACGGCCGCGGTCCGCAGCAGTCGTCGGCGGGTGAAGCTGTGGTCGTCCTGGGCGTCGGTGTCACTCATCGTGGTGTCTCTCCTTGCTGCACGTGCCACGCCGGCGAACCGACCGGGCGCACGCATGAGCGAAGCCACTACGGATGGACCGGCGACGCTTTCTGAGGAAGATTTGAATCGTTTTAACGGACCGGGACGTTAGGGCGACACGGCTTGGGAAGCAAGGGGTCTGCGCCCAACAAGCGAAATTGAGCGGTTACTTGCAGGTAGTGAGCTCATGTCTTGGTAATCACGACAGCACTCCCCGTTGACGGCTTCGATGGAGGGTGCTGAGAATGATGCCGCGACTGAAACATTTCATATCCGTCCGTCAGGTCGCCGTCACGCGCGTCGCGTGGGCGGTCAGTCCTCCATGTCCAGACGGTGACCTGTACCTGTGCGCGGAAACGAGAGGTCAGATGACGCACGGTCATGTTCCCAGACGTCAATTTCTCAGGACGGTGGGCGCCACCGGACTCGGCGCATCGGCGGCCGCCCTGGCTGCCGGCTCCGGCATTGCTCAGGCCGCCCCGCCGGGCTCGGCATCCGGAGGCCGCCCCGCTCAAGATCGCGAGACGGCCCTGCCGTATCCAACGGTGCAACGACCGTTCGCGATGCCTGGCATCAAGGACCAGGACTGGACAGGCGCGCTCTTCGTCGGTGAGGGAGAGTCCAGATTCGCGCTCCGCATAGGCCTGCTCACCGAGACGGGCAAGGTCATCCGCGAGAAGATGACGAACAACCTCTGGCGCATGGGGCCGATGGCACCCGACGGCGCCTACAAAGAGGTCCAGGTCAGCACCGACGAACGCAAGGTCACACCGACGCATCTCGAAGCCCTGCGCGAGGTGATCGCACACCCGCAGCAGTGGTCCGCCGCCGAAGTCTCCGACGCCACCTCGAAACTGCCGTCCCTGCAGAAGCAGTACGACGACACGCAGAGCCAGAAGCACACCATCCGGGTCCGCTACGCCCGTGCCGACGACGGCAGTTCCGTGGTCGGATCCGTCACCGCACTCGACGACGACACGACGGTTTTCCTTGAGGTCGCGACGCCCTGGGGCGAGGACGCGGCCTTCGCGCTGGACGGCCAGAACGTGACCGGCACCGCGCCGGGTCTGCTGCAGACGTCCCGCACCGGCCACTTCCGGCTGGCGCCCGCCGAACCCGCCGACAGCAGTGGCTGCTACGCCTCCATCGCCGACATGATCGCCGACATGACCGGCGCCACCACCGGTGCCCCCGGCACCGCGGCAGCCGCCCTGCGGTACCGGCTGAGCAAGGGTCAGGCCCTCACCTTCGCCGCCACCGTCGGCGGACGGCCGCCGCGGCTCGACCCGCCGGAGCCACATGAAGTGGAGCGGGCACTCGCCACCGCCGAGGCATCGGTTCGCAGGGACAACCTGACCGGCTCGGGTCCGGCGGGGCGGGCGGCGGACGCCGTGCGCGACGCGCTGTCTCTCAACACCAACTACGACAAGAACCATCAACGCGCCTTCGTGATGTGGGGATGGGGCGGCGGGGGCGGCCTCTTCACGGGGTGGGACTCGGCCTTCGACGCCATCGACGCCGCACTCGTGAGCCGGCCACTGGCCACGCAGCACGAGACGGACATCTTCGACGCGGACGCACCGCCCAACCAGGTCCCGCTGAAGGGGCCGCGCTACGACCAGCAGAACTCCGGCCCGATGCACGCATACGCCGCTTGGCGGCTGTACACCAAGTTCGGCGAGGTGGCGGTCCTGAAGAAGGCGTACCCCACGCTCGTCGCTTACTACGACCTACTGCCGGAGTGGGACGCGGACGGCGACGGGCTGCTGGAATCTCCCTACTTCGGAGACCGGGTCGGCGGCCGGGGCAACCACCTCGGGCTGGACGACAGCCCCGTGTACGCCAACTACCGGCGCATCCCCAAAGTGGGCGGCAGCGGGGACGGCCGCGACAACACCGACCTCACCGACGTGGCGCTCAACTCGTACTACGCACTGCTCGCCGAGACGCTGGCGAAGATGGCCGAAGTGCTGGGCAGAACGGCGGACGCGGCACGGTTTACCGCGCACCACGAGACGATCCGGCGGCTGCTCAACGACAGGCTGTGGCACCCGCAGCGGCGCCTCTACCTGAGCCGCTACCTGGACGGAACCTGGAACGAGGTGGTCACGCCGACCGTCTTCTACCCGCTGTTCGCCGGCATCGCGACGCAGGACCGGGCGAAGATCCTGGTGCGGGAGCACCTGCTCGACCCGCAGGAGTTCTGGGGCGAGTACGTCGTGCCCAGCGTCGCGCGCAACGACCCGGCCTACTGCAGCGGCGGCCCGGTGCACCCACGCTCCGAACACTTCAAGTTCTTCGACCGATACGGCGAGGACACCGCCCCCGAGCAGTGGAAGGGCGCGGTGTGGCCCCCCATGAATGCCACCGTGTACGACGGTCTCAAGCGGTACGGCTTCGACGACGTCGCCGGCGAATTCGCCGCGCGGAGCACCGCGATGTACCTCGATGCCTGGGACAAGGACAACTGGTTCCCCGAGTCCTTCGACCCCGTTCCCGGCCAGTCCATCATGGACTCCGCCGTCGACTCCGCCTGGCGCACCTACTCCTGGTCCAACGCCATGGCCGTGCAGAGCCTGCACGAACTGATCTCCGACAACCCCTGGGGAGGCGACCCGTCGGGCATCATGTTCGGCACCCTCTCGCTGCCCGGCACCAACGCCATCGCCAACGTGCGACTGCGTGGGCACACGTATGCCGTCTCCGCCGGGCCGTCCCGCACCACACTCGTCCGGGACGGCAGCGTTGTGTTCCGGGCCACCGGCGCGCGCGTCGCGGTACGCAACTTCCTGCTTCGAGCGTCCGGGGTCTCCTTCGACGTCAACGCGGACGGCCGGGTTGACATCGAGGTGTCCCCGGAGCGCGGCCGGGCGCGCCGGACACAGGTGCGCGCGGGATGGACCCATGTCGAGCTGTGACACCCGTACCCCTCGCAACGAGAAGAGAGGTCCCATGCCCAGCGCCAGAACACCGTCTTCCGGCCGATGGTGGCAGCCGGCCTGCCGTTCCCTGTGGGCGGTGGGCGCCCTACTCATCGCCTGCCTGGCAGCGCTCCTCACACCCACGGCCAGTGCCGGCACCGGCACGGTCCAGTCGATCAGCGTCGATAGCCGCGGCACAGGACGAGTCTTCGACGGAATCGGGGCTATCAGCGGGGGCGGCGGCACATCCCGGCTGCTCGTCGACTACCCGAAGCGGCAGCGCGACCAGATCCTCGACTACCTCTTCAAACCCGGATACGGAGCCTCGCTGCAGATTCTGAAGGTGGAGATCGGCTCCGACACCAACTCCAGCAACGGAGCCGAACCCAGCCACATGCGCACGCCGACCGACGTCAACTGCGAGCGCGGGTACGAGTGGTGGCTGATGGACCAGGCGAAGAAACGCAACCCGCAGATCCAGTTCTACGGACTCGAGTGGGGCGCTCCCGGGTGGTTCGACGGTGGATTCTGGTCGACGGACAACATCAACTACCTGATGCAGTGGCTGGGCTGCGCGAAAAAGCACCACCTGGACGTCAACTATCTCGGCGGCTGGAACGAGAAGGGCTGGGACGCCGCCTGGTACGGGAAGCTGAAGGCCGCGCTCGTGAAGAACGGCTACCCCGACGTCAAGGTGGTCGCCGCCGACAACGCGGGCTGGAAGGTGGCCACCGACATGAAGAACGACCCGGCCTTCGCCAAGGCCGTGGACGTCGTCGGCATCCACTACCCCTGCTCGGAGATCCACTGCTCGAGCTCACCGGACGCCCTCGGTCTGGACAAGCCGCTGTTCGCCAGCGAATCGGGCTGGAACAACTACCTCACCGGAGCGCCCCGGCTCGCCGCGGAGATGAACCACGAGTACGTCGATTCCCGCATCACGGGGTTCATCAACTGGCCGGCCGCGTACGCCTGGTACCCCACCGTCCAGATGCAGGGCAGCGGCCTGCTGCGCGCCAACGAACCATGGAGCGGCCACTATGAACTAGGCCCGACGCTGTGGACCATGGCCCAGACCGCGCAGTTCACGCGTCCCGGCTGGCGCTACGTCGACTCGGCCAGCGGCTACCTCGACGGCGGCGGCACCTACGTGACGTTGCAGTCGCCGGGCAAGCCGCGGGCCTACACGACGGTTTTCGAGACGACCGCTGCGACGGCCCCGCAGACTGTCGCGGTCACACCGGCCGGGCACCTTCCCCGCGGCGCGCTGCACCGGTGGTCGACCACACTGGGATCCACCGACCCGGCGGACTGGTTCGTCCGCGGCGCCGACGTGTCTCCGGACGCCCGGGGCAGTAACACCGTCACCCTGCAGCCCGGCACTGTCACGACGCTCACCACGATGCCCGGCGGGGAGGGCCGGGCCGCGAGGACGGCGCCTGCGTCGACGACGATGCCGCTGCCCTACCGCGACACCTTCGACGGATACCGCGACGGTGCCACCCCCCGATACCTGTCGGACATGGAGGGCGCGTTCCAGGTGGCGCCCTGCTCCGCCGCACCGCAGGCCGCACCCGGCAGCGGGGGCACCGGTGGTTGTCTGCAGCAGGCCATCACGACCCAGCCCATCAGGTGGTCGAAGGTCCCCAGCCCGCTCACCCTCGTCGGGGACAGCCAGTGGACCGACTACACCGTGTCCGCCAAGGTGATGATCCACCAGTCCGGCACGGCATCGCTGCTCGGCCGGGTGGTGAACCAGCTCAACTCGGTCGGGCCCGACCACTCCAACGTGTGGGAGGGCTACTACCTGAAGCTGTCGGACACCGGCTCCTGGGCCCTGGAGGCCGTCATGCCGGACAAGACCAAGCGGACCCTGGACCAGGGCGACCTGCCGACCGCCGGAGCGGACACCTGGCACCGGCTCGCACTCGACTTCTCCGGGGAGCGGATCACCGCGACGGTCGACGGCACCCCGGTCGCCGAGGTCACCGACACCACGTACGACCACGGCCAGGCCGGTCTGGGGCTCGACTCCTATCAGTCCTCCCAGTTCGACGACGTGGCGGTCGCACCGGAGCCGAACCGGTAGGTCGCAACCGAACGCCGGTCCGCATCCCGCCGGTGAGACACCAAGGGGTAACGCCACACCTGGGCGGCACCCGCAGTCAGGTATGCGGAGGTGGGCGCTGCCTGGTGCCTGCCGACCGCCCATGGCGTGGCAGCGGCCCGCCTCGGGCCACGCGCCCGTTCCACCCACTCGTTCTCCGCGTTCATCCAGCTTTGCGAGGCATGTATGACCACTTGGAAGAGGAGACACAAGACCGCCCTCACCACCGCGACCTCGGCAGCGCTTGTGGTGATGGCCCTTATCGCACCACAGGCGGCGGATGGGGCCACCGCCCCCGGCGCCGCTTTCTCCGGGGCCCTGCCTTCAGCGGCCCGGCATCCCTGGGATGCCTACAACTACTCGCCGCAGTCCCGGACACTGAAGCCCGTGGCGATCCACAGCACCGTGGGTTCGGTGACGGACAGCTCCGCCGTACTCTCGGGCAAGTCCACCCGATTGAGCGGCACCGGATCCGCCGTCACCTTCGACTTCGGCAAGGACGTCAGCGGTCTGGTTACGCTCCACTTCGCGGCTTCAGACGGCCCGCAACGCGTGGGTCTCGCGTTCAACGAGTCTTCGCAGTACGTGGGCACCACGAGCGACGCCTCCACCGGTGGTCCGCGAAGCCGGGACGGAGCGCTCTACGCCGACGTCGACGGGGCGACCACTTACACCATGCCGGCGAAGAACCTGCGCGGTGGGTTCCGGTACCTGACCGTCTTCATGGACTCCGCCGGCAGTGCCGATCTCGATGGCATCACCGCGCACTTCACGGCCGCACCGAAGATGCAGGACCCGCGCGCCTACGCGAACTACTTTTACTCCAGCGACGACCTGCTCAACAGGATCTGGTACGCCGGGGCTTACACGATCCAGCTCAACACCATCGCCCCGAAGACCGGACGGGTCTGGGAGGCTCCCGCCCAGACATGGGACAACACCGGCGACGTGGGCGTGGGCGACACCATCCTGGTGGACGGCGCGAAGCGGGACCGCACGGTCTGGCCGGGTGACCTCGGGGTCGAGATCCCCTCCGCCTACGCGGCCTTCGACGACACCGAATCGGCCCGCAACGCCCTCACGACGCTCTACCAGCACCAGAAGATCACGGGCGAACTGCCGTACTCCGGGCCCATGATGAACAAGTACGGGTCCGACACCTACCACATGTGGACCCTGGCGGCGTCCTGGGACTACTACCAGTACACCGGCCACCGGAAGTGGGTCGACGGCATCTGGGACCAGTACAAGCGGGGCGTCGACTACATCGGCGCGAAGACGGACGACCAGGGGTTGCTCTCGATCACCGAGACCGCCGACTCGGTGCGGAGCCTGCCGAAGGGCGAGAACCTGATCGCCAATGTCCTGATGTGGCGCGTGCTCACGACCGGCTCGCAGCTGGCGAAGGTCGAGGGCGACACCACGCTCGCCCAGTCCTATGCGCACCGGGCGGCGGCGCTGCGCACCGCGATCGACAGCCGTCTGTGGGACGAGAAGAAGGGGGCGTACCGGTTCTACCCCGACTCGGACGTTCACGCCCAGGACGGCAACGCGCTCGCGGTGTGGTATGGCCTGGCCGACCAGAGCAAGGCACGCCGCATCAGCTCGTACCTCATGACCAACTGGAACGACCGCGGGTCAACCTCCCCGGAGAACAAGGGGAACCTGGGCGTCTTCGCCGGGTCCATGGAGGTCAACGCCCACTTTGCCGCGGGCGGAACGACCGCCGACCAGGCGGGAGTCGATCTGATCCGGCGGCAGTGGGGCGCCATGCTCGACGACCCGCTCGGCACCAGGAGCACGTTCTGGGAGTCGTCGCGTCCGGACGGCTGCATCTGCAGCACCTACGTCAGCCTCGCCCACGCCTGGGCGACCGGGCCGACCACGGCGCTCACGTTCGCCGTGCTGGGACTCCAGCCGACCAGCGCGGGCGGCCGCGCCTTCGACTTCGTCCCGCACACCGCCGACCTCAGCTTCGCCCAGGGGCGGATCACCACCATGCTGGGCCCGGTCGACGCCTCGTGGCGCGTCAACCGGAAGGAGGGGAAATACCACGCGGAGCTCACCGCCCCCAAGGGCAGTGAGGGGCGAGTCGCGGTGCCCACCTTCGGAAAGCACATCTCGGTCTTCGTCGACGGCAAGTTGGCCTGGAACGGCACAAAGGCCAAGGCCTACGACGCGCACACCGACGGTGAGTACGTCTACCTGGAAGCGCTCTCCGGACACCACGTGATCGACAGCCACCAGCACGACAGCTGAGACGATCACGCCGCGCACGCCTCGCGCCGGCCCGCGTGAGGCGTGCGCGGCCTTCGGAGCAGCTCGGGCTCCGCTCCCCGTCGCACAGAGCGCGCCGCGGCTGTCCGCTGCACGCCGCCGACCCGGTTCGCGGATCGGGCCACCGCGCGCCCGTTCGCGCCTGCCGCCGCCGAGCCACACCCCGCGCCCCCTCGCTCGGCGGATTCCCCGCATCCACCAGGAGTCCTGCCGTCATGAACGCATCGCACCATCCGGCACGCCCCAACCGCCGCCACGTCATCGCCGCCGCCGGAGCCTCCGCCATCGCGCTGAGCCTGGGCGCCCCCGCCGGGGCCACGGCCCGCCCCGCCGACCGTGGCCGCCCGGTCCCCGCCGGCACGGTCCCGCCGCGGCTCACCCCGCTCCCCCTGTCATCCGTCACGCTCCTGAACAGCCCCTTCCGCGAGAACATGCGGCGCACCTGCGCGTATCTGCTGTTCGTCGATCCGGATCGCCTGCTGCACACCTTCCGTCTCAACGCCGGCCTGCCGTCGTCCGCCGAACCCTGCGGCGGGTGGGAGGACCCGGCGGTCCAACTGCGCGGTCACAGCACCGGCCATCTGCTCTCCGGGCTGGCCCAGGCCCACGCCAACACCGGGGACGACGCCTACGCCGCCAAGGGGCGGATCATCGTCGACGCCCTCGCGGCCTGCCAGGCCGCCTCCCCCGCCGCCCGCTACACGCCCGGATACCTCTCCGCCTTCCCTGAGCAGGTCTTCGACCAGCTGGAGGCCGGCGGCCGACCCTGGGCCCCGTACTACACGATCCACAAGATCATGGCCGGTCTGCTCGATCAGTATCTGCTCAGCGGCAACTACCAGGCCCTGGACGTGGTGCGTTCGATGGCCGCCTGGGTGGAGACCCGCACCTCGCGCCTGACAGTGAGCCAGATGCAGACGCTGGTCCTCCGGGTGGAGTTCGGCGGCATGAACGAGGTCCTGTCGAACCTGTACCTGGTCACCGGTGACCCGGCACATCTGCGCACCGCCCGTCGGTTCGACCACGAGGACCTGTACGGGCCGCTGGCCGCGGGCCGCGACGAACTGGACGGTCGCCACGCCAACACTGAGATCGCCAAGATCGTCGGCGCCGCGCGCGAGTACGAGGCCACCGGTGAGCAGCGCTACCGCGACATCGCCGCCTACTTCTGGGACACGGTTGTACATCACCACTCGTACGCCATCGGCGGCAACTCCAGTCAGGAGTTCTTCGGTCCTCCCGGCGAGATCGTCAGCCGTCTCTCCGAGGTGACCTGCGAGAACTGCAACTCCTACAACATGCTCAAGCTGGGCCGGCAGCTTTTCCTTCACGACCCGGGCAACGCCGTGTACATGGACCACTACGAGTGGACCCTGTACAACCAGATGCTCGGCGAGCAGGACCCCGACGCCGAGCACGGCTTCGTGACGTACTACACGGGTCTGTGGGCGGGCTCGCAGCGCCAGGTCAAGGGCGGGCTCGGGACCGCGCCCGGCAGTTACAGCAGCGACTACGACAACTTCTCCTGCGATCACGGCACGGGCATGGAGACCCACACCAAGTTCGCCGACAGCATCTACTTCCGCTCCGCGGACGCACTGTGGGTCAACCTGTTCATCCCGTCCCAGGTGACATGGGCCGAGCGAGGGGTGACGCTGCGCCAGGAGACCCGCTACCCCGACGCGGACACCACCAGGCTCACAGTCACCTCCGGAGGCGGCCGGTTCACCCTAAAGGTACGGATCCCCGGCTGGCTGGCCGACCATCGCTCTCACGCCCGGGTCCGGGTCAACGGGCGTCCGGCCGGCGCCCACTGCAAACCGGGTACGTACCTTGCGCTGACCAGGAACTGGCGCTCCGGAGACGTGGTCGAGGTGGCGCTGCCGATGGAGCCGGTCTGGCGTCCGGCGCCGGACAACCCGCAGGTGCGCTCCCTGTCCCACGGCCCGGTGGTCCTGGCCGGCACGTACGGCAGCACCGTGTCCCCGACCATCCCTCACATCGATCCCGCCTCAGTGCGGCGGCTGCCGCGGTCTTCGACGGCCTTCACCGCCACCGCCGATGGCGCCCAGGTGTCGCTGCTGCCCTTCCATCGGATCCAGCACCAGCACTACAACGTGTACTGGGCCGTCTCGCCCAAGGCCGGCCGCGAGCGCGAGCTCGCCCACTACGCCTTCGACGAGGGCCACGGAAGCACCACCGCGGACTCCCAGCGTTCCTTCCCAGACGGAGAGTTGGCCGCGGGCGCCGGCTGGACGGCGGGCCGTACCGGCGCCGCCATCGCCCTGGACAGCGTCGCCGGCGGCCACGTGGTCCTGCCGCCCGGTCTGCTCACCGGTCTGGAGGAGCTGACCGTCAGCGCCTGGGTGCGTGTCGACTCGCTCAGCAACTCCGCCCGGGTGTTCGACCTCGGCTACCACAAGGACACCTACCTCTTCCTCGCCGTGCGCACCGGCACCGGGAAGGCCCGCGCTGCCCTGAAGATCGCAGGTATGGAGGCCGAGGACTTCATCGACGCCTCCGATGCCCTGCCGCAGGGCCGTTGGACCCATGTTGCCCTGACCGTCGGCGACGGCACCGGCGTGCTGTACGTCGATGGCGTGGAGTCCGGGCGCAACGACGCGATGGTGAGCAGTCCGTTGCTGCTGGGCACCACCACGCACAACTACCTCGGCCGCTCGCAGAACTCCAAGCACCCGTACCTGCAGGGCGCCATCGACAGCTTCCGCGTCCACAACCGGGCTCTGTCCGCCACGGACGTCGCCGCGCTGTTCCGCGCGGACGCCTGATCCCGCGCCTCCACGCCACACCCCGTCCATCGCACCCGAGCCAGGAGACCCCGTGTCCGCAGCCTTCCCCCGACGTGTCCGGCGCCGCCCGGCCCTCGTCACCGCCTCCGTCCTGACCACACTGGTCACCATCCTGCCCCTGGCTGTGACCGCCCAGGCAGCACCCGCCGGCATCGCCCCCGTCACGCTGCGCACCCAGCACCTGAGCCAGGCACTCGGCATCGACGACACCACTCCTGGCCTGAGCTGGCAGCTCAGCGGAAGCGGCACGGACGTCATCCAGCAGGCGTACCGCGTCCAGGCGGCCACCAGCCGCGCTCTGCTCACCAGCGGCCGTCCCGACCTGTGGGACTCGGGCCGTGTCGACTCCGACGCGCCGAGCACGACCTACGCCGGCAAGAAGCTCGGATCGCGCGCCCATGTCTACTGGCGCGTGACGGTGTGGTCGAACACCACGAACCGCCCGTCCCGCTGGAGCGACACCGCCGTCTTCGAGACCGGACTGACGAACCCGCAGGACTGGTCCGCGCAGTGGATTACCAACCCCGACTGGAAGCTGAGCACCCGAAAGGTGGAGCCGGTCGTCGTCCGGCTGCCGAAGACCACCGCCCGCTACGTCCGGCTCGACGTCACCAAGCTCGGCCTGCCGCTGGCCGACGACTTCCCGAACCGGTCCTGGCGGCTGCAGTTGGGGGAGATCGAGGTGCGCGACTCCGCCGCGCCGGACACGGACCTCGCCCAGGGCGCGGCCGTCACCGCCTCGGAGTCCAACACCCTGCGCAAGACCTGGGAACCCGCTCTCGCCGTCGACGGGATGACCAACAGCGCCCTGCAGACCGCGGCCGGGTACTCCAGCCAGGCCCACTTTGGCGCCGACCTGTCGTCCTCGCCGATCACCCTCACCCTCGACCTCAAGTCCGCCCGGACCTTCGACCAGGTCGTGCTCTATCCGCGGTCCGACGTCCTCACCGACGATGGCCGCGTACCGAACTTCCCTGTCGACTACACCCTCTCCACCGGGGACGCGGCCACCGGGCCGTTCGCCTCCGCCGCGAAGGTCACGGGCCAGCAGCCCCCGAAGCCGTACCTGCCCTCCAGCCTCCCGCTGTTCACCAAGGACTTCGCGCTTGGCACGAAGGTGCGCAGCGCCCGTCTCCACGTGGCCGGGCTGGGCATCTACACGGCCGATGTCAACGGCCGGCCGGTCGGCGACGCCGTGCTGGAGCCCGCGAACACCACGTTCGCGGACCGTGTGCAGTACGCCACGTACGATGTCACCGACCTGCTGCGGCACGGCGACAACACCATCGGCGTCGCCCTCGGCAACGGCATGTCGAACGTGGTCAGCACCGCCGACCGGTACCGCAAGCTCTACGGGAACCTCAGCGACCCCAAGCTGATCGCTCAGCTGGAGGTGACCCTCGCCGACGGCACCGTCAAGCGCATCGCCAGTGGCGCGGACTGGCGTACGGTGCTGGGGCCGACCACGTCCTCGAACTGGTACGGGGGCGAGGACTACGACGCCCGCCGCGAGATACCGCACTGGGACCAGCCACACCAGGAGCGCTCGGCCTGGTCGCACGCGGTCACCGTGGACGGGCCCGGCACGCCCGGCCACCCGGCACAGCTCAGCGCCCGCGAGACCGAGCCGATCCGCGTCGAAGAGAACCTCAAGGGCACCGAGGTCTCCGGCGCCGCCCCGGGCAGCCGCATCTTCGACCTCGGCCGCAACATCGCCGGCTGGCCTGAGATCACACTGGACGCACCGGCCGGCACGACCGTGCGCATCTACCCCGCGGAAAGCCTCAAGGACGGCCACGCCTTCCAGTCCATCAGCAACGTGGGCGCCCCCCTGTGGGACAGCTACACCGCACGCGGCGCAAAGAGCGAGACCTGGCACCCGCAGTTCTCCTACCACGGCTTCCGCTACCTGGAGATCAAGGGCCTGCCGGCCGGAGCCACCGTCTCCGTGCGCGGAAAGGCACTGCACACCGACAACGCTTCCGCGGGTGACTTCAAGAGCTCCAACGACCTGGTCAACGGCATCCACTCGATCACCCGCAACGCCATCGAGAACAACATGATGAGCGTGCTCACCGACTGCCCGAGCCGGGAGAAGCTCGGCTGGCTGGAGCAGGACCAGCTCGTCTTCCCGGCCCTGGCCGCCAACTACGACATGGAGGCCTACCTGCGCAAGATCGTGCGGGACATGGCCGACGCACAGACCACCGAGGGCCTGGTCCCGAGCACCGTGCCGGAATACACCAGCCTGCCGGGCGCCTACCGCAACGACTCCAACTGGGGCGGCGCCTTCGTCCTCGTGCCCTGGCAGCTCTACACCACGTACGGAGACACCGACACGCTGCGCACCTACTACCCGGCCATGAAGAGGTACGCGGCGTTCCTGAAGACCCAGGTCTCCGACGGCATCCTCGACTACGGGCTCGGCGACTGGTTCACCCCCGACAAGTCCTTCCCGCGTGCGGTCGCGGGCACCTACGGCTACTGGCGGGTGGTGGACGCGCTCAGCCGGATCGCCGGCGTGCTCGGTGACGACGCCGACGCGGCGTCCTACCGCAGCGAGGCCGACGCGAGCGCCCAGGCGCTCACCCGGAAGTACTACGACGCGGCGACGGGGACCTTCGGCGGCGGCGGCCAGGGCGCCGAGGTCCTCGCCCTCGACATGGGTGCGGTCCCCGACGACCAGCGGCAGCGGCTCCTCGACCACCTCGTCGGCAGCATCCGGGACGCGGGCTACCACCTGAACCTCGGTGAGATCTCACTGCCGGCGGCGTTCCGGGTGCTGTCCGGGGCGGGCCACGACGACATCGTGTACAAGATCGCCACGCAGACCACCAGCCCCAGCTACGGCTATCAGGTGGTGCACGGCAACACGGCGCTCGGCGAGTCCTGGGACGGCGGCCCCGGCCAGTCACAGGACCACTTCATGCTCGGCGCGATCGACTCGTGGTTCACCAGCCGCCTCGCCGGGATCCAGCAGGCGCCCGGCGCGGCCGGCTACCAAAAGCTGCTCGTCGCGCCGGCCGTCGTAGGGGACCTGGCCTCCGCTTCCGGCTCCTACACGACGCCGTACGGCAAGGTCTCCACCTCCTGGCACCGCGACGGCTCGGCCTACCGCTTGCGGGTGACCGTGCCGGCGGGGGCCACGGCGGAGGTCCACGTGCCGGTCACCTCAGGGGCCGTCCGGGCCGACCGGGGCGCCCGCATGCTGCGCACCGAGGGCGGCACGGCGGTGTACGAGGTCGGCTCCGGCGACTGGTCCTTCGCCTCCGTCTACACCCCGGCCGGGGACTGATTCCGGCACCGCCGGGTGGTGTCCTGGGGGACCTCGGGCCTGTGCTGGTTGGCCGGCCTGGCATGCCGCACGGATCGAGCTGCATTTTGTGCCGTCCTACGCCCCGTTGGACCCCGACGGGCTGGTCAACGCTGACCTCGAGCGCAGCCTTCCGATGCACAGCCGAGTCTGAGACTGGGCCGAACTCACCGCCGAAACCAGCCGGTTCCTCCATCGGCGCCGGTGCCCACCTCGCATCGTCCGCAACTACTCCCAAGGCTCTTTTGAGCTTCAGGTCGTTGCCGGAGCCCAGGCAGTCGGCGGGGGCGGCACTTCTGCCACTCCTGTGCACACCCATTGACACTGTCCTCGGCCTCTTCATAGGGTCCGAGGCAGAAGGTATTGATACGTTTCAATTCGGCAAGCCAAGCCCATGACTCCCGAGTTGACACACTTGTTGCACTTCACGTCGCTCCAACTGCGCTTCCTGTCTTCCGCGGAAGTGGCAGTAGTCGTGTCCAGTTGAATCATTCAAATCCCTTCCTGGGAGCATGTGCATGAGCCTTCAGTGGCCGTTCCCGTCCCGGTCCAGTCTTCGGTTCGGTGTTGTCGCGACGGCCTTCGGGCTGACGCTTGCCCTTGCCCCGCCCGCGGTCGCGGACCGCGCAGGGCCCGATCACAGCCCCCAGGCGCCGGCCGGTCTCACGGTCGGTGACAGGGTCAACCCGTCGGCCGTCGACGGGACACCCCCGTTCGGCTGGCTGCCGCGCGACGTCGACAGCGACGAGGTGCAGTCGGCGTACGAACTGGTCGTGCGCGACGGCGCGGGGCACACGGTCTGGGACAGCGGCAAGGTGCCCGGCGCGCGCCAGTCCTGGGTTCCCTACGCCGGTCCCGGCCTCGCGCCGGGCACGCAGTACCGCTGGACGGTGCGGACCTGGGACCGCCAGGGCGCGGTGTCGCCGTACGCGGGCCCCGCGACGTTCGTCACCGGCCTCGGTGACACGGACTGGGCGGGCGCGCAGTGGATCCGCAGGCCCGCCACCGGCAACGACGCGGACAACCAGTGGACCGCCGCCCGCAAGGTGATGCGGGTGTCCGCAGGCAGTCCGGTGACCGCTGCCCGCGTCTACACCGCCGCCGTGGGGGACTGGCAGGTCCAGGCAAACGGGCGCACGGTGCAGCGCGGCTCGTCGTACGAATACGCGGGCGAGGGGTTCTACGACGTCGCGGAACTCAAGGGTGTTGAGGCGGGAGAAGAACTGCCGGTCGGCGTCGTCACTCACTACTGGAACTGCAAGTGCCAGGGGCGCGCCAATGGCCCTGCCGGTCCGGACGGCCCTGACGGTCTGCTAGTGAAGGTCGTGGTCGAGCACGCGGACGGCACCCGGGACGTGATGGTCTCCGACGGATCCTGGAAGGTACGCCGCTACGACCCGCAGACCGTCGACACCGTGGCATTCCGGAACAAGGACGCGGGCGACCGGATCGAGTACTACGACGCCCGGGCGGAGCTGACGGGCTGGGACAAGGCCGGTTACGACGACGGTAGTTGGTCCGGCGCCACGGTGGTCGGCCCGCACCCGCGACCGAACCCGGCCGACTGCTCCTCGTACGCGTCCGGTTCATCACCCTGTGCCTTCACCCACCTGTCCGCAACGAACGCCCACCTGACCCGCACGGTGGTCCACCCGAAGTCCCTGCTCCGCCTCCCGGACGGCACCGTCTTCGCCGACTTCGGCAAGGTCAACTCCGCCGTTCCCTCGGTGAGCTTCCAGCACGGCGTGGCAGGGCGGCAGTTGACCTTCACTACCAGCTACCGGCGCAGCAACTCCACGCTGACAGCGGCCGTACGCGCCGGGGACACCACGGTGACCCTCGCCAGTACGGGCAACCTGCACGTCGGCGACCGTGTCACCGTCGACGCCCCCGCGACCGGATACGGCGCGGGCGACCCGGAAACCCGCACCGTAACGGCGGTGGACGGGAAGACCGCCACTGTCGACCGGGCCCTAGGCAAGGACCACGCCGCCGGGAGCTGGGTGGAGAACTCCCGCGCCGGCACGTCGGCCCTCGACACCCAGGGCAGTAACATGCGCTTCTTCCACACCCAGCGGGACGGCGCCCAGATCGCGCAGCCGTTCACCTACTGGGGCTGGCGCTATCTGCAGATCAGCGACCCCGGCGAGAAGCTGACCACCGACGACATCACGGCCGTTGTGCAGCACACCGACGCCGCCCACCCGGCCACCTTCTCCAGCAGCGACGACACCCTCGATGACGTCTTCGCGCTCATGCAGCACTCGGCCCTGCAGTCGGCGCAGAACGTCTTCCTCGACACCCCGACCCGGGAGAAGGGCCAGTTCCTCGGCGACGCCATCGACGAGTCGTACGCGACCATGGCGGCCTCCGGGGAGCGGAGCCTGACCCGGCAGGCGATCGTCTCCTTCATGAACTCCCAGGCGCGGTACTGGAAGAACGGTGCCATGAACGCCGTCTACCCCAATGGGGACGGCAAACGGGACATCCCCGACTACACCGAGATGTTCCCTGAGTGGGTGCTGCGCTACTACCGGACCACCGGCGACCGGGAATTGCTGGCGCAGGCCCAGCCCGTGATGAAGAACATTTCCGACTACATCTCGTCCGCCGTCGACAGCCGCGGGCTGGTGGCCGACCTTCCCGGCGGCAGTGGCGCGTACCAGTACGGAATCATCGACTGGCCCGCCCCGATGCGCTACGGCTACGTCACGGACGGCAACGTTAACCGCACCGTCGTCAACGCTCTCGCTCTGGGTGCGCTGCGCTCGACGGCCGAGGCCGCCGACGCCCTCGGCGACGCGGACGCCCACACCCTGTATGGCGACCGGGCGGAGCACCTGACCGCCGCGATGCGAGCCCAGCTGCGCGACCCCGGGAGCGGCGCCTGGTCCGACGGCCTGACCGCCACCGGCAGCCGCATCGACCACTCCGGCCAGCACGCGCAGACCTTCCCTGTCGCCTACGGAGCCGCAACTTCCGCCGAGTACCCGGAACTCGGCGAGCGCATCTCCGCACTCGGCATGCAGCAAGGGCCGATGACCCTGCGCACGCTGCTCGAAGCCCTGCGCGTCACCGACCGCCCGGACACCGTGGTGGATCTCCTCACCGACCCGCACCACGACGGCCCGGCCCAGGTGCTCGCCGAGGGCGGCACCTTCCTGTGGGAGCAGTGGACCCCCGGCTGCGAGACCTCCGACTGCACCGGTGCCCAGGTGTCCCAGAGCAGCAGCGAAAGCCTCTCCCACGGGTGGGGCGGAGCAGGGATTAATGGCGTCATCGAGAGCGTCCTCGGCCTGACCGTCACCTCGCCGGGCGCCGCCACGGTCCGAATCGCCCCGGCGGACAAGGGCCTCGACCACGCCTCCGGCACGCAGTGGACAGAGCGCGGCACCGTCGGCGTCGACTGGCGCAGGAACCGCCATGGCGTGGACACCGAGGTCACCGTCCCCGTCAATGTGACGGCGACCGTCGCCCTGCCGGTGGTTCACGGCGGCGCCTACCACGTCACGGGCCAAGGTGTCCGCTACCTCGGCATCGAGGACGGCCGCGCCGCCTACCGCGTCGGGTCCGGACATGTGTCGTTCCACGCCCGGTCCACCGACTGAACGCGAAGGCCCAGCTATGAACGAGTACAGAGAGCAGCGAGAAGTACGGCACGGAGAACGGCACGGCGCGGGCCGGCCGGTGGCGCGCGTACTGGCCCGGGCCGTCCTCGGCCTGTGCACCGCCGTGGCCCTTACGGGCCTGGTGCCGGCCGGTAACTCCGTTGCTGTGGCCGCGAGTTCAGACCTTGACGGCGGCGTCGTCTCGTCCACGGGCACGGTCGTGGTGGCGAAGCCCGGATCCACGCGCGTGATCCGCAACGTCGGCACATCCACCGTCACCGTGCGCCCCGGCGCGACCGTGCGGCAGACACTCGGCCGCCTGACCGCATCCGACCGCTCCCACCAGAGCCGCACGATCGTCGACGCGTCGGGTGCCGTGCGGCGCGACGGCCCGGTCGTGGCGGGCGACCGGCTCGCTGTCCATGCCGAGGACGGCCGCACCGAGGGGAGTTACGCGCTGGCCGTGTACGACCCGGGGGCCGCGGGGCGCGACGGCGCCTACTGGAACCAGCCGCTCTACGACCGGATCGACTCCACCGTCAACGCCCACGTCCCGGTCTTCCCCGACCGCCGCTGCGACATCACCGACCCCGCCTACCGGTCCCAGGTCCGCCGGGTCACGGAGCGGTACGCCGTAGGGAACGAGGCCGGTGACCCCGCGGCCAAGACCTCGCCCCTTGTGTACGACTCCCAGCGGGTGTGGTTCTACGGCAACGCCCTCAACGCGGCGATCAAGGACTGCCACGACGCGGGCGGCGGCACCGTCGTCGTCCCGCCGGGAGGCTCCCTGAACGAGAACGGGGCCTACTACTCCGGCGCCATCAACCTGCTCAGCGGCGTCAACCTGCGCGTCGAGACCGGCGCCGTAGTGAAGTTCATGCGGGACAGGACCAACCAGTTCTACCCGGTCGTGCGCACCAGCTACGAAGGAACCGACCTCTACAGCTACTCGCCGCTCATCTACGCCCTGCATCAGCACGACATCGCGGTGAGCGGCGGAGGGACGCTCGACGGCCAGGAGGACATGTGGAACTGGCGCCCCTGGAAGAAGGGTTACTGGGGCGAACCCTCGGTGGAGGACAAGGACCCGGACGGCACCTACGGGCAGAACGGTGTTCTCAACCGCATGAACTTCGAGGACACCCCGGTCGAACAGCGCCTCTTCAGCGACGACGGCCACCTGCCGAAGACGATTCCCGTCGTCGAGGACGGCCAGGTCCGCCACGTCACACCGCCCGCCGGAGCCAAGGCCATGAAGTCGACGTTCCGCCCCTCCTTCATCCAGCCCAACGAATCGACGAACGTACTGATCGAGGACGTGAAGATTCGCAACACGCCATTCTGGATCGTCCATCCCCTCAGCTCGGCCAACGTTCTCGTCCGCGGCCTCGACATCTACAGCGACAAGACGAAGGGCTTCGAGGCCAAGGGCTGGAACAACGACGACGGCATCGACCCCGAGTCGAGCCACGATGTGGTCATGGAGGACAACCACGTCACCGTCAGTGACGACGGCGCCGCAGTCAAGGCCGGCCGCAACGTCAACGGGCGCGAGCACCGGACGCCGAGCGAACGCATCATCATCCGCGACTCCGACTATCGCAACGAGGCCGGGAACTCCGCCGCCATCTCCATGGGAAGTGAGATGTCGGGCGGAATCCGCGACGTCTTCATCCACGACAACGTCTTTGGCGGTCACGGCCTCGCCATGGCCCTGAAGATCAAGACGAACTCCACCCGCGGCGGCGCCGTGGAGAACATCTATCTGCGCGACAGCCTGCTGCAGTACGCCGTCCGGTCCCTGGTCGAACTCGACAGCGACTACAACGAAACCGTGCCGTTCCCGAACGCGGACGCGTTCGACCCTCAGGTCCGCAACATCTATGTGGACCGTGTCGACACAGGCCCCGGCATGCCGCCCGCCACGACCAGCTTCTCCTTCCGCAGCGCCGCGTCCCGCTCCCCGGTGGAGAACGTCCGCTACCGCGACTCCGTCTACCACTCGACCAGCACCCTCGCGGCTGGCTTCGCGGACAACAAGAACATCAAGGACCTCGTTGTCGACAACGTCACCTACATCAACCCGCAGACCGGCGCGACCACCCGCTACGACACCACACCGCTGCGCCTCCTCGACGCGACGCGGGCAGTCCCGGACACCGGTGACGCGATCAGCCTGATCGCAGCCGACGCCGGCCGCCCCGACACCGTCACCCCGGTTGCCGGGCGCACGTTCCGGATCGCCGGCGCGGTGGACCTCTCCACGGCACCCGACTTCCCCCGCGCCGGCACGCTGCGCATCCTCGTCGACCGCGACGACACACCCGTCCCGGTACACGTCCGGGCCGACGGCACCTTCCTCAGCGAACCCGTCACCCTGGACGACGACCAGAGCTGGTACCGCGACCGGCACTACGTGGCCGTGAACTTCTGGGCGGACAACGGCATCGACATCAACACGAGCGTCTACCAGGTGGCAGTGTCCACCCAGCGAGGAAGGAACCGTTCATGACCGACCAGCCGCACGTCTCACGCAGAGCCTTCGTCGGGGGAGTCGCCGCCCTGACCTCCGCGACGCTGATGTCCCGCGTCCTGCAAGCGGAGTCGGCGGTGGCCGCCGAACCCGGTACGGACGGCACCGGAACCCGCATCGACCGGCACGCGCTGGTGTCCCGGCACCGCGTCGTCCGGCACAGCAGCGACCTCGATCTGCCCGTCCAGGTCGGCAACGGCCGGTTCGCCTTCGGCGCCGACGTGACCGGGCTGCAGACCTTCGTACCGTTCAACACCCTCTCCGACTGGGGCTGGCACGCGGACGCCCTGCCGCCGGGCAAGAAGATTGCGGACTACCGGGGCACCGTCTGGGACACGTACGGCCGCGACGTCTCCTACTGGACGGACGACGACAACGAGCCCGAACTCCACAACTGGCTGCGCGAGAACCCCCACCGGGCGAACCTCGGCCGCATCGGCATGCGGCTGCTCAAGGCGGACGGGACCGAGGCGGCCGAGGCCGACCTCACGGACACCGTGCAGGAACTCGACCCGTGGACGGGCGTCCTGCGCAGCGCGTTCCGCCTCGAAGGACACCGGGTCACCGTCGAGACCGCCTGCCACCCCGGCCAGGACGTCATGGGCGTACGCATCGAGTCCGCACTCGTCCGGCTCGGGCGCCTCTCGGTCTTCCTGGACTTCCCGTACGCCACCGCGGCCGGAGGCAACAAGTTCGAGGCGCCGTACGTCGGCCTCTGGGACCGTCCAGAGCTGCACACCACTGTGCTGCGCCGCCGCGGCCGCACACCGGTCGTCACCCACACCCTGGACGCCACCCGCTACGAGGTCGGCCTGGCGCTGTCGCCGGGCGCCCGCGTCAGCCGCAGTGATCCGGGTCGACACCGCTACGAAGTCATGGGCGAAGGCGACCAGTTGGACGTAGCTGCCCTCTTCGCGCCCGAGGTGCGAGGCGCCGTGCCGAGGGCCGGCGAAGTGGTGCGCCAGAGCGAGATCTGGTGGCCGCGGTTCTGGCGGACCGGCGGGGCGGTCGACCTCTCGGCGAGCGAGGACCCGCGCTGGCGCGAGCTGGAGCGCCGCATCGTCCTGAGCCAGTACCACCTGGCCGTGAACGACGCCGGCAACGACCCCGCCCAGGAGTCAGGACTCGTCAACAACGGCTGGTACGGCAAGTTCCACATGGAGATGTACTGGTGGCATGCCTTCCAGTACGCGCTCTGGAACCGCTGGCCGCTCCTGGACCGCGGCACCGACATCTACGAACGGTTCCTGCCTACGGCGCGACGCCTCGCCACGTCCCAGGGCTTCCGCGGCGCCCGCTGGCCGAAGATGACGACGACATACGACGACGCGATCGGCCGCGAGTCGCCCGGCACCCCGACCTGTCTGCTGATCTGGCAGCAGCCCCACCCCCTCTTCCTCGCGGAACTCGACCATCAGGCCCACCCGGGACGCAGCACCCTGCTCAAGTGGCGCGAAGTCGTCCACGAGAGCGCGGAGCTTATCGCCTCGTTCGCCCACCGCGAGGAGAGCGGCCGCTACGTGATCGGCCCGCCGATCATGTGCTGCAACGAACGCAACCCGCCCGCCCAGACCCTGAACCCGGCCTTCGAACTGTCCTACTGGCGCTTCGGTCTGCGCATCGCCCAGGAGTGGCGCGAGCGCCTCGACATGGCGCGTGAGCCGTACTGGGACGAGGTCCTCGACGGCCTGGCGCCGCTGCCCGTCGAGGACGGCGTGTACGTGCTGTACGAGGGCGTGCCCGATATGTGGACCAAGTACAACACCAACCACCCCGATCCCGTCGCGCCGTTCGGGATGCTGCCCGGTGACGGCGTCGACGTGGAGACCATGCGGGCGACGACCCAAAAGGTCCGCGAGACTTGGCCGGTCACTGACCTGTACAGCTGGGACTTCCCGCTCCTCGCGATGAACGCCGCCCGCCTAGGCGACCCGGACTCGGCCGTGGAGTACTTGCTCCACGAGCGGTTCGGGTTCACCGGCACCGGCCTGCCCGCCAGCGGGAAGAGCGGGGTGCCGTCCCCGTACTTCCCGGCCGCGGGAGGCCTGCTCTACGCCGTCGCGATGATGTGCGCCGGCTGGCGCGACTCTCCTGGCGGCCCTGCGGGCGAGCGGGGGCGTCCTGGCCCGCAGGGCGTGACCCCGGGATTCCCGGACCAGGGTTGGACGGTCTGTTGGGAGAGCCTCACGCCCGCCTTGTGACCGGCGCAAGAACCGGACGTCGTCCACGTCCGTAGCGGCGACAGGCCGGACGCGAACGCTGCCGTCCCGGACGAGCGTGGTCCGGTTCGGCCCGGCGGAGACGGCATACGTGTGCCCACGCAGTCGCACGTTGGCGATGCTGTTGGTGCCGGGCAGCGAGAGGGTGCCGAACATGATGCCCGACGGGTCGCCTTCTCAGGGGTTGTCGGAGATCAGTTCGTGCAGGCTCTGCACGGCCATGGCGTTGGACCAGGAGTAGGTGCGCCAGGCGGAGTCCGTGATCGGCTGGTCGGGAACGGGGTCGAAGGACTCGGGGAACCAGTTGTCCTTGTCACTGGCCGACGGCTTCTTCGACCGGGAGATCATTCCCTTTACCCTGCCGGACGGCACCGTGAGCCGTGCGGACGACGGGCCGCGGGCCGGGACGACGTACGGAAAGCTCGCCCAGCTCGCACCGGCCCTCCGGGAGAACAGCACTGTGACTGCGGGCAATTGCTGTCCGCTGAATGACGGCGCCGCTGCGGTCGTGGTGATGAGCGACGTCAAGGCACGCGAGCTCAGTGCCTTTGCGAGGTCGCTGCTGTGCATGTGGAAATGCGGAGCCGCCGTCTTCAGGTCGGCGATCTTGATGTCGAGTATCTCGCCGTTGGCGTCGCTGCCCTGAGGTGGCGATTACGGTCTTCTGGCGACAGGATCGGGTTGTCCGAGTGGGTTGTCGTGCATGCCGCGCAGGGGTGAGAAGAACAGCCACAGTCCCGCGCTGCAGCCTCCGACGACGGCGATCCACATGGTGGTCCGGACTCCGAGGGCGGTGGCGAGCGCGCCGCCGACCAGGCCGCCCAGCGGCAGTGTGCCCCAGTTGATCCAGCGTGCGGCGGCGTTGACCCGGCCGAGCATGTGTGGTGGGCAGCCCGGCGAGGGCGGACGGCGGAGTTCCTTCTCACGAGATGGTCGGCTCAGACCTCTGTGGGACATTGGCAACCGCACCGCAGAGGGAAAACAAGATGTGAATCTCGCGCGGCTTTGGGTGGAGTTCGCGCCGCAGCTCGGGCCTGGAGAGACAGCCGACGTTCGCCTGGCTCCCCTGCACCCCGAGCAGTGGCAGCATCTGAAGCCCGGTGACGTGATCACCATGCACGACGCCCAACCTGCCGTCGGCATCGCCGAGATCATCGAGGTTCTGCCGCCTCGTGTTTGAGCCAATGGATCAGGCGGGCGTGCGATACCCGCAGGGGACGGCCGTCAGCCACCGTCACGGCTCGCGGTGCGTCGGCCGGCGTTTGTGCGGAGGTCGCGCATGCTGAGGCGCCCCGGGCCGGCCGCGGCCAAACGCTCAGCGACTCCCGCGGCCAGAGGCCGGTCAGTGTCTGCGACAGCACGATTCGCCCGTCGGGTATGGGCGCGGCCAAGTGCTTCGGCCGCGCCACATGGCCGACGTAGCCGACGCCGTCGCGGTCGACAGATCTCGTACCACCAGCCCTTGCCGCGGGGCAGCGCCGGCATGGGCTCGGCGATGGCGACAGCGACGGGTTACTCCCTGCGCGGCCGAGAGCGGCGGTTGTGGCGTCTGACGTAGGTGCCGTCGGAGCGGAAGTGAGGGCGTACATAGGTCACGGGCGGTCCCCGACGGTGAAGGGGGAGCGGTCAGGATTCCCATGCGGGGCCGGGTGTTCCGTGGCGCGACATCCGACGGTTTCGCCACCCACGGGCAACGTCGGTCGAAAGCCGGCGCGCGCTCTCCAAGGTCGCCACTGCACGGCCACGTCGAGTTGATGAGCTCCTGCCGCTCACCGACGTAGTGCACGTGGACAGCCGTCCCTGGCTCCAGGAACGAGTTTCCGGCACGACTCCGGCTTCGCTGATCGGCCCGGTGCGGCGAGGTCGCCGGCTACGGATCGAGTACAACAGCACACGCGAGTCATGCCCACGCGACCTGGTCGTGGATCCCTACGGGCTGGTCGCCAAAGCCGGCATCTGGTACCTCGTCGCCGACTGTGCCCGAGTGCCACGGATGTACCGACTCGAACGGATCACCACGTGGAAAGACGTCGATCAGCCACGACGGATCCGCAAGGGCCAGACCCTGGCCACCGTCTCTGCAGCGCTCATTGATCAGTGGGAACACCACCACGCGATAGAGGTCAGCGCCACCATCGACCAGACCCAGATCGAGCGAGCGCGACGGGTCCTCGGCCAACGACTCGTCCAGGACGACCACGAGGAATCCACCACCGGCCACAGGGTGCGGATCCGCTTCCCGCACCTGGAGGACGTACGGACACTGCTGCCGTTCGGGAGCACCATCACTGTGCACGGCCCCGCCGAAGTCAGAGCTCACCTTCGCGACCTCGCCACCGACCTCGCCCACCACTATGCGCCGTCACCAACGTCCTGACCCGCACACCCACGATCTGCCATGGGTGTAGCTCTCTTCCGGGGACGGCCCCGATGGTTTGAGCTGGGAGATCGTGGTTGTGGGTGATGGCGGCGTGGTCGGGTCTCTACCGTGTGGGTGGAGGAGGCGACGCTGATGGGGTCGTTGATCGGGGAGTTGGAGGCGCGGGAGGCGGCGGCCCGGGCCCGGGTGCGGTCGCCGCCGTCCTCGACGAGTGACGGAACCGCCGGGCCGCACCGTGCCGGGGGCCGGGCGGGGCGGGCCGCCCACCGACTAGCATCGCCGAGTTCGTGCCACCCACAGGCCCGGGCATCGCGGCACGGCGTACAGGGGAGCTGGCACGGCATGAGAACGAAGAGCGCGGCGGCGTGGGCGGTAGCGGTGCTGATGCTCGGCGCAGCCGTCGGCGGCTGCGCCGAGCAATCGGACAAGGGCCGTCCGGCAGCAGCGCGAAGCACACGAAGTCCCACCGCGAACCCGAGGACAAGCCTGATTCACGGGTCGTCGAGGACGACGACGACCACACCGTCCTCGAACTGTCCGACGGCCGGCAGGTGTCCCTCCGCTTCACTCGCCGCGGCCTGGAGGCACAGCATCGCCACGCCTCTGACGACGCCTGGTCCGCCCGGAAGACGGTCTATGAGACCGGCACCAAACCGTGCCACGGCATCAGGGCAAAGGCGTACCGGGACACCGTATGGCTCGCGGCCGGCTTCGGCGCGTACTGCAGGGACGGCGAAGAACCGCAAGAGGTGATCGCGGCCGTCGCCACCGGGGACCTCTCCTCCTGGACCACCGACCCGACCAAAAACACCATCCCCTGGCCGAAGGCCCGCATCCGAGACGGTGGCGCCCGAGTGGACTTCGTCGATCCCAGCATGCTGCAAACCACCACGCTGACCTGGCGCAAAGGCTCCGGATTCGCCGAGGTGGCCACGAAGTACAAGCCCATCCACCCCTGGTTCGTGGGCCGGTGGCGAGCCACGGACGGCAGCCAGCAGCTGACCCTCCACCAGGTCGAGCCGGGCAGATGGGCACGCGTGGTCATCGAGTCCCGCACTGGCCCGCGATGCAAGGGCAGCGCCGTTGTCTCCGGCGACGACCCGCACAACCTGTCCATCATGGGCAACTTCAAGCTCGATCAGGGCCACGGGACCGTCAACTGCCTGCCGAAGGGGACCGAGTACGACTTCGACGTGAAGTCCTCGGACGGCCCGCTGCGCCTACGCACGATCGGCAACCACCCGAAGACCGTCCTTACCTATGAGCGGGCGGGCTGACGTACGACTGCGCATGAGAGGCGGCGGCGTGGTCGGGTCCCGACCGTGTGGGTGGAGGAGGCGACACCGCGTTGGCCGAGGGCTGGCCGATCGCCACCGGCCCGATCGAGGGCGCATGCAGGCATCTCATCGGCGACCGTCTGGAGATCACCGGGGCAAGGTGGGGGCTGAGCGGCGCCGAGGCCGTCCTCAAACTCCGGGCGGTGAAGGACAACGGTGACCTCGACGCCTACTTCGCCTTCCATCTCGCCCGCGAGTACGAACGGCTCTATTCCACCTCTGACCAGCACGACTACGACCTCACGGTCTGAACCGCAGGCGTCCCCCGGGGAGGGCTACACCCATCTGCCATCAAAGGGTCGGCTGGTTCACAGCTCGGGGTCGTTCACAGCTTGTGAACCCAAGAACTTGACAGGGAACACCACAGCGTGCCTGGTCGTCCCCGCGAGGACCTCCACCACAAGGCCGCGGCCGGTCGTCACGTAAGCCTCCCCGCTCGACGTCCGCGCCCTGCGCCCCGGCCCCGCGTCGAGGACGCCGCCGGGCGATCTCCGCAGCGACCGGAGCCATCAACGCCTGCGACAGGACACGACTCCCGTCCCGCAGCCGGACCGCCACGCGGTGGGGCCGGGATGCCGGGCCGACGTAGCCGACGACATCGGTGTCGACGATGTCCGAGTGCCGCATCTTCTTCCTTCTCTGCACTTCACCTGAATGGGCGGCGATGACGTTCGGGGTGGTGGGGAGCTGTTAGGAGTCTCGCGGGTGGAGTCCGTATTCGGCTAGCCACCTGAGCAGCTCGGGGCGGGATGCTTGGACGAGGTGCCCTCCTGTGAAGCGGGTGTCGTCGGTGACCTCTGCCACGCACTCGGCAGGGGGAACGAAGGACTGTGCCTCTTCATCTGTGGTGAACTCGGCCTCTGCTAGGACCAAGCCCTGCAGATGGCCTTCGAAAATATCAACGCCCAAGGGGGGACACTGAAGCGGGTCTTCGACAACCAGGCGGCGGGAAGTGAGGCGATCACGTTGTACTCGGCTGGCGACAAGTACGTATTCGTGATGAGGCCCTGGATGGCGCCGGACTGAGGAATCGGGACTTTCTGGGTGAGTTTGAGCTCACAGCGGCCATCCGAGAAGTCGGCCCGGCGCAGCCAGGCGCGTTCCTGTCACGTAGCGATCGTTGATCACGCGAATGATGGTCACCGCCGACGGCGCTGGCGGCTCGGCCAGCAGGAATCGCCTCTCCCGCTCGACACGTGCGTACTGCCGGGGCGAACCGCTTCGCCTTCGACTCCACCTCTTTTGTCCATCATGAGGACAGCCTCTCAGCCGCGAGGGCGCGGAAACCCAAGGTCAACGGTGGTTCGTCGTTGCGAGCGGATGGCCTCGGCTTGCTTGGTCCGCAGGAAGGTAAGGGTCAGGTTGATGCCCTCGATCTCCCCGAGCCGCTGCTCCTCCTCGGCGCGTTTCCGCCGCATTCCGGTCCACGCGGCGAGCTGGTCGGCGGTGGCATACGGGATGCGCAACAGGGTTCCTCCAGTGCTCTCGGCCCTGCTTCAATGCGCGCATGGATCAGATTCCGGTGTTCTTCGGCTTGTTCGTCGGTGGTGCAGGGCTTGCTGTCTCGCACCTCAGGCGGCAGCAACGCAAGATCACCCGTCACCTCATCGATGGACGGCGCATCAAGGTCGTCTGTGTCCTGAAAGACCCTCAAGCGCCCAGATGGACACGCGGGCATTTTGTGATCGAGTCCGGGGCCTGGTCCTGGGAGCCTCGTCGGCGTCAAAAGAACCCGTTGATGTTGCCTCCTGATCTGGAAGTGGCACGTGTACGGGACCTGGGGCTAAAGGAGAGCACCCGTCTCAATGGCCACTTCTTGATCATGGAGTGCACATCGGCCCAGGGCGAGGTGCTCGTTGCGGCGCTGCATGGACACGCCGAGCACGTGTTCATGGCCCTAAGCCGCCCCTGATGCCACCGCCCGCCCTTATCTCGTGGTGCCCTCGATGAGTCCGGCAGTGACGCTCGTCCCAGTCGACCAGTCGCAGTAATCCGTCGACCGGCAACGCCTCGGGCCCCTGGACCGGAAGCGGTACGTCGTGGAGCAGGTCGAGCAGGAGCGCGCGCCGCTCGGTGTACGGGCGGCTGCGGACGTCGCCGAGTTCGGGGTGGGCGAGGAGGTCCCACACCGAAGCGCGCGGGTTAGTGGAATCTGGTATCGGCCTAACGGGGAACCCGTCCGCCAGCCTGGTGTTTCCGACTCAGAACGACTCCTATCGCCTCGCCAGCACGCGAGCGCGACGGGAACAGCCTGCGACGGCCAGCTGACTGCTGCGGTTCAGTTGCAACGGCAAGCCGTCCCAGCACGGAAGTCACTCTGTCCGGCTTCGGGGTTCGACGGGGGCGGTGCCTTATCCCTGTTTCCGCATGGCGTGGCTGATCGCGGAGGCGACGTCTTTGGCGACGTGGGTTGGCTGGTAGGAGTCCTGGGACCAGGGTCGGCCATCCGTCACCCACACGCTTCGAAGCCCGAGTGCTTCGGCGCCGGCGATGTCAGCATGCGGTGAATCGCCGATGACCCACGCGCCAGGCAGAGGAATGCTGACGGTTGCTGCTGCCGCATGGAAGATTTCCGGTTCGGGCTTCTTGTGACCGATGGATTCGGAGACGACCCAGCCCTGGACGAGTTGGTCGAGCCCGGTGTTGCGGATCTTCGCTTCCTGCTGAACGGTGCGGCCATTGGTGACGATCACGCAGGTCCATCCGTCAGCCTGGGCTTTCCTCAACGCTTCGCGGGAGGAGTGCGTCAGCACGACGTGGTCGGCAACGCCATTGTCGAGAAGGGCACGGATAGAGGAGATTGGCACCATGTCGCCGTATCGGTCGCTCAGGGCTGCGGCGACTTCCTGCCGCGCGGTATAGCCGCTGGCGTCAATAGTCGTCACCCACGTGAGGTCGGAGTCGGGCAGGCCGTGCTGGGCCAGGAAGTCAGCGACAGCGGCGCGGAAGGCCGCATCGCGGTCGACCAGAGTGTTGTCGAGGTCCAGCAGCAGCAACGACATGACCATCAGTAGATCATGCGCACTGGCTTCGGGCGGGTGGGTTTCCCGCCCTACACCGATACCGTCGGCCACGCGGAACTCGACCGCTACGGTGTCGAACTTCTCTCTTCCGGGTTCAGTCTCGAGGGCCTGCCGCCCTCACGGGCGGCGGGCCCTCCATGCACTGAGTCATTTCTCGTGAACATTCCCGAGCCCGTCGATCTACATCTGCTGCCCGAAGTGCTGGACAAACGCTGCTGCTGAAAGTGAACGAAGCCAGCTTGCCGATGGCGAGAACGACGACGGCGAGCAGGACTGACCGTCACCGACCAGGGCGCTGATCACCTTGCACGCCACCACTGGTCAGCCGCTTCGCGGCGGTCGCAGCCGGTCCTAGTGGCAGATGCGTTTGTGTCGGTCATGTCCCTCACCTGGCTTGTGGTGCGCCGTGGGAGAACTTGTACCCGGCGAAGTCGGCGACGTGGACGTATCCGATGCGCTGGTAGAGGGCATTGCTGGTGGGGTTGTCCGGGTCCGTGAACAGGACGACGTCAGTCGCACCCGCGGCTAGTGCTGCCCGGCTCGCCTCGACCGTCGCGGCGCCCGCGTAGCCGCGGCCCCGGAGGTGGGCCGGGGTGTAGACGGGGTCCACCCGGACCATGCCGCCGACCATCGAGGTCGCGGCCGCCATGGCGACGGGGGTGCCGTCCGGGGTCTCCCAGAACGTGAAGTGCCTGTCGCCGAAACGCGAGTCGTCCCAGGAGCCGGCGTCAATCAAGTCGATGGAGGGCTGTTCCCCGACGTCGACACAGAACTCACGGCACCAGTGCACGACTTGCTCACGGTCCTGTCCGCCTGTGATGCGCCCCCGGCCCTCCGGGCGCGGCTGTGGTGGGGTGAGCGTGCCGAGACGGTAGAGATGCGTTCGCCAGAAAGGCGGTACCGGCGCCGCTCCCGTGTGCCGCTGCCAGGACTCGGCGAAAGCGCCGGCAGTGTCGCGGTCCGCGATGACGTTGGCGGGCGAGTGGCCGAGGCCGGCCAGGTGGGTGGCGAGGGCGTCGGTCTGCTCGACAGAGAGGGGGGTGAGGCCCAGGCGGCCGCCTGGAGTGAGATAGAAGACCGCGTGGACTTCACCTCCTGACTGCAGTCGACCGAAGACGGGTGCTGCGGCGTCAGGTTCGGCCGCCCCGCGTATCCGCAGTTTCTCGATGTCCGTCAGCGGCGTGTTGTGCAGGGCGGGGCGCGAGCGCAGGAAGTCCCCGGCTCGGGCGAGGAAGTCGTCAACGTCTTGGGTAAGGTGCCAGTCATCCGGGAGCATGCTTCATGATCCCGGATCTCTCCGGCACGGGGAGCACTTGCTCAATGCCTTTCAGGTTCGGCCGCGTGCCGCGGGTGGAGCGTGGGATCGGTGGTGGGGGTGGCGAGTATCGGCTCCGGCAGGGACCACGTCGAGGACATGAGCGACGCCTTCCCCTTGAGTAAGCGGCGCCGGGCGGTGTCGCCCGGTCAGCGGATGCGGGGCAGGGCCTTGTCCGGGTGCGCGGTCTGCACGTACTTCACGGCGACCCCGGGGTGGATGCCGAAGAGACGGACCAAGTGGACCGGGTCGGCGGTCTGCTGGGCCTCGTAGAGGATGCGGTCGGCCCATACCTGGCGGGGCAGCAGTCCGATCTGGTCGAAGGCAGCCCTGCGTGCGCAGTAGCTGATCGGCGGCGAGGCCGGGTGACGGTAGCTATGGGAAGTGATGAGCAGATGCGGGTTGGTGGCCTGTGGCCAGCGTCGTCGCCGTTCGCGCAGCCAGTCGGCTGCGAGATCGGTGCTCAGGTCGTCGAGGTAGACAGTATGGGTGTGTTCGCCCCGCCGAACCGCGAGGGTCCGATGGGCGAGGTCGGCGTCGGCCAGGACGAGCCGGGCAACCTCTACGGCGCGCATGGCGTGAATGGCGACCAGCCCGACAATGAGCCGTGCTGCAGGCCCGTCGAGCCGTTCGAGGGCGCCGGCCAACCGGTCGCTGGACAGCGGAAGCGGCAGATGGCTCCCGGCGTGCAGCCGCAGCCCAGCGATGGGGTTGCGGAAGATCAGCCGTTCCTGTTTGACGGCCCGGAAGATGCTGCGCAGCGCGGTGAGTAGCTCGCGCCCCGGGCCGCCGGGGCATTTGGCGAGCTCCGTCCGCGCATGCTCGGTCGTGACCTGTCGCAGGTCCATCCCGGCTGCTGACCACAAGGCAAGGGCGGGCGATGCGGTGCGCAGGTAGCGGCGGATGCGCGGGTAGTCGGCGGGCGCGTGCCGGTAGCGGCCGAGCCCGCGCATGACCATTGCCCAGGCGCGTAGTTGTTCGGCCATCGGCTCGGGAAACTGTGCGATCCGCTCGTGCAAGGCCTTCTCGCCGTGCCGGTCGCGTCGCTCCGCGCTCAGGTCCGGGACATGTGAGCGGACGTGCCTCTGGACATCGGTGAGTAACTGGGCCGGAGTCTCGGAGAGGGCGTCCGGTGCGAGAAGAGCGCGCCCGTCGAGGAAGTCGATCACCCGGCGAATCGCGGCGGCACCTGCTGGCACTGTCCTGGCCAGGGAGCGCACCTCCCGCTCGGGGATCGCCGCGTGCGGCCCCAGGCAAGCCAGTAGAGCGTGCAGGACGACGGCCGCACTGCCCGGCACACTGCGCTTGTCGACGGGCCAAGCATGCGGCAAGCCGACGGTGAACGCGTTCAGTAACTCCTGCGCCGGAGGCGGCAGCGAGGACACAACGGCGGCGGCAACGTGATCGCGCCGCCAGGAGCGGGGCATCGCGAACAGACACAGCTGCCCTGGGCCGGTCGGCGCCAGCACCACGCGGCCGTCTGCGGCGTCCGACGTACGTGCGCGTGCGTGGGCGCGCATGACGGGGCCGGACCGGTTGTGCACGACGAATCCCAGCTCCCCGGCCCGTCGTTTGAGGGGATGCGCGAGCGGTGGGGCGAAGGTGAGTTGCGTGAAGGGCGCCGCCGTCTCGGGACCGCATTCACGCACGTACGCCAGGCAGCCACGGCACAGGCCCTCCTCGCGGTGCACGGGCAGTTCGTCGCGCAGGCACCGCGGGCATCGGCTCACGGGATAACGGTCTGGGTTGTACCACCAATCGCTGCAGCCCCTGCACCGCGCCGTGGAGATGCCCCAGCTGGCGCAGTCCGCACACGCCCCCACCGGCCACAGCGCGGGAGGCGGGGCCGTGCGGGGCCGCAGCATTCCGGCCTGGGCGAGGATCTCGGCGGCGGCCGCCTTCAGCGGCAGCCGCACCTGGTCAAGGAACTCCTGCGCAACCAGGGCCTCGCCCTCGGCGTCCCGGATCGCCAGCGCACAGCGGATCAACCGCATCACCGTACGTGGCCACGCCGTCGTCAGGCCCGCCCTGACCGCCCGCTGCTCGGCGAGCGCGTACAGGGCTGCTTCCTCGGGCCACCTCCGGGCGCTGATGCGCCGGGCATGGAGGGGTTCGATGCGCCGCCGGACGGGAAACAGCGTCTGCTGCCCACGGATCACCGCAGGACAGATCCGAGGGTCGTCGACCAGGCGCTTCACCTCCCGCGGCCCGAGATAGGGGCTGGCCGCACCACGGGGGCGCTGGAGATTTCGTGCCCCCTGCCGACCGAGCCCCAGCACATACAGGTGCAGCTGGTGCGGGCCCGGAAACACAGCATCGACGCCGTCCCGGATCGCTTCGCGTACTGCGATCACGCAGGGCCGGCACAGTCCGTCGCCGTCCAGGTACTCGATCCGGCGGCACCGCGCACAACCCGCCCGTACGGCACGCTGTTTCAGCCACCCGCCGCAGCTCCAACACAGCCCGTCAAGCAGGCGGGGCACTCCCCAGTCCAGACAGAGCGCGCACTGCCGCGCCGCCACCACGGCCGCCGTCAGTTCGGCGGCCGCAGCCGGCGCGGACCATCCCGGCGCGCAACCGGGCGCACCGGCCCCGCCTCGCCGCCGACCACCCGCTCCTGCTCGTCCTGGCCCGCAGCGGTCGCCACCGGCTCGGCCTCCATCAGATCGGCCACTGTGCACTCCAACGCCGTGCAGATCTTGTCCAGATCATCCAGCCGTACCGTCACCGGAGTGCCGCCCCACAGGGCAGCTACCTTGCTCAGCGACGGCGTAAATCCCACCTTCGCGAAGGCCGCCTGCAGATCGACCGGCCGCCAGATGTCGCGCTTGGCCGCCGCCCAGCGCAGATTCCACTTCACCGCAAGCTCCCCATGTCCGCGACCAACCGCTGCCCGGCCCGCGCCGCCGACGACCGCGAGCGGTCCGCGTGCTCCGGATCGGCCTGGGCCGTCGCCAGATAATTGACCGTCGTAGTCGTCCAGCTATGCCCGAGCAACCGCTGCACCTCCCACAACGTCATCCCCCGCTCGTAGTTGTGGGTCGCGCACGCGTGCCGCAGCAGATGCGGGAACAGCTCCGCCACCGGCCCGGGCAGGTACAGCCGCGACGCCGACTTCAGCGCCCGACGGAACGTCGCCGGGACGACCGCCGGCGCGATGGGCATGTTCAACGCCGCCACCGGCTTGGGCAACCGCTCGGAGGGAAAGAGCAGGGCCGCCGGATGCTCCGGATCGTCCCGGAACATGCCCCGCACCTCCTCCACGTACCACCACAACAACTCGCGCCCCTCTTCGAACAGGAACGCCTCCCGCGGCCGGGGCCCGGACCCGCGGGCGCCCTTGCCCTGAACCACAAACCGGCCCCACCGTCCCGACTCCCAGTGCACGTCCTTTACCGCGACGCCACACAGCTCCGCCGCCCGCACCCCGGACAGGTAGGCGATCTTCGCCATCACGTAGTCCCGACATGCCACCGCCTCCTTGCGCGCCTGCGGCAACTCATTCCGCCACACGGCGAAGAACTCCCGCATCGCACGCTGCGATGGAGGCACCCGCAGCCCGAAGTCCCCACGGTGGCGCGGCCGGTTGAACGGATCGACCGGCGACTCGATGACCACGCCGAACAGTCGGTGGATCTCTCCGGCGTACGGCTGCTCCAGGAACGCGAAGTACGCGTCGATCTTGTTGATCTTCGCCAGGACCGTCGACCGTGCCCTCTTGCCCGGCCCGGCGAAGTACCGGTCCAACGCCGCCGGCGTGAGCTGCCACGGCACGACGTCGTAGTGGTCGCACAGCTCGATCACTGGCTTGACCAGCTGGTCGATCGACGCAGGCATCAGCCCCGCCGCATCCCTCGCCCACTGATACTCCGCGAGTGTGTCGAAGAAATATGCCTGCTCGTCCTGCTGCCCCGATCGGCTCGATCGGTAGGTATGAAGAGAGAAGACCTCCGCCAGACCGACCGCATCACGCCCAGGGGCCATGGAACGGGTTTCGAATTCCCCCATGAACCAGCAGATTACGAAGGCCACTCGCGAAATCTGCGAGCAACTACGGGAATCTCACGCCCTTGAGGGATGCCTCGAACACTGGTCCTCCACCAGCCGACTTCGTCCGCTCACGGCCCTACTGGCGATGGACGAACCCGTGCGTACTCCAGTTGTGTATGAGGCTGGTCGCTGGACCGTCCCGAGCGTCAGTAGACGTGGCAGAACAGACGGTCCGGACTGGTCGGCGCATTCGGCCGCAGCCACGCCGAGACATCGACCGCCAGGACCAGACGCCCGTCGGCGGCCTTGGGTTGCGGCAGCATCGCCAGAGCCCTGCGCAGCCGGCCCACGTCGATGCGGCCGCAGTTCAGCGCGTCGTGCAACGCGCCGTTCCCACGCCGGTGTTCGGCCAGCAGCGTCAGGTCCACCGGTGACGTGACCGGCCCGTTCTCGCACAACATCGCGTCGCACAGCTCGAACAGGGTGTCACCGCGTCGAGTGAGGCAGGCGTAGAAGTCTTCCCGGAAGTGTGACGCGAAGTCGAACGCATCGCGCCGGGCGTCATGATGCAGCAAGCTCACTCCTGCGGCCTTCGTATGAACGTGTTTCCTTGGCGGAACGCATGCCTATGCGAGGGCCGTCAGCGTGCACGGCGAACTCCCCAACTAGTGAGCACGTACGAGGCGACGTTCGAGGTCAGAGGACAAGCTCAGAGTCGGGCAGCGGCCAGCCGCGAAGGGTGACCTCGCTCGGGCCGTTGAACGGGGCGAGCGAGGTCACCGTCTGCGGTGTCCGCAACCCGTCGTTGCCCGCGAAGAGCTGCCGCGCCGCAGTGAAGGACACATCGCCAGCCGTCACCTCCGCGGCTTCGTCGTACAGCTCGCGGATGGTGTCCGTCATCGCCTCGTCACTGCCGGCCCCGACACCCCAGACGTCCCAGAGGAGCGTCTCGACCTTGTTGAGCGCCGCGAGGTCGAGGCGGATATTGCCCGTCACGAACCACTCTCCGGTCAGTGGGCCGCCTGGTAGGGGAAGCCCGTATGACTTTGGATCCGCCTCGCCAGCGCGGATCCGCCGCCAGACGTCACCGGCGACCTGGAAGCGGTCGCGCGGGACGTCCATGGGATCGAAGCCCACCTTGTGAGTCTCCACGACGAGTGGGTCTGCCAGCTCCGGATCGGCGAGCAGCCAGCCTCGCGTCGGGTCCCAGTACTCAGTGACCACATGGTCGAAGTGGAAGCCGTCCGCACCGAAGTAGTCGACGAAGCCGGACCGGATCCGGGCGGGTATGCCCGCGTGGCGCAGGAATGAGCAGTGCAGCAGCGCAAAGTCGCGGCAGATGCCGACGAAGCGGTCGCCGAACTCGCGGCGCAGGGACAGCGGGGCGTCGTTGCGCGCGATGACGATCCGCAGGATGTCATCGATGTAGCGCGTCTCGGCGTCGTTGTGGAGACGATCTTTAGGGGCGGCGTACTCGAAGAGGTCACCCTCCAGGCGGTGGACCACCAGGTCCCTGGCGATCCGGGCGAGCTCGCGCGGATCGGCGGGCAAAGCGGCGTACAGCCCTGCGAGGTCTCCGGGGTCAGAGAACGGGCTCTGCGCGGCGTAGAAGGCGGCGGTGTCGGAGGCGAGGCTAGGGATTGGCATGCGCGCAACCGTGCCAAATTCCCCTTGCGAATGTCCATGGATGATGTCGCATCCACATGCAAGGGCCGTCTGCTCGTCCCACAAATGCCGCCAGGCAAACACGTCTGGGTGGCTCGTCGTTTGAGCTCAGAAGTTAAGTGCCAAGCTCATAGAAGACCGAGGATGGTTCCTGAGCACCTAACCTCGCGCTTTCATGGAGCGGGCTGTCCAGCAGGTGATCAGAACAGCTGAAAGTGCCCCTGACCGGCAATGCCGGTGATTTTGGCTCATCCGTGCAGAGAGCGCGTACTGATGGCTCTTTTGGATGAGTGGGTGCGCCTGGAATGTATGGCGAGATGCACCACGATCTGATGATATGTCAAATGATCTCAGGACGGGGGTAACAGGGTTCCCGGTAGGACGGGGGATCGAACGATCAAGATCCGACTGTCTGCGAGGGACCCCGTCGGCTGCTCAGTCTGCCACCGCCGCTGCCTCAATTGTCGATCCCGCATAGCCTTGGGCCGACAAGCCGCGGCCTTCCGAGCCGCCGGACGCAACAGGAGGCTCCGCGTTGCTCACCCTGGATCTGCACCCGATCTTCCGCAACAACCGGGACATCGAACTGGCCCTGCGCCAGGCCATTTTCAAGGCGGCGCGCAGCGGCGAGACCAGCATGGAGATCATTCCGGGCAAGGGCTCGGGCAAGCTGAAGAAGCGCGTGGTCGCGTTCCTCAACCAGCCGCACATCAAGAAGCTGTACGAACGATTCGAGACGGACCCGAGTAACGACGGCAGGATCGTGGTCCACCTCAGGTCGTAAATGGACGCTCGCTGGACAGTTCACTCCGAGACGGTGTCCAGAAGGAGCTTGGCACCGCAGCGCCCCCGCCTCTACGAGACCTTGGGGGCGCCGTCGGCCCGAGGTGTCTAGTTGAGGGGGCGCCAGGCCCAGGAGGTGGACACCTCTAGAGGGTCGATCGTGGTGATCAGGCGGGGGAGGGTGTTGAGCCCGTTCGGGGGTCCGGACTGAGGTGCGACGGCGACGGCCTCGGGCTGCTTGTTCAAGATGGTGACCCATTCGGCACGGCTGGTGACCTTCAGCTCCAGGGCGCCGGGCCAGGTGAGAGTGACGTCCACACCGTTGGGCATGCCGAAGGAGTCGTCCCAGGGGCCAGGTTTGGGGTCGACGCGGCGGCCGGTGGGCGCGTGATCATCGCCTCGTTCCTCCTGCCATGCGGCGTCGAAACCGAGCTCGACGTCGCCGCCGGTGCCGAGGTTGCGCAGGAACCAGGGGTGCCAGCCGACCTGAGCCGGGAAGCTGTCTCCGTCGCTCTCCACCCTCATTGTGAGGGTGACGGCGTTTTCGGCGAGTTCCACCACCTGTGTGACGCGGCCGGAGTAGGGCCAGGGTTGGGCGAGGTCGTAGGTGAACGCGGCGGAGTCCGTGTCGGTGCGGACTGTGCGCCAGGGGGTATCGCGTCCGGTTCCGTGGATGCTGTGCGGTTCGCCCTTGACGGGCATCTGGTGGCGTTCCGTGCCGTTGGCGAACTGTCCGAGCGTGATGCGGCCGCACCAAGGCACCATCGGGAAGGATCCATACTTGGCTCCTTGCCGCAGGACCTCGGTGCCGCGGATGCGGAGGCTGCTGATTCGGCAACCGCTCTCGGGGTCGACTGTCAGCTCGGCGTCTCCGGCTTTCAGGCGGACGTGGTCGGTGCTGGTCACGGGCATCCATTCCGGGATGTCACTCCTGGTGTCCAGCATCAGGAGGTCAGTTGATCCCTTGTCAGTCACCTGCTGACGGCAGGTGGTCGGTTGCAATACTTTCAGTGGCGTCCTGGTTGCGTAGAGTATTCGTCGCGGCGTGTAGTTGTTGACTGCTTCCACCATGCGGCATGCCCGCAACGCCGGCCATATGCCGCGCTCGGCGTGCTCGACCAAGACTGGCCGGACAACGGCCGTGCTCGGCTGTCGCTGGCCAGGCGGACTTTCGTGCTCAGGTCACCGCGGGAGCGTCGGAGTGAGTGGTCGCCGAACTGTTCGACGAGCGCGACCGGTTCGTCCGCAGCGAGCACCATGGCGACTCCGTCGTCCAGGTCGTGCGCGGCTCGGCTTCCTTCGGCTGGCAGGACATGCAGACCCTGCTGCGGGTCGTTCTGGAATCCGCCGAGGAGCGGGTTCGCCTCACCACCGCCTACTTCGCCTTCGACGCCTACTTCATCGGGCTGCTTTGTGCCGCCGCCCGCCGCCCGCCGCCCGCCGCCCGCCGTGGGATGGAGGTGGAGGTCCTGCTGCCCGGTTCGCACACTGACAAGCGGGTGTGCCAGTTGGCGGGGCAGCGGTACTACGAGGACCTGACGGCCTGCCCGCTGCTTCGCCGCTGGGAACCCGTGGCGCCTAGCGCAGCGCGGACCGGGCACCCAGGACCGGCGCCGTCAGCTCGCGCTCGGGCGGCAACCGGCCCCCGGCCTTGTGCTCTCCGGTGAGTACGCGTTCCTCGATGCTCTCGAACACGAGCCCATGCGTGCGGGACTGCCGAACGGGGCGTCACTCGACGGGTATTGGGCAACTCCCTGGCGCTCGGCCGACACGGCACAACCGGACCGGCCACCTATGTCACCCATCGCGTGTGGGAGGAGCGAAGCACGCTGAGTCGCCGATCAGTTTGAGTGCGGCCTCCTGCTTTCGCGCTCATGAGCGCTCATGAGCCGGGGCGCCGCCGCGCTGTCACCTTTCCCTGGCAGGGGTGCGCGGCGGGTTCGGTGTTTCCGTTGATCGAGGGATGGGTGCGCGCGGCCTCGAGGAGTTGGGCTGCGCCTCGGACGGCCGCGGTGTGGGGGGCGGGCACGGGCTTGACAGGGGCGTCGAGTTGACGGGTGAGGTGGTAGGTGATATAGGGGCGCAAAGCGCCTCCGCCGGCCAGGAGTGCGCCTGCCTGCAAGGCGTTGAGCGTCTGGGCGGTGGCGTCCTGTTCCAGCATCGCGGTCACCATCGCGACGATGGCGTCGGTGATCCGCGTCGGTGGAGTGAGGCCGTCCACGTCGCTGGTGCCCAGCGCGGTGTGGCGGGCGTCGGTCACCGCGCCGTCGGTGAGGAGGGTGACCTCGGTGAGGTGGGCGCCGATGTCCACCACGAGCAGGGGACGGGTCAGGTCGGCCCCGGCGGTCATGGCCACGGCTCGTGCGGTGGGGATGGTCAGCACGCTGTACGGCCGCAGGACCTCGACCGCGGTGCGGGCCTCGGTCCGGAAGGCGACTCCTCCGAGTGCGGGGGCAGTCACGACGATCAGGCGGCGGCTGAAGCGGGGCAGGCGGTGGCCGAGCAGGCGGTCGAGCATCCGGGCGGTTGCGGGGGTGTCGACGATGGTGCCGCGTTGGACGGGGTGGATGTCGCCGTCGCCGGGGAAGGTCACCGTGGGCACGTCGAGGATGCTTCGCCGGCCGGAGATCCAGGCCCGGGTGCGGGCGCTGCCCAGGTCAAGGGCGATGCCTGACCATTGGCGGTCCAAGGGCCCAGGCCTCGGCGGGGCATGCACGGCACGCGGTCGGGCTGTGGTGGTCATCGGCCGGCCTCCCTGACCTGCTGGCAATGGGCGCAGTAGCGGGCCTGCGGCACGATCATCAGCCGCTCGAGGGCGATGGGTCGGCAGCACAACTGGCAGGCGCCGTAACGCCCCTGGTCCATGCGCGTGAGTGCTGCTTCCACGTCGGTGAGGACCATGCGGGCGGAGGCGGCGAGTTTGTCGCGGACCGCGAGGTGGGAGTCAGCTTGCCGCTCGGGGACCGCGTCCGTGCGGACCGTGGCGGTACCTGCGATCTGCTGCAGCTGCTCCTGGCGGAACAGGCGCTGCTCTTCCAGGTTTGCGCGCAGTGCTGCGAGGTCGTCGATCGAAAGGATCGTGTGGCGGCCGACGGCGATCTGATGGTTCATCACTTCACCCCTCGGGCACAGCGGGAGACAGAGAATGGGCAGGTGGCTGTCAGGCCGTGGCGCGCTGGCAGGGGACGCAGAACCGCGTGTAGGGCAGGATCTCCAGGCGCTCGACCGGGATGGTCCTGGAGCAGCCCAGGCAGATGCCGTAGCTGCCGTCCTCGACGCGGGTGAACGCGGCCTCGATCTCCTTGAGGACACGCTCGAGGGTGTCTCGCTGCGCCGACATCACCTCCTCCGTGCCCTGTCCTGCCTCACCGATGGTCTGCAGTTGCGTCAGCCGGGAGTTGCGTTCGTGCGCGAGGCGCTGGCGGGTCTCGTGGGCCGTCAGGCGCTCGGGGCGGGCTTCGGTCCGGGACGTGTCGAGCGACATGGTGCGTCCTTCTCTCTACAGGGGCGTACGGAAAGGTGTGATGCGGCGGGGCCGGTGCGGTGACGGTCAGGGATCACGGTGGGTGTGCCATGGCCCACCGTGGCCGATCCGCCGCGAGAAGCCCATCGGGCGCGATACCCATCTGTGGCAGGTCCCGGAGCCCATCCGGCCGTGGGCAGGGCACACGCCCGGAAATGGGGTCCGGCACCCATCGACGGCACGGCAAGGGGGCGGGCAGCCTGGGTCAGGCTGGTCAAGACCAGTGGCCGCGGCTCATGATCGAGGTGAGCGGTGACCGACAGTAGAGGCACAGCCGTGTCATGAAAGGAAGGCGTCATCCCGGTGTCTCTGTTCTGGCGGATCTTCGCTCTCAACGCAGTGGTGCTGAGCGCCGCCACCGCGCTTCTGCTGTGGGCCCCCGTGACCGTCTCGGTGCCGGTCGTGCTGACCGAGGCGGTCATTCTCGTGACCGGCCTGGTGATCATGCTGGTCGCCAACGCGGCCCTGCTGCGGATCGGGCTGGCTCCACTGGACCGGCTCATGAGGCTGATGACCACCGTCGACCTGCTGCGCCCCGGCCAGCGGCTGCCAGAGCGTGGCCGTGGCGACATAGCCGAACTGATCCGCGCCTTCAACGCCATGCTGGAGAGGCTGGAGCACGAACGGGCCACCAGCAGCGCCCGCGTCCTGCTCGCGCAGGAAGGCGAACGGCGCCGCATCGCCCAGGAACTCCACGACGAGGTCGGCCAGAGCATGACCGCGATCCTGCTGTCTTTGGAGCGGGCGGCGAGCGAGGCGGACGAACCCCTGCGCGGTGAACTGCGGCAGGCCCAGGAGATCACCCGCGGGAGCCTGGACGAGGTGCGCCACCTGGTGCGACGGCTCCGTCCGGGCGTGCTGGACGATCTCGGCCTGATCAGCGCCCTGACCTCGCTGACCAGCCAGATCGCCACCCACACCGGACTACGCGTGCGGCGAAGCTTCGCCCCCGACCTGCCCGCCCTGGATCAGCAGACGGAACTCGTGCTGTACCGCGTCGCCCAGGAAGCACTGACCAATGCGGCCCGGCACGCCGAAGCGGACGGTGTCGAGGTGTGCCTGCACCACACCGACAGCGCGGTGGTCCTGGCAGTCACCGACGACGGCCGCGGAACCGGCGTCCCGCACGAAGGCGCGGGGATCCGCGGCATGCGCGAGAGGGCCCTGCTCATCGGGGCCACCCTGGACCTCACCTCCCAGCCGAAGGCCGGTACGCAGGTCCGGCTGACCGTGCCCATCCCCAGAAAGCCACGATCATGACCCAGACGCCCACGATCCGTATCCTCCTCGCCGACGACCATGCCCTGGTACGTCGCGGTGTGCGGCTCATCCTCGACCGGGAGCCGGACCTCGAGGTCGTCGCCGAGGCCGGGGACGGCGCCGAAGCCATCGACATGGCCCGCACCCACGATGTCGACCTGGCCGTGCTGGATGTCGCCATGCCCCGCATGACCGGCCTGCAGGCCGCACGGGAGCTCATCGCGCTCAGACCGGGACTGCGTGTGCTGATGCTGACGATGCACGACAACGAGCAGTACTTCTTCCAGGCGCTGAAGGCCGGCGCCAGCGGATACGTCCTGAAGTCCGTGGCCGACCGCGACCTGGTCGCAGCCTGCCGGGCCGCCATGCGCGACGAGCCCTTCCTCTACCCGGGCGCGGTCACCGCCCTCATCCGCAACTACCTCGACCGCGTCCGCCAGGGCGAGGAACCCCCGGACCAGGTGCTGACCGCCCGCGAAGAAGAGGTCCTCAAACTCGTGGCCGAAGGCCACTCCTCCAAGGAGATCGCCGAGGTGCTCTTCATCAGCATCAAGACCGTCCACCGGCACCGGGCGAACCTCCTGCACAAACTCGGCCTGCGCGACCGCCTGGAGCTCACCCGCTACGCCATCCGGGTCGGCCTCATCGAACCCTGACCTTCCCTGACCGCCTCAAGGCTCCGGCTGCCACTCCCCAGCCGGGACCTTGGGGCCCCACGGCCCGCCGCAAGTCAGCCACACCGACACGCGCCGAAGAGGGGGACGGGCATGGCACGCTCCACGCACACCGTCCCGCGCGCCGGTGGGCTCGGCCCGGCAGCGCTGCTGATCGCTGCCCTGCTCGCCCTCCTGGCCACCCTGTTCAGCCCACCGGCGACCGGCAGCACACACCCCCACGTGCCGGACGACGCGGCACTCACTTCCGCGACGATGCGGGCCGGCAACGGACCTCACACAGACGACGGACATCCAGCCGCGGCCCGTTGCCATCGTGACACCATCGGCGAGCGTCCTTCACCGCCCGTCCCCGCCACCCTCACTCCGTGCTGCACGGCCGACAGCCCGCCGCATTCCACCTCCATGCCGCTTCCGGCGGTGCGCCCGCCCGCCCCTGCACAGACGGCGGACTGTCACCCGACGCGGGCACCACCTCCACCTCCAGGCACCTGAGACACCTTCCCCTTGTTCCGCTGACCGCTGCCACCGTCCTGGCCGCGGTGTGCCTGCCGGAGGCCCGCTGTGAACCGATCCCAACGCATCCGAGGGCTCCTCGCCCTCACCGCCGTCGCCCTGTCCCTGTACATCGCGCTCACCGTGCCGGTCCGCCTCGGGCTCGACCTGCGAGGCGGCACACAGATCGTGCTGGAAGCACAACCCGCCGACGCCACTGTCACCGACGACGAGGCCACCGACCGCACCGTGGAAGTGCTGCGCGGCCGCATCGACGCGCTCGGCGTCGCCGAACCCACCATCGCCCGCTCCGGTGACAACCGGATCGTCGTCGAACTGCCCGGCGTCCAGGACCCGAGGAAGGCGGCCGACGTCCTCGGCCGAACCGCCCAGCTCACCTTCCATCAGGTGCTCGGCACAGCCAACAGTGCCGACGACCTTCCCGAACCACTACCCAAACAGCCCCGCCAGCACGTTCTGGCCGACGAGTCCGGTCGGCTCCTGCGCCTGCAGGCAGCCCCGTTGACCGGCAACGACGTCAAAGAAGCCGTCCCAGGCTTCGACCAGCAGGGCGGCGCCGGATGGCACGTCAGCGTCGACTTCGAAGACAGTGGCCGTGACAACGGGTGGGCCCACCTGACCGGCCAAGCCGCCTGCCACCCGGCGGGTGACCCGGCACGCCGGGTCGCCATCGTCCTCGACGACAAGATCATCTCCTCGCCGCAGGTCGACCCGTCGGTCCGCTGCGTCTCCGGCATCAGCGGCGGCTCCACGCAGATCACCGGGTCCTTCAGCCCCGGCGAAGCGCGGGAACTGGCCCTGCTCATCAACGGCGGAGCCCTGCCCGTGCCGGTCGAGACCGTCGAACAGCGCACCGTCGGCCCCAGCCTGGGCGCCCAAGCCATCACAGCCAGCCTCCGGGCTGCCGTCATCGGCACCGCGCTGACCGCCCTGTTCATCACCGTCGTCTACCGGCTCATGGGCGCGCTGGCCACCGTGGCCCTGGCCTGCTATGGCCTCATCTCCTACGCCGCCCTGGCCGCCCTCGGCGCCACCCTCACACTGCCCGGACTCGCCGGATTCGTCCTGGCCATCGGCATGGCCGTCGACGCGAACGTACTCGTCTTCGAACGAGCCCGCGAAGAGTACGCCGTGCGCCACCGCCCCACCGCACGCTCGTCCCTGGCCGCCGGATTCCGCCGCGCCTTCAGCGCGATCGCCGACTCCAACATCACCACCCTCATTGCCGCCGGCCTGCTGTTCTTCCTCGCCTCCGGACCCGTCCGCGGCTTCGGCGTCACCCTGGGCATCGGCGTCCTCGCCTCCATGCTCAGCGCCCTGGTCATCACCCGCGTCCTCGCCGAGTACGCCGCCGCCCGCCCCTGTGTGCGCCGTCGCCCCCGCATCACGGGCATCGCTCACACCGGAACCGTCCGTGACCGCATCAGCCGCAGCAACCCCCACCTGATGCGCCACCCCCGCCGATGGCTGGCCGCCTCCATCGCCGCGCTGGTCCTGGCTGGCTCCGGCATCGCGCTGCGGGGCCTCGACTTCGGCATCGAATTCACCGGCGGACGTGTCATCGAGTACGCCACCGCCACCCCCGTCGACCCCGACCAGGCCCGCGCCGCACTCGCCGACGCCGGATTCCCCCGCGCCGTCGTCCAGACCTCCGGCGACAACCAGCTCACCGTACGGACCAGCCGGCTCACCAACGCACAGACGGCCGAAGTCACTGAAGCCGTCCGCGATCTGACCGAGCACGCCGGCAAACTCCGCGACGAGAGCATCGGCCCCAGCCTCGGCAAAGAACTGCGCCGCGGCGCCCTCATCGCCCTCGCCGTCGCCCTCGGAGCCCAGCTGATCTACCTCGCGACGCGTTTCCGCTGGCTGTTCGGAACCGCAGCGGTCTCCGCCCTCGCCCACGACGTGGTGATCCTCACCGGCATCTTCGCCTGGCTCGGCAAACCCATCGACGGCGTCTTCCTCGCCGCTCTCCTGACCGTCATCGGCTACTCCGTCAACGACTCCGTCGTCGTCTTCGACCGCATCAGAGAACTGAGCCGGCGCGACCGAAAGGCGCCCCTCTCACGCATCAGCAACGAGGCCCTCCTGCAGACCCTGCCCCGCACCGTCAACACCGGTATGGGAGCGGCCTTCATCCTCACCGCGCTGGCCGTCTTCGGCGGCGACACCCTCACCGACTTCGCCCTCGCCCTCCTCATCGGCCTCGCAGTCGGCACCTACTCCTCCATGTTCACCGCCACGCCCCTCGCCGTCGAGATCCACAACCGCACGCACGTGCCTCGTCCCGCAGCCGGCTCAACAAGCGGAACGTGACACGGAACCGTCGCTCGCAGCCGCCGCCACCTGCCGGCGTGAAGGCGGCGGCCTGCAGGGGGAAGCCGCTCCAGCACACTGGTGATCAGGCCGTGTCAGGGGAGCGTGACAGGGGAACGGGGCTGTGACCTGCACGGACAATATCTCCGGCAGGTGCAAGGTTCGTCGCCGCGATGTGGGACTACGCCGCACGTTGATGCGGGGGCAGGTTCTAACGAGTGAACCAAGCGGTTCCGCGCGTAGCGGCCGATGTGACAGCGGGAAGGTCATTCCACACCGGACAAACGATGGGCAGGAAGCACCCCTATGCCGAAGTTCCTCATCCAGGCCACCTACACGCCCGAGGGCACCAAGGGTCTGCTCAAGGAAGGCGCGAGTAGCCGTCGCGCCGCCGTCGACCATGTCGTCACCAACCTCGGCGGGCAGGTCGAGGCCATGTACTTCGCCTTCGGGGAGGACGACATCGTACTTATCGTCGACTTCCCCGACCCGGTCTCCATGGCCGCCGTCAGCCTCACCGTCAAAGCCAGCGGAGCCCTCCACACCCGGGCCACCCCTCTCCTCACCCTCGACGAGATCGACGAGGCCGCCCGTCAGCAAGTCGCCTTCCGTTCCCCCGGCACGTGAGCCCGGGACCCTTGGCCCCGGTACCCGGAACCGACCGTGCCGCCTACCGTCGTCCGTAACCGACCAGGCAGTGTCGCCTGACATCACCGGCTGACATCAACGGTGCCAGACGCCGGCAACTTCGGGCGGTCATAGGTATCGGTGCAGGCCTGCCCGCAGTCGACCAGAGTGGCTGCTGGGTCGAACTCCTAAAGCGGGTGTCGCAGGTTCGAATCCTGCCGGGGCATCAGCACAAGGGCCCACAGCCACAGATGTTAAAGGCCCCGCACCAGGGCTATCCGGCTCCGTGACGAGCGCTCTCTCATTGCTGTGTCGGCGCAGTCGAACCGCTCCAAGGCGGACCAGGACCCGTCCACCTGGATGCCACCATTTGACGGGGACCGGTGCGAGTACATCACTGACTGGATCACTGTGAAGGTGCGCTGGCAGCTCGCGATCGATTCGTCGGAAGAGGCCGCGCTTGCCGAGAACGCGGCACCCTGCCCCAACGCGCCGGTGACGGTCACCCTCGCACGCTGACAAGACTGTCCCGCTCAGAGCCGAACCGCTGCGTCGGCGTGCTTGGAGCGATCACGCCGAGGCAGCAGCGTAAATCCTGGGGGACCTCACGCGACCCTTGCCCTCCTCCCGGCTCAATTGCCCCACAGGCACCTTTGCGCGAGTGAGTCGCCGAGGGGCGGGCCGCGCTGTGGCTCTCGATCGGTGACGCCGGGTCGTTCTTGAGACTGCTCGGCGCAACCGTGCTCGGTGACGGTGTTTGTGGACGGGCCGTTGCGTGTGGAGACGTTTACCAGGCGGTCCGAGCCGCTCTCCACGGTGACGCAGAGGATCACCGTGGCGCACCTCCCTGACCACGAGTTCGGGCTCGCGCACCACACTCCGACTGCTGGACGACGACGACTGAGCATCAGCCACACTGAGGCCTGGCCGCCCTCCGCCCTAACCCAGCTGTCGTACTCCCAACCGCCGTTTCGAGGAGTGCCTCCAGTGCGGACAGGGTGACCTCGTTCCCACTTGCGTCGCTGTCACTGCTGCCGACTAGAGTTCTTGATCGCGTAGGCGGCAATTTTGCGTTCGTGGGCAGAGTGGGGACCAAGGGGGAGGATGCGGGGATGGGCTACACGATCCCGGGCTGGCTGGACGAGGTTCTGGACTTCATCGGGATCAACTTCCCGAATGTGGACGAGGACGACTACCGTGAAATGGCGGATGCCATGCGGGAGTTCGCGGAGAAATTCGAAGGCCATGGCGGTGACGCGCACAAGGCGGTCTCTCGGATCCTGTCCTCTTCCGAGGGCTGGGCTGTCGATGCGATGGAGAAGCACTGGAGCCAGGTCAAGGCCAGCCATCTGGAGAAACTCCCCGAGCTCGCACGTTTGTTCGCGGACGCCTGTGATGTGCTCGCGGAGATCATCTTCGGAATGAAGACCAAGGCCGAGGCCGAACTCGCCATCATGGCTGCCTCGGTGGGGATCTCGGCAGGACTCGCCGTAGTCACCGGTGGCCTGTCCGCACTGATCGGAGCAGCTGAGGTCACCGCGATGCGTCAGGTGGTCAAGAGGATCATCGACGAGGCTGTGGACCGGGTTGTGGACGAGGTCCTGGCCAAGATAACTGAGCCCGTCAACGCCAAGCTGGAGGCGATGGTCGAGGACATGGTCCTCGACCTCGCGGAGGGGGCATTCTCCGTGCCGCCCGCCAGTGGAGGCAGGGGGCACGGGGGGCATGGCGGGCACGGTGGGTTGCAGCTCGCGTCGGCTGGCGGCTCCAGCGGCAGTGGTGCCGGGGGAGGCGAGAAGGCCACCAGGATCGATCACTTTGAGTTCGAGGACGGTGCGGGGAAGGTTTCACGGCACGGCGGCGAGATGCACTTGGGTGCGGCCTCGCCGCTGTCGCGGGCCAAGGGAGCGTTCGGCCGCAGCAAGGGCCGCGACCCGTTCACACAAGCCTTCGACAGTGTCCTGCACGGTGCGCTCAAGGGCTCAGAGAAGGCCCTTGGCAAAATCTCCAAGCATGTCACCGAGACCGTCCCGGAACGTGTCAAAGCCGCCTCCAAGCTGCACAAGCACAACGACATCGGTGTCCGCGACAAGGCCCGCAACATTCACGTCAATAAGGGTGACGCGGGCGGCGGCTCAGGCCACGGCGATGCCTCCGGTGCTGGGCGCAAGCCCAGCGGGCTGAAGATCGACTCGACCAGGCTGTCGAGGCAGGCCCGCCCCCTGAATGCGCGGGAAACCTGTGGCGACCCGATCGACATGGCCAGCGGTCAGATGATCCTCGCCCAGACCGACGTAGAACTTCCCGGAGTGCTGCCGCTGGTGCTGCGCCGCACCCACCTGTCCGGATATGACGCGGGACGCTTCTTCGGCCCGTCCTGGGCTTCCACTCTCGACGAACGGCTCGAGGCCAACACTGAATGGGGCGGGATCTGGTGGTACCGCGAGGACGGTTCTATTTTGGTCTACCCGCGGCGTCCCGACCTGCCGGGCGACCGCGTTCAACCAGCCGCGGGTGCCCGCCTGCCACTGACCTACGTCACCCGCGGCACTGCCTACTCACTGACCGTACAGGACCCCTTCACGGGCCTGACCCGTCATTTCGAACCCTCCCTTCAGCACGACGGGCTGTGGTGGTTGTCCACGATCGAGGACCGCAACGGCAACAGCGTTGCCATCGAGCGCACTGATGACGACGTCCCCGTACTGGTCGTCCACTCAGGCGGCTACAGCGTCCAGATCGACACGCACGCAGAGCGCCGCCGCGTCACCGGCCTGCGCATGCTCACCGACGAAGGCTCCACGCGCCTGCGCAGCTTTCGCTACGAGGACCGGGGCGACACTGCTGACACCCCCAGCGGACAGGCGCCCGTCACCGCGGGCGACCTGGACGAGGTGCGCACCGCGCTGGATGCTCCGCTCCACTTCACCTACGACGCGGCTCACCGCATCACCGGCTGGCGCGACAGCAACGACACGGTCTACGCCTACAGCTACGACGACCAGCACCGCGTCATTACCACCCACGGCACCGACAACATTCTCAACGCGCGCCTGACCTATGCCGGCCCAGATGAGGACGGCACCAGCACCGTCACATACACCGACTCCCTGGACCACTCCATGGTCTATCGCGCCAACCGGCGCGGCCAGATCATCGCCATCACCGATCCGCTCGGCCACACCACCCGACAGCAATGGGACCGCCACGACCATCTCCTCTCCCGAACCGACCCCCTGGGCCGCACCACCCACTGGGAGTGGAACGACTCCGGCGACCTGGTCCGAACACAGACAGCCGACGGCGCCACCACCCGCATCGCCTACAACGACCTGCACCTGCCGGTGGAACTGATAGGCCCCGACGGCGCTCAGACCCGGCAGGGATTCGACGCCCGCGGCAACCGCACACTCCTGGTCGAACCCGACGGCGCCGTCCACCGCTTCACCCATCACACCACCGGAGCCGTCGCGAGTGCCACCGACCCGCACGGCGCCACCACCACCGTGGAGACCAACGCTGCCGGGCTGCCCCTCACGGTCACTGACCCGCGCGGCGCGACCACCCGGGGCTGCTACGACCTCTTGGGCCGCGCCGTCGAACTCATCAACCCGCTCGGGCACGTGACCGCCCTGGCCTGGGACGCCGAAGGGCGACTGCTGAGTCGCACCACACCAGATGGTGCCCGTGAGTCGTGGGCCTGGGACGGGGAGGGAAACTGCACGAGCCATACGAACCCGCTCGGCGCGCACACTCGCATCGACTACGGTCCCTTCGACCTGCCGGCAGCCCGCATCTCCCCGGACGGCTCGCAGCACCACTTCCGCTACGACACCGAGCAGCGCCTCACCCGCGTCACCAACGCTCAAGGCCACACCTGGAGTTACGCCTACGACGCGGCGGGGCGTCTGATCGCTGAGACCGATTTCGATGACCGCACCACCCGCTACGCTTATGATGCGGCCGGCCAGCCCATAGCCCGCACCGACGCCGCCGGTCAGACCGCCACCTATGCCTTCGACGACGTCGGCCAACTGACAGCGAAAGCGGCTGACGGCCGGCGCACGGAGTACCGCTACGACGCGGCCTCTCGGATGACTCACGCCACCACCCCAGACAGCAGCCTGGAGTTCTCCTACGACCCAGCCGGCCGACTGGCCGCTCAGACGGTGGACGGCGCCGTCCTGCGCTTCACATACGACCAGGCCGGACGACGCCAGAGCCGGACCACGCCCTCAGGCGTAGTGACCACCTGGACCCATGCCGGGGCGGACAGCCCACCACGCATGACCTCATCCGGCCACACCATCGGCTTCACCTACGACGCAGCCGGCCGGGAACTCATCCGCACCGTCGGCGAGTTCGCCACCCTCACCAGCACCTACGGACCCTCAGGCCGCCTGACCGGCCAGGCCGTCACCACCGGCACCGACCACCGCCTGATCCAGCGCAGGACCTACACCCATCGCGCCGACGGCCACCTCACCGGCACCGACGACCTCCACTCCGGCCCGCGCCGCTTCGACCTCGATACAGGCGGGCGGGTCACCGGCGTGCGTGCTGCGAACTGGAGCGAGACCTATACCTACGACGCGATGGGCAACCAGACAGCCGCTACCTGGCCCACACGGCATGCCAGCCCGGACGCCACAGGGCCACGCACCTACACCGGCACCCGCCTCACCAGAGCCGGCAACGTCCGCTACGAACACGACGCCCTGGGCCGCGTCACCCTTCGCCAGAAAACCCGGCTCTCCCACAAGCCCGACAGCTGGCGCTATGAATGGAACGCAGAAGACCAACTGATCGGCTGCACAGCCCCGGACAACACACGCTGGCGCTACACGTACGACGCTCTGGGCCGACGCACCGCCAAACTCCGAATGGCCCCAGACGGCCAGAGAGTCCTGGAGCGCACCACGTTCACGTGGGACGGCACCACCCTGTGCGAACAGACCGTCCACACCACGAACGCCCCGGAACTCATCACCTTCACCTGGGACCACGACGGCCACACCCCCGTCGCCCAGACGGAGACCAAATCCCTTGCCACCGCACCGCAAGAAGCCATCGACCAACGCTTCTTCGCCATCATCACCGATCAGATCGGCACCCCCACCGAACTGATCGACGAGTCAGGCACCATCGCCTGGCGCACCCGCGCCACCCTCTGGGGCGCCACCACCTGGAACAAGAACGCCTCCGCCTACACCCCCCTGCGCTTTCCCGGCCAGTACTACGACCCCGAAACGGGCCTGCACTACAACTACTACCGCCACTACGACCCCGAGTCAGCCCGCTACCTCACCCCAGACCCGCTCGGACTGCCCCCTGCTCCCAATCCACTCGCCTACGTCGACAACCCGCACTCACTCAGCGACCCGCTCGGGCTCACCCCCTGCGACGAGAACGACGTCACCTGGGGCGACCGGGTCCAATACGGCAACCTCGGCCCGCACAACCGTGCTACGTCGATGCACGCCACCATCACCAAGGACATGCTCGGCGGCAAAACCGGCCCACAGGTCGACCCGGCCGGCTGGGAATCCGGTAAGGGATACAACCGCGCCCACCTACTCGCAGCCATGATCGGCGGATCCAACAAAGACCCGCGCAACTTCGTCACCATGCACAGCTACGCCAACTCGCCCGTCATGCGGCAGGTCGAACTGCAGGTCCGCAACGCCGCCAGAGACGGTGAGATCATCCAGTACAGCGTGACGCCCATCTACGCCGACGACAATGCGAAAATTCCCCTCGGTGTGACCATCGAGGCCCACGGCAACAACGGCTTCCAGATGCGTCCGCACGGCAGTGACGGCGATGGAACCAACATCTTCACGATCTGGAACCGCAAGCGGTGACGAAAGGACTCAACAGATGAACCCCGACCTGACCCAGCTCACCGAGCTGCTGCCGCGGCCCCACGGCAGCGGCCAGGTTCCGGACTGGAACGCCGCCGAAAGCACCCTGCAGAGCGCGCTGCCCGGGGACTACAAGGAACTCATCGAAGCCTACGGAGGCGGCGGCTTCATCGACGGCTACCTGCTGCTCCTGGAGCCGGGATGCCGCAATGACGTCTACGACCTGATCAAGATCTCGGCGGAACGCGAGGAGGCCAACGACTCCCTGTGGCAGTTCGAGGACAAGCCGGCCGAGCTGGAGGCCGAGGGCAGCCGCCTGATCTGCTGGGCAACCACGGACAACGGCGAGTACCTGTACTGGCTCATGCAGCCGGGTGACGACCCCGACACCCGCCCTATCCTGATCAACGACGAGTCCGGCGAGGAGTGGGAGCGATACGACATGACCGTGACCCGCTTCCTCGTCGGGGAACTCAGCGGAGAGATCCGCTCACAGATCCTGTGGGATCAGTTCCCGCAGCCTGACCACGAGTTCCGCACCGCCCATGAGATGGCGGACTAACTGACCGCTTCGAAATGCGACGGATGGGGAAGGCCAACTGGCCTTCCCCATCCGTCGCATGCGAGGTGAACCACGACGACGGTGGCCACACTGTCGGGATCCAGCTCGCGGACGCCCAGCGCGGAGCGGATTTCGGAATCTGTGCTGCCCAGTACCGAGTTTGTGGTTGCA